>CAYVCR010000011.1:0-23964 GCA_964450205.1 uncultured Oscillospiraceae bacterium | reverse complement strand
CCCCCGCAAACGGAGTCAGAGTCCGGTGTGCTACCGTTACACAAATCCTCTATATTTGGGACGACTCTTATTATACGCAAAGAAACCGAAAAGTCAAGCATTTTTTGCCAAACTTTTCAGATTTTTTCTGCGGCTGTCCATCAGTAGCTTACCCCAAAACCACCGGGCTATTCTTTGAAATAAAAGAAAAGAGCGCAGACGGATCGGCCGACCAGGAGGTTGGCCTTCCCATATTCATCATCGTACGGATCGCGCTGCGGCAGTCTGCCTTTCTTATAAGATTATATGCAGCTGTATGATTTTGATATATTACGGTTTTTAGAAGGAGCCTGCTATGAAAAACAAGCGCGGTGGGGGAGCGGTGGAACGCCTGGCCACCTTTATCGTGGACAAACGCAACTGATTTTTCTGCAAAACGCCCGAGATGCGCAACATTCCGGGCGTTCTTTACTAGCTGCTGATGCAGCTGGAAAACCGCCCGACAATGGCGGGTGATACATTTTTTGCATCTTTTTTTAATAAAGTACTGGCTTTTGTAAGCAGGAGCGGTTATAATAAAAAAGTCAAGGCAAAATAATCCCTAAAGGAGAAAAAGCATGGGAACCTACATCTTTAATATCATCACCCTGCTGGGTGGTCTGGCTCTGTTCCTGTTTGGTATGGACATTATGGGCAAGGCCTTGGAGCGTACTGCCGGCGGCAAGCTGCAGACGATCCTGTCCAAAATGAGCTCCAACGTGATCAAGGGCTTTTTCCTGGGTGCTGCAGTCACTGCAGTGATCCAGTCCTCGTCGGCTACTACCGTCATGGTCGTCGGCTTCGTTAACTCCGGCATCATGACTCTGGAGCAGGCTGTGGGCGTTATCATGGGCTCTAACGTGGGTACGACCATCACCTCCTGGATCCTGTCCCTGAGCGGCCTGGAGGGCGACAGCTTTATTATCCAGCTGTTCAAGCCCACCACCCTGGCACCGCTGCTTGGTATTATTGGCATCATTCTGTACATGTTCACCAAGAAGGACAGCCATAAAAATATCGGTATGATCCTGCTGGGCTTTCTGGGACTGATGACCGGTATGGATATGATGGGCAACGCCATGGAATTTTTGGAAAATGAGCCCTGGTTTGCCCAGATGATGGCCTCCGTCTCCAATCCTGTTGTAGGTATTTTGGTGGGCGCTGTGCTGACTGCCATCATCCAGTCTTCCTCTGCCTCTGTAGGCATTTTGCAGAGTCTGTGCGGCACCGGCGTGGTCACCTTCGGCTCTGCCATTCCCATTATCCTGGGTCAGAACATCGGCACCTGTGTCACTGCGCTGATCGGCTCTATGGGCGCCAACCGGAACGCCCGCCGTACCGCTATGGTGCACCTGCTCTTTAACATCGTAGGCGTGCTGCTGTTCGTGCTGATCTTCTACGGTATCGGCATCTTCTTCCCCTGGGAATTCCTGAGCAACACGGCCAAGGCCTGGGATATCGCGGTGATCCACAGCTTCTTCAACATCGGCGCTACCGCTGTGCTGCTGCCTATGAATAAGCTGCTGGTGAAGCTGGCTTGCCTGGTGGTGCCCGAGGTCAAGGAGCCGGAAAAGACCGCCCTGTTGGACGAGCGCTTGCTGGCAACGCCTGCTGTGGCTGTCCAGCGCGCCCATGAGATCGCCGGCAAGATGGCTGCGGCCTCCTCCGAGGCTATGAGCCTGGCCCTTGGCCTGACCCGTCAGTTTGATCAGAAGATCATGGACAAGGTCATCGCCCTGGAGGACGAGACCGACCACTATCAGGATGCCCTGGATACCTATCTGGTGAAGCTGTCCGGTGTGCAGCTGTCTGTGGAGGCTAACCGGACGCTGAATACCCTGCTGTATACCGTGGCGGATGTGGAGCGTATTGCTGACCATGCAGTGTCGGTGGCCGAAGCTGCCGAGGAAATGGCTCAGAAGAAGATCAATTTCTCCAGCCAGGCAAAGGCAGAGCTTTCCGTTCTGGAACGTGCTATCACGGACATCGTAGACCGCACTGTTTCTGCTTATCAGACCTTCGATCTGGCCCAGGCTGTGAAGGTTGAGCCCCGCGAGCAGGTCGTTGACTCCCTGGTCCGGGAGATCAAATCCCGCCATGTGCGCCGTCTGCGCGACGGTCTGTGCACCGTGGAGTACGGCTTCGTGCTGGAGGATCTGCTGACTGCCTGCGAGCGTACCGCAGACCACTGCTCCAATATCGCGGTGGAGATGCTCCAGGTCTCTGAGGGCAAGCTGGAGGCTCACGAGTACCTGAACGCCCTGAAGGCAGGCGAATTGCACGAGAGCGCGGCCTTTGCTGAGCAGTTTGCCAAGTACAAGGCCCAGTACACATTCCCCGAAGAACAGTAATCCGTCCCATCACCGCCGGGCAGCTGCCCGGCGGTTTCTTGTTGCCTGGGGCAGCGAAATGTGGTACTATAAAAGAAAAACGGAGGAAATGCCATGCTGCAGGATCTTGCTGCCGGTCGGCTGGAAAACGAATTTCATAATTGGGAGCCGAGGCCCGGGGATATCGTCATCTGTGTGGGGCAGGCGGGGATCCTGATAAGAAGAGATGCGGACGATACGCTGCATTTACCTACCTGGACCCAGGTGCAGACCTGGACAGGGGAGGGCTGGACTTCCTGGGGTGAAAAGCAGCTGTGCTATGTCTTCCGGCTGCAGGGCCGCAGCTACTTTTTGTGGCTGGGCCAGACAGGGGACTGCCCGGACGAAAGCTACCACTATGAGCAGCCAAGGCTTCTGCGGCAGCTCCAGTCCAAGGATATGTGCTTTGCGGCTATGACAGCCTGGCACTTATACAACTGGTACCGGGTCAACCGTTTCTGCGGCTGCTGCGGTACGGCCACTGTCCATGATACCAAAGAGCGTATGCTCCGCTGTCCTCAGTGCGGCAATATGATCTTCCCCCGGATCTCCCCGGCGGTGATCATTGCGGTCACCGACGGCGACCGGCTGCTGCTGAGCAAGTATGCAGGCCGCAGCTATACCCGCTATGCCCTCCTTGCCGGCTACACAGAGATCGGCGAGACCCTGGAGCAGACGGTGCAGCGGGAGGTCATGGAGGAAGTGGGTTTGCAGGTGACCAACATCCGCTACTACAAGAGCCAGCCCTGGGGCGTGGACGGCAACGTGCTCATGGGCTTCTACTGTGACCTGCAGGGCGCGGATACGATCCATATGGATACTACGGAGCTGTCCCTTGCCGAATGGTACCATCGCGATAGTCTGCCTGCCCACGATGACGGCATCAGCCTGACCCGGGAAATGATCCGGGTATTTGAAGAAGGAAAAGAGCCCAAATAAGGGAAAACCGACAGTTTACAGGTCGGTTTTTCTTTTTTTCGAGGGAAATAAAAAAAGAGATGTTTTTGTGATTGACAGGGACCTTTTAGGGTGATACAATAATATTGTTCTAAGAAAAGTTACGAAAATTCAGAATTTTGTTCTAAAATAGAACGGAGGAAAAATCTTGAAAACAGCTTGCTTTTTCCCACAAATTCAAAAAATGTATAAGTTTTTAACAGCAGCGGAAAAACGCATTGCTGATTACGTGACCCAGTACCCCTCCCAAACCCTGTCCTTGTCCGCCGCGGCCCTTGCCAAGCAAGCGGATACGGCGGCCTCGGCAGTGGTGCGTTTCTGCCAGAGCTTGGGTTACTCCGGTTATTCCGAATTCAAGATGCAGCTGGCGGTGGAGCTGTCCCAGCAGAAGCCTGCCAGCTATATGAGCGGCGTGGAACCCGGCGATCACAGCAGCACCGTGCTGGAGAAGATCATGACCGCCAATATTAAGGCTCTGCAGGATACCATGGCAAGAATGGACCGGAAGACCTTTGCCGCTGCGGTAGAGCTGCTGAACAGCGCCGGTAACATCTACATTTACGGCATCGGCACGTCCGCCGGCCTGGTAGGGGAGCTGCAGCACCGGCTGATGATCCTGGGCCTTCCTGTCCATGGCTACACCGATGCTGTGGTCATGCGGCTGTCGACCATGAATTTGCAGCCCGGCGATGTGGTGGTGGGAATCTCCCACAGTGGCCGTACTATTTCTGTGGTAGATGCGGTGTCCCTTGCTCACCAGGCCGGTGCAGCCACCATCTGTCTTACCAGCTACAACGCCAGTCCTATTGCCCAGGTCAGTGACCAGGTGCTGACAGTATTTTGCGACGAGACCCATTACCCGGTGGAGGCCTCCACTGCCAGGATCGCACAGACTGCTGTGGTGGATGCCCTGGTAGCTGCGCTCTCGGCCCGCCGCTATGAAACAGCCACAGAACGCTCTTCCAAGGTCTATGACCTGATGGAGGATGTTCGATATAAGGAAAGAAGAAAAAAATGAAACGAACATTTCCCAAGGGACTGATCTTTGTCCTTTGTTACATAGCCTATGTGGGCATCTATACTGCCCGACTGAATCTTAATATGGCATCGCCGGAGATGATCGGCTCCGGTCTGCTCACAGAAGTCCAGTACGGCTTCATCGGCAGTGCCTTCTTTGTGACCTACGCCTGTGGCCGGCTGCTCAACGGCGTGATCGGTGACCGGACAGCCCCCTGGATCATGGTGACGGTAGGTCTGCTGCTGACAGGCGCAAGTAACCTTTTGCTGGGCTTTTTGCCCGGTTATGTGGTGATCCTGCTGCTGTGGTGCGTCAATGCCTATGCCCAGTCCATGCTGTGGAGCTCCCTGCTGCGGACCATGACCGGCCTGTACGGCAAGGAGACCGCCGACAGGAAGGTACCGATCCTGGTGTCGAGCGTGTCTGTGGGTAATATTGTAGGCATCCTGCTCAGCACCTGGCTGGTGGAGAAGGTGAGCCTGCGCGCTGCCTTCCTGGTGCCCGGTGCGTCGACAGTGCTGCTGGGTCTTGCCACAGCCTTCGTACTCAAGACAGTTCCCGAGGGCGCTAGGCCGGAGAAGCAGCGGTTTGCCATCGCGGAATTTTTCCGTGACAGACGGATCCGAGGCATGCTGCTGCCGGCGCTGTTCCATGGAGTGATCAAGGATAACATCGGTGCCTGGATGGCCCTGTACTTCGTCAGACGCTACGGCATCGACCTGGAGAGCTCGGCATTGTTCGTACTGCTGATCCCCACAGTGGGCATGGTGGGAAGACTCCTGTATCCTTTCTGCTACAAGCTCAGCGGTCAGCGTGAGAATCTGATCTCTGTGATCGCCTTTGCCCTGTGCGGCGTGCTGGCGGTGATTCTGTGCTGCAATCCCGGTGCGCCTCTGGTGGCGGCTGCATGCCTGAGCCTGATCTACGCGCTGGTATCCATCATCAATACGTCGACCCTGTCCATGTTCCCCCTGCGGTTTGCGGATAAGAACATGGTTTCCTCGGTCAGCGGCGTGGCAGACTTTGCCACCTACTTCGGCGCAGGCATCGGCTCTGCTGTGTACGGCTTTATGAACAAGTCCGGAAACTATGTGCCCATGTTCATTTCCTGGGCGGTGCTGTGTGCTGCGTCCATCGGCCTGTTGCTGCTGCAAAAGCCCATGAAAAAGTATTAAGGAGGGATATAGAATGCGGATCTACGAAAATCCGGAAAAGACAAGCGAAAACCGGCTGCCTGCCCGCAGTGCCTATATCCCCGGCGGCTGCAGCGAATATATGCTTTTAAGCGGTCAGTGGCGGTTTGCCTACTATGACCGGGATACCGATGTGCCTGAGACCATCGAGTGCTGGGACACGATCCCGGTGCCGTCCTGCTGGCAGCTTCATGGCTATGGCAACCCCAACTATACCAATCAGAATTTCCCCTTCCCGGTGGATATGCCCTATGTGCCGGATCATAACCCCTGCGGCGTCTATGAGCGGGAGTTTACCCTGGAAAGCAAGTGGGGCAGAGTCTACTTCATGCTTGAAGGCGTTGCCTCTTGTGCATTCCTGTACGTCAATGGCAGCTATGTGGGCTTTACCCAGGGCAGCCACCTGCAGGCCGAGTTTGATATTACAGATTATGTAAACCAAGGAGCCAACACGATTCGCGTCAAGGTGCTCAAGTGGTGCTGCGGCAGCTATCTGGAGGATCAGGACATGTTCCGGTTCAACGGCATCTTCCGGGACTGCTACCTGCTCCAGCGCCCTCAGGGCCACATCACCGATGTGCAGATCATTCCCGGCGGCGAATCCATTCATGTGCAGCTGGACGGCGAAGCAGAATTGAAAATTTTTGCAGAGGGCAAGCAGCTGTGCAGCACTGCCATCTGCGGCGAATACATATTCACCCCCGAAAGCCCTGTGCTGTGGAATGCAGAAAAGCCTTATTTGTACACGGTGGTTTTGGAGCGGAACGGGGAAGTGCTGACCTTCCGGACCGGCCTGCGGACGGTGGCCGTTTCCGATCAGTACGAGCTGCTGATCAACGGCCAAAGCGTGAAGCTCCACGGCGTCAACCACCACGATACCAGCAAGTATCGCGGCTGGTGTCAGAGCCTGGAGGAGCAAAAGCAGGATCTGCTTTTGATGAAAAAGCTGAATATCAACTGTGTCCGTACCTCCCACTATCCCCCCACACCTCAGTTTATGGAGCTGTGTGACGAGCTGGGTTTCTACGTGATTTTGGAAACGGACCTTGAATCCCACGGCTTTAACCGGCGCTATGCCAACGAGACCCACGCTTATGACATGGACACCTGTGAGTACCCGGGCACCCGGCCTGAGTGGCTGGGCGAGCACCTGGAGCGCATGGAGCGGGCCCTGGAATACCACAAGAATTTTACCGGCATCATCATGTGGTCCATCGGCAATGAGACCGGCCACGGCACCAACCATGTGAAAATGATCGACTATGTGCACCGCCGTGACCCCAGCCGTCTGGTCCACTGCGAGGATGCCAACCGCCGGGGCGAAAACCGGAATGCGGATGTCTACTCCCGTATGTACCTGTCCCCGGAAAAGACAGAAGAGGCCGCGCTGAACTATAACCTGGACCGGCCTGTCTTTCTGTGTGAGTTTGCCCACGCTATGGGCAACGGCCCCGGTGACATTTGGGAATACAGCGAACTGTTCGATAAGTATCCCAAGCTGATCGGCGGCTGTATCTGGGAATGGGCCGACCATGTGGTCACTGTTGACGGTGTGCAGAAATACGGCGGCGACTTCCCCGGCGAACTGACCCACGACAGCAACTTCTGCTGCGACGGCATGGTCTTTGCCGACAGATCCCTGCGGGCAGGCTCTTTGGAGGTCAAGGCGGCCTACCAGCCCATCCGCACCGAATACCACAAGGGCATTTTGAACATCTACAACCGCCTGGATTTTACAGACCTCAATGAATACGACTGTACCCTCACCGTGGAATGTGACGGTAAGGAAGTTTGTCAAAAGACGATAAAGCTCAACGCAGCGCCCCATAGCTGGGTGCGCGTGCCGGTGGATTACGTCCCCACGGTCTGCGGCCTGGGTGCCTATGTGACCTGCACCTTGCGCAAGGATGGCCATGAATACGCCCGTACCCAGCATGCATTGCCCTATGTTACGGAAGAAAAGGCCCAGTGCATGGCCCCTGCCCATATGGAAGAGAATGACCGGCAGATCATCGCCACTGGCGAGGGCTTCCGCTATGTGTTCTCCAAACACGATGGCACCTTTGTGAGCCTTGCGGTGGACGGCAAGGAACAGCTGGAAAGCCCCATGGAGCTTACCCTGTTCCGGGCACCTATCGACAATGAGCGCAAGATCAAGCACCTGTGGACCAACGAAACGGTCTGGGAGGGTGAAAATCTGAATGTGGCCTTCCACAAGACTTATGAAGTCAAGCTGCAGGGCAATGTGATCCAAGCTGCCTGCTCGGTAGCAGGTGTATCTCGCGTACCGGCGCTGCGCTACACGTTGCAGTGTGCTGTATTTGCAGATGGCCGGGTGGAGGTGCAGCTTGCCGGCAATGTCCGGGAAAATGTTTTCTGGCTGCCCCGGCTGGGCTTTGAGATGACCCTGCCTGCTGACCATGATGCCTTCTGCTACTACGGCTACGGTCCTCAGGAGAGCTACTGCGATATGCACCACGGCGCGTATGTGGGTCTGCACAGCAGCGATGCCCAGACCGAGTACGTGGATTATGTCCGGCCTCAAGAGCACGGCAACCACTACGGCGTGAAAAAGCTGATGATCGGCGATCTGGAATTCACTGGCGATGGTTTTGAGTGCTGTGTATCTCAGTACAGCACCGATGCCCTTTACCGGGCAGAGCACACCGACGAGTTGATTACGGACGGCAAAGTGCACTTGCGTGTGGATTACCGCTGTGCCGGTGTCGGCTCTGCGGCCTGTGGCCCGGAATTGAAGCAAGAATACCGCTTAGCGGAGAAGAAAATCGATTTTTCCTTTCAATTTGCACCCAAACAAAAGGAGGAAGATGTATGAAAAAACGAATCTTAGCATTTGCGATGGTATTGGTCATGGTGCTGAGCCTGCTACCCTTGGGCGTTGTAGCTGAGGAGCAGACAGTTCCCGCGACCCATACCAATGCCCATGACTGCACCAATTGTGAGGGCAGTATCACATGGACTGAGTGGAATCAGAAAAATGCATTTCCGACCACCCCGGGCCACTACTATCTGACGGTGGATGTGGATTTGACCGGCTGGCGCACGATCGGCAGCGGCGAGTACACCATCTGTCTGAACGGCCATTACATCAAGGGCGAGGAAGGTAAGAGCCTTGCCACCGTCGGCGACGGTACGGTGCTGACCATTGAGGACTGCACGGCCTATTACGATGAAAATGGCGACTATCACGCAGGCTATGTGACCGGTACCCAGTCCGGCAACGGCGGCTGCTTCTATGTCAGCTGCGGCGGCACTTTGAATCTGGCTTCCGGTCAGATTGTGGGATCCAAGTCCACCAATGCTTCCAAACTGGGCGGCGGCGCGGTTTATCTGCAGGGCAGCAATGCCACCAAGAAGGCTGTGTTCAATATGACCGGCGGCGAGATCAGCGGCTGCTCCGCAGCCAAGAACGGCGGCGCGGTCTATGTATCCAACGGCGCGGCAAGCCCTGTCAGCGAATTCAATATGTCCGGCGGCCGTATCCACAGCAATACCGCTTCCGGTTATGCAGGTGCGATCTACTGTGTATCTGCCAAGGTGACCATCTCCGGTGATGCCATCATCGAAAATCATATTCAGGCTGGCGATATGGGCGCCATCGGCATCTACGGCGGCGTTTTGGAAATGTCCGGCGGTAAGATCACCGGAAACAAGGCAGAAAACGGCGCAGGCATCATGCTCCAGAGCGGCGCGGTCATGACCATGACCGGCGGCGAGATCAGCGGAAATACTGCCAATAACGGTGGCGGCGGTGTCTATGTGAGCACCGGCACCAGCCTGACGATGAAAGGCGGTACGATCAGCGGCAATAGCGCAGTTTCCGGCGGCGGTGTGTATCACCTGAAGTCCACCGGCATCTATCAGGGCGGTAAGATCGCCCAGAATACCGCAACCAGTACCGGCGGCGGTGTGAATATCACCAACGCGGATTCTACGGCGACCGTGACCTTTGCCGGCACTGCCATCGAAGGCAACCAGGCGGTAAAGGCCGGCGCTATCTACGGCAGCACCAATTCCATCATCACCATCTCCGGCGGTACAATCACCGGCAACACGGCTTCCTCCGTGGGCGGCGGTGTGTATGTCAACGAGAAGAATCAGTCCCTGACTATCCAGGGCGCGCCTGTGATCACCGGCAACACCGTCGGCGACACAAACAGCAACCTGCATCTGGAGGGCACCCGGCTCATCACCCTGGGTGAAATGACCGAGGGCGCACAGATCCATGTGACGGTGGACGGCGACAGCCGTGCGATCAGTGCCGAATGTGCTGCCGACTATTCTGCTTATTTCGACGGCGACAGCGCCCACCGCATGGTCAGCTACCATGATGACGGCAAGCTGTGGCTGGAGGTATCCACCAAGCATCAGCACTGCCTCTGCGCAGCGGCTGCTCAGGGCTGTGATCATGAAAAGCAGGTCTGGATCCCCTGGGAGAACAGCACATTGCTGCCCAGCACCTCCGGCAATTATTATCTGACAGTAGACGTGACCCTCAGTACAGCCCTGGAGCTGGCAGGGGATACGGATGTGAAGATCTGTCTCAACGGCTTTACCATTACGGCAGACGGCCCTGAGGGCAAGTCTGCAGACCGGATCGTGGGTCTGAAGGAAAACGCGAAATTTACTGTTACCGACTGTACCGCGACGGTGGATGCAGAGGGTAACTATACAGCCGGTAAGCTCACCGGCGGCAGCCTGTCCGGCATTATGCTGCGTACCCAGTCTGTGCAGGCACAGTTCAACATGTACGGCGGCATCCTCACCGGCAATAAGGCAGCCACCTCCGGTGGCGCAGTCTGCGTCCAGGGTACGGGTACTTTCAACCTGTACGGCGGCGAGATCTCCGGCAACGAAGCGGCCGAGAACGGCGGCGCCTTCTATGTGGACGGCGCAGCAGTGAACGTGTACGGCGGTACGATCAAAAATAATACCGCAGGCGGCATCGGCGGCGGCATCTATGCCAAGGGCGAAGCTGCCATCACCCTGGCAGGCGGCGAGATCTCCGGCAACAGCGCTGCTCAGGCCGGTGGTGTGTATGCAGGCGGCAAGTGCCAGCTGGTAAGCGTGGAAGGCGCACCTGTGGTCACTGACAACACAGCGGCAGGTGTGGCAAGCAACCTGTATCTTTCCGGTGACCGGGTCATGACCCTGGGCAAGCTGACCGAGGGCGCTGAGCTGGGCATCACCGCAGAGGGCAGCCCCCGGGCAGTCAGCGAAGAAACAAAGCAGGACTGCAGCGCTTACTTTACAGCCGACAACGAAAAGCAAACAGTCCAGTTCCGCGAGGACGGCAAGCTGTGGCTGGATGCCTATACAGACCATTTCCACTGCCTGTGTGCAGCCAAGGCAAAGGGCTGTGACCACACAGACATGAAGTGGTATCCCTGGGAGAGCACCACCAGCCTGCCCACCTCCGGCAATTATTACCTGACGGCAGACGTGACCCTGAGCACAGCCTTGGAGCTGGCAGGGGACAAGGACGTCAAGCTGTGTCTGAACGGCCATAACATCACGATCGACGGCCCTGAGGGCAAGTCCGCCGACCGTATCTTCGGCCTGAGCGAGAATGCGCACCTGACCATCACCGACTGTACGGCTAAGACCGTGGACGGTAAGTACACAGCCGGTAAGATGACCGGCGGCAGCCTGTCCGGTGTGATCATCCGTAAGCAGGCTGTGGAGGCTGTCTTTAACATGTATGGCGGCATCCTGACTGACAATAAGGCGGTCGGTGCAGGTGGCGCAGTTTGTGTCCAAGGCACGGGTACTTTCAACCTGTACGGCGGCGAGATCTCCGGCAACGAAGCAGCCGAGCACGGCGGTGCCTTCTATGTGGACGGTGCTACGCTGAATGTGTACGGCGGCCAGATCTCGGGTAACAAGGCAGGCACCAACGGCGGCGGCATCTATGCCAAGAACGGTGCCAAGATCACCATTGCAGGCGGCACCATTTCCGGCAATACTGCCGCAGGCGACGGCGGTGGCGGCGCAGCCATCGCTGCAGAGGCAGAGCTGATCGTCTCCGGCGGTAAGATCGCGGGCAATACCGCTAATTCCGGTGGTGGCTTCATCCTCACCGGCGGCTCTTCGCTGACCATGACCGGCGGTGAGATCTCCGGCAATACTGCCAAGGCCAACGGCGGCGCCGGCTACGTCAGCAAGAACACCTCCGTGGTGATGTCCGGCGGTTCTGTTTCCGGCAACTACACCGATGAGAGCGGCGCAGCCTTCTACCTGTCCTACGCCGAGATCACGCTGTCCGGCGGTACCATTAGCGGCAATACAGCCAAGAAAGCCGGTGCAGCGGTGTATCTGAGTAAGTCCACCGCCACCTTGAGCGGCACTTACATCAGCGGCAACAAGGCGCAGAATGCCGCAGGCATCATGGTCAGCACCAACAGCCACTTGACTATGACGGGCGGCACCATCGCTGACAACCAGGTGGAGGACCGTGGTGCAGGTGTGTACCATAACAAGTCCACCGGCACATACACCGGCGGTACGATTTCCGGCAGTGTGGCCGGTATCGAGGGCGGTGCTATCTATGCTACCGGTTCTACGCTGACTCTGAGTGGCGTGAAGCTGAAAAACAACCAGGCACCGATCTCTGCCGGTATCGGTCTGTCCACCAAGTGCGACGTGACCATGACGGCCGGTGAGATCAGCGGCAACTCCTCTGAAAACGGTGCGGGCATCTGTATCGCCAGTAAGTCCCACTTTAAGATGAGCGGCGGCAAGATCAGCAACAACACGGTCACCAACTCGGGCGGCGGCATCTACCTGTCCAAGAACGCTTATATGACCATTTCCGGCGGTGAGATCTCCGGCAACACTGCCTGCGGCTACGGTGGCGGCATCTATACCTACAGCCCCTGCACGATCGGCGGTGCGCTGATCGCAAACAACCAGGTGGTAGGCTGTGAGGAGCATCCCAACCCCCGCGGCGGTGGTGTGTTCATCGGCTCCAATACCAACGAGGCCACTATCCACGATTGCCAATTTATCGGCAATCACAGCTTCATGGACGGCGGCGGCCTGTACGGTCAGAACATGAACTTTATCACATTGGAAAATGTGACCTTTGAAAACAATATTGCCGACAACAAGGGCGGCGGCATGTATATCAATCTGGGCTGTCGCTCTGAGATGAAGGATATCAAGCTCATTGGCAATTCCTCCACCTCCACCGGCTCCGGTATGTGGGCGGCAGACGACTTAAGCATCCATAATCTGGTGGCTACGGGTAACACCTCCACCGGCACCGGTGGCGCGGTGTATATTACCACCGCCAGCTATGACGGAGAATCCTACGTGACCAATCTGGTGAAGATCTCCGGCCTGGTACAGGTCTATGACAATGTGGGCAACGCCCCTGACTTTGTTCTGTCTGAGGGCGCATTTGCCACCATCGGCTCTGAAGGACTGGCTGAGGGCAGCCGGATCAATGTGATCCTGCGCGCAGGCGTGCTGACCCAGACCCTGTTCGGTAACTACGATTACGAGGGCGGCAATCTGCTCTACACCGTGACTCCCGGCACCCGCTCTGCTACCGACCCGGAGAAGCTGCCTGGCAGCGCAGAACCGGATGCGGAATCCACAGAGCCTTCTGAGGATATCACAACACCTACCGAACCGGTACAGAATCAAGAGAAGAACGGCATCGGCGGCTGGATCGCGGCACTTGCAGCATTGATCGTAGCTGCTGTAGCGGCGGTAGTCATCCCCATCGCCATCAAGAAGAACAAGAAATAAGGAGGGAAAGAACATGAAAAAATTACTTTGTATCGTATTGCTGGTTAGTCTTGTGCTCTCCCTCTGTGCCTGCGGCACACCTGACGCGGAGACCGAGCCGACCGGGGCTGAGACCACAGAAGCCACGGAAGCCACGGAAGCCACCGAGGCAGCCACCGAAAAGAACAATTTTGCCGATGTCAACGAGCTGGAGCCCAATGAGGACGGCGTCTACCAGATCCACTCCGCCGAGGGCGTGAAGAATATTGCCAATCATCCGGATGCAGACTTTGAGCTGCTGCAGGACGTGGATATGGGCGGTGCGGTCCTGGCACCCATCGCTGAATTCTCCGGTAAGCTGGACGGCGCCAACTTCACCATTTCCAACTTTACCATCGAAGGCAGTGTAGATGGCAGCCTGGGCTTTGTGGCTGTCAACGATGGTAAGCTCAGTAATCTGGGCCTGTCCAATGTCACTGTGATCTCCGACGCGGCTGCCAAGAATATCGGCGTGCTGGCGGGTGTTAACAATGGCGGCCTGAGCCGCTGTACCGTCACCGGCAGTACCGTGACAGTGGAAGAGGCTGCTGACGGCGCTTTCTGCGGCGCAGCCGCAGGCATCAGCACCGATGATATCCGCAACACCAATGTGGAAGCAGATATCAGTTATACCGCAACAGGTGCAGCCGCCATCGGCGGCCTGGTAGGCAGCATCGACGGCGGCAAGTACCAGTACTGCGATACCAACGGTGCACTGGTGGTCACCGGCAGCAACAAGACCGTCGGCCTGCTGGCAGGTGCGGCCAAGGATGCCGAGATCAAGGCCTGTGCTTTCGTGGGCCCGCAGAATACGCTGGATGGCGTGCTGATCACAGACCTGGCAGCCAGTGCAGAGGACTGCGAGATCACCAAGTGCCTGTGGCGGGATAACTCCGCAGAGCCTGTCAGCGAGGAGAGCCTCAAACTGCGCTCCATCGCTGAGCAGTACATGCGGGCCATGGGTTCCATCGAATGGTACGTGAACCAGACCTTGTACCGTGACTGCCACTGCGGCGCCAGCATGTGCTACGGTGCTTTCTATCCCGGCACTCTCCATAAGGGCATTCCTTACAACCACAAGGCCAGCAATCTGGAGAGTATGCAGTATATACTGGACGAGAACAACGTCGTGCTGGATTGGGCCTATGCGCAGCCCAGCTTTGACGGCTGGGATATGTACATGGGTAACGACTGCTCTACCTCCGTCCAGAAGGCCTGGGCTCGGGTCAGCAACACCATCAGCTTCACCAGCACCCGTAACGCTGCCCCCATCCACGGCTGCGGCACCATTGCCGTAGGCGACTGGGAGTGGAACATGGAGGCCCCCAGCTCCGAGATCGCGGAATTTGCCGCTTATCGCGAAGTCACCGGCGAGCAGAGAATGTATGAGGCCTATGCCCAGCTGCGTATGGCTGATGCCGTGGTGTGCCAGTACGAGGGTATGCACCATATGCGCATGGCGGCAGCGGACGCCGTGGTGGTCCGTGACCAGGACGGCAACATCGACCCCACCTACAGCTATGTTTTGATGCATGAGCAGGGCTACGTGTCCCGCGATTCCGGTTTCTACACCTCCTGGAGGCTGGATTATAAGTACACCTTTGCCAACCTGTATGAGGAGTACTATGTGCCCTTCACCTGCGAGGAATTCCTGACCGGCGAGATGGAGACACCGGAGGCAACCATGGAGGGCGGCATGGGCGGCAAGGCCGGTCTGACCACCGGCGTAGTCAAGTCCAACTACTTCGTGGACAGCGTGACCATGGTCATCACCGACGAAAGCGGCAACACCTTCTTTGAAAAGACCATGTTCTCCGCCATCGACAAGCTCTACAACAGCTATGACGCGGACGATGTGATCCGCTCGCTGCCCTTTGAGTTTGATATGGGCATGTTTGCAGCACCGCTGATGACCGAAGAATTTACGCTGGGACAGACCTACCATGTGACGGTCACCGCCCACCTGGGCACCGGTGACGACTTCCTGGTCAATGAGTACACCTTCACCCACGGACAGGTCTGACCATGGAATTTAGATGTAAATTAGTTAGCTCCCTGGAGAAGGTCTTCTTTGACCTTCCCGGGGCAGCAGAAATCCTGCAGGGGTCCATGCTGAAAAATGAGATGTATTCCTTCCAGCTGGCCATGTGGGCGCAGCATCAAAAGCCCCAGAGGATCCCCTGCCGGGTAGAGATCGAATCGCAGCTCAAGCCCTGTATGCAGGTGCGGAAGGTGGAGTATGTACCGTCGCTGCTGCCAGCTATGGCATGGGGAAGTGATGACGACTACATCACCAAGACCCCCGGCCTGTTTCCTGACCCACTCCTGCCCTTGGAACAGGATCAGTACTTTGATCTTGCCAACGGTCAGGCCCGCAGCTTGTGGTTTACTGTGGAACCAAAAGGACAGGACCCCGGCGTGTATCCCATTACAGTACGGATCTACGACTTACAGGATGTCTTGCTGACAGAAAAGGTCTTCACACTGCAGATTTTGGATGCAGAGCTTCCGGAACTGGACATTTACAATACCTGCTGGTATCACGGGGATTGTATGTCGGAGCTTCATGGCGTGGCTTTCGGCTCGCCGGAGTATGAACAGCTGACGGAAAAATATCTGCAGACCTATGTGCGCTTCGGCCACAATATGATTCTGACATCCATCTTCACACTGCCGCTGAACACAGCTGTCGGCGGCGAGCGGCCTACAGACCAAATGGTGGAGGTGACGGTGACAGCAGGGGAGTACAGCTTCGGCTTTGCACGGCTCAAGTGGTGGCTGGACCTGTGCCGTAAGCATGGGATCCGCTGCTTTGAGATTAGCCACCTGTTCACCCAGTGGGGCGCCAAACACGCACCCAAGATCCTGGCAACCGTGGACGGCGAAGAAAAGCAGATCTTCGGCTGGGAAACCGATGCTGCCGGCAGCGAATATAAGGCGTTTCTGGATGCCCTCCTGCCCAGCTTGAAAGCATTCCTGGCAGCTGAGGGTGTGCTGGAGGATTGCTTCTTCCACGTGTCCGACGAGCCCAATGAGACCCACCTGGAGTCCTACGCAGCAGCCAGACGCCTTTTGCTGCCCCACATCCGTGAGGATCGGATCATCGATGCGTTGTCCTCCTACGAGTTTTATGAAAAGGGCCTTGTCCGGGTCCCTGTGGTCACTACCGACCACATTGCCACCTTCCTGGAAAACGGGGTAGAGGACCTGTGGACCTATTACTGTGTGGCACAGCGCAGGGACGTGGGCAACCGCTTTATGGCACAGCCCTCGTACCGCAACCGGATCCTGGGCATCCAGCTGTACAAAAGCGGCGTCAAGGGATTCCTGCACTGGGGCTATAATTTCTGGTTTACCGGCCGTTCGGAACGTGCGGTTGACCCTTATCTTGACACGGCCTGCGGCGGCTATTACCCCTCCGGTGATGCCTTCGTGGTATATCCGTTGGATAAGGATGGGGAAATACCGGTTTCCCTGCGGCTGCACGTGACAAACGATGCCTTCCAGGATTACCGGGCGCTGAAATTGCTGGAAAGCTTGACGAACCGGGAAGCAGTGCTTACATTACTTACGGATACGGAAGGCTTCGACCGTTACCCCAGAAACGCAGAATACCTTTTGGCTTTGCGCCAAAAGGTCAATGAAAGAATCATCAATGCTTTGAAGAGAGGAGAATGAAACGATGTACGGATTCAGAATCCCTGAAGGATTTATCCTGGGTACAGCTAACTCTGCGTTCCAGAGTGAGGGCGCCTGGGACCGGGACGGCAAATCCGAAAACATAATGGAATCCTATGCCAGGGAGTTTGCAGGCAAGTACCGCCCGGGCTTTACCGAGGAGCAGATCAAGGCCAAGGGCATGCTGCCTTACTCCACAGTGCTGCCCGATCGTGGCTGCTTCTTCTACGACAATTACGAGGCCTACATCGAGGATATGAAAAAGACCGGCCAGGATGCTTTTCGCATGAGCCTGAGCTGGTGCCGGATCATTCCCACAGGCACCGGAGAGGTCAACCCCAAAGGTATCGAATTTTACAACAAGGTCATCAATAAGCTCTTAGAATGCGGCATCCAGCCTTTTGTGGACCTGTATCACTGGGATCTGCCCCAGTGCCTGCAGGACCGTGGCGGCTTTGCAAACCCTGAGTTCCCTCAGTGGTATGAGGATTTTGCCAGAGTCTGCTTTGAGAATTTCGGCGATCGGGTGAAGTTCTGGAGCACCTTCAATGAGCCGGATATCTTCGTCCGGGGTGGCCACTGGAGCGGCTCCTTCCCGCCCTTTATGCGGGACATTCCCAGAGCCTTACAGAGCGCCCACAATGTGATCCTGGCTCACTTCCGGGCGGTGCGGCTGTACCGGTCCATGGGCTTTACCGGCAAGATCGGCACGGTCAACTGCACCTCCGCCATCCAGCCCTCCCGCATGGAGGAAGAAGATATTTCTGCTGTGGCTTACCAGTATATGTGGCGCTTTGATCTGTACATCGAGCCGATGGTCCACGGCCGATATCCCCAAAAGCTCATCGATGAGGTGGCTTCTGTCCGGGATAACCTGCCTGCGGGCTATCAGGAGGATCTGGATAAATGGTTTACACCGATGGACTTCATCGGTCTGAACTACTATATCCCCGGCGCGACCAAGTACGATCCCAGCCACCCGGTCCTGTCAAGTCCTGCACCCAGTTTTTATTCCACGCCCGGTCAGTGGAACACACCGTATCCTGTTGGTATGCTGGATGTGCTGCTGTACATTCAGGCTCGCTACGGCGACATACCGGTGTATATCACGGAAAACGGCTGCTCGGATTTTAATAAGTACGATCCTGACGCAGAATGTGATGATGAAGACCGGGTCATGTATCTGCGTGAACATCTGCGGATGCTGGTGCGCTGTGTTCGTGCAGGCATCAATCTGAAGGGTTATTTCTACTGGAACGATGCAGACTCCTATGAGGAGCTGGACGGCTATAACCAGCGCTTCGGCCTGACCTGGGTCGATCATGAAACAGGCGAGCGCCGCTGGAAAAAGAGCCGTCACTTCTTCAGTGAAGTCTGTCATAAGAGAATGGTCAATTAAGGAGAATGAAAATGAAAAAACTGATTGCATTGCTGCTGGTGCTTGCTATGAGCATCAGTCTGCTGGCTGCCTGCGGCGGCCAGACCCCCGAAACTCCGGATACCCCCAACAATGAGACACAGGGCGCGGATGCTCCCGACGGCACTGCTGGCGGCGACGTAGAGGCCACTGACCCCAAGTTTGGCGGCCATGCCAACATCCACGTGTACTCCCAGCCCACCGGCCTGGATCCCCTGAAGCAGACCGGTATGTGGAAATACATCTGGCTGACCAGCGTGTATGAAAACGCACTGACCCGTGATGCCGACAACAACATTGCCCCCGGTGTCTGCAACTTTGAGCTGAGCGAGGATATGCTGACCCTGAAGCTGTGGGTCCGTGATGGCGCCACCTTCCACAATGGCGACACCGTGGAGATCACCGACGTGGTGGCTTCCATCAACCGCGCTCTGAAGCTGTACGAGAACATCAAGACGTATCTGGCACCCTACGTGGAGAGCATCACCGTGGACGGCGATGTGGCTACCATGACCTTCAATGCCTATACCGAGCGCGGCTGGGGCTACCTGGCAGCCTACCAGACCTGGATCGCCGTGCTGCCCGAGGAGATCTGCCAGAAGTATTCTGAGTCCTACATCACCGACCAGATCGAGGATGCCATCGGTACCGGCCCCTACAAGATCACCGAGTTCGTGGGCAGCGTCAGCGTCACTGTGGAAAAGTATGATGGCTACGTACCCTGTGAAGAAGGCTACTCCGGCACTGCCGCCCCCAAGATCGGCTACCTGGACTCCATGACCTTCTATTACAACGCGGACAACTCCTCTGCCACCCTGGCGCTGCTATCCGGTGACTACGACGTGACGGACGTTATCGACGAGGAATATCTGGATATGGCTGAGCAGCAGGGCATCGTCCGCGAAACGCTGCCCAGTAACGTGGGTACTTGTATGATCTTCAACACCATGGGTACCAACAACATCTGCTCCAAGTATCCTGCCCTGCGTAAGGCAGTCATGGCTGCCATCAACTACGAGGAGCTGCTGGACGTGGTCACCGACGGCGCCAGCGTCCTGGGCGGCACCCCTGTGTATGACGAGCTGTATGCTACCGATGTTTTCGAGGATGCCGATTACTTCGGCGAGATAGACCAGGATGTGGTGGATAAATACCTGGAAGAGGCCTATGAGGCCGGCTACGACGATGAGCCTGTGCAGATCGTCTGCGACAATACCCGTACCGACCTGCCTGCACTGCTGACCACCTACCTGGACGAGGCGGGTATCAACTACGATCTGACCACTATGGAGCTGGCCACCTACAATGAGTTCATCGGTCAGCCCAGCAATACCTGGGACTTCAACTTCTACTGGCCCACCTATTCCTTCACTCCCTCCACCATGCCCCTGGACTTCATCGTCAACAACTATAAGAGCGAAGCCAAGGACGACCTGCTGGATCAGATGGCCCTGCTGCAGCCGGACTCTGAAGAGTACCTGGCTCTGTGGGAGCAGCTGGCAGCAATGATGGTGGAAGACTGCGCCGTTGCCCACATGGGCACCATCGACTGGTACTGGTACCACCCCTCCACCTTCCACTCCAACGACGAAGGCCAGGCCCGGTACATGTACAATGCCTACTGGGACGACCCCGAAAACCACACCAAGTAAGAACAAAAGATCCCGCACGGTTTTTCCGTGCGGGATCTTTATGCAGTTGACAGTTATTTGCAAATAATGTGCAATCCTTTGCCACAGTCATAGTGGGTACCGGTCTTATCGTAGTAAATGGCATATTCCTTGCCGCCCAGCCACAGGTTTTCCACCCGAAAATACTCCCAGCTGTCGGGGATCAGCGGATCGACAGTGACCTTGCCGTCTGTCAGGTCGATGCCCAAAAGACCGGACAGCACCAGATCGCAGAACAGAGAATGGTTGTAATCCTTGCCCCGTTCGTAGCCACCCTTCTTTTCCTGCCAGCCCATGTTTTTCAGCTGCTCCCGGGCAGACCAAATGCCGGTATAGGGGTGCAGCACCTCGTCGATGAAGGGTACGACCGTGCCATCCTCCCGTGTCATGCGGTGAGAATACGCGTACTGCTGCAGCAGAGCATAGTAGTCCTCCTTGGTCAGCGTGCTGCTGCCGCTGCGCAGCAGGTTGGCGGCTGCCACCAGGGTTTGGGAGGTGGCAAAGGGCCACACGTAGCCGTTCCACAGGCATTCGTGGGCGTGTTCTTCCAAAAACCGGGGATGCCGCTGCTCAGCGGTAGTGATGCCCCAGGGAGCACGGAAGCCTTGCTCGTCCAAAAGGGCAGCAAAGCAGTCCGTATGTTCCGGCTCCGGCATGCCAAAGTACCAGGGAATGTAACCCAGCTGCTCCATCACGTCATGCTCAGGGAAAACCTCCGGGCGGCTTGGAAGGACAGGATCCTCATCCTTCTCAAGGGGCAGTACCCGGTAGAAGTTCTTGTGCCACAAAAGCTTTTCCATCTGTGCTTTGATTTCCTCTGCGATGGCCGTGAAACGGGCCTGCAGGCGCGCGTCGCCCGCCAGAGCGGCGATCCTGGCAATGGTGACCGCGTCGCCGTAAACATAGGAATTCATGGTAGGACGCAGTCCTGGGCCGCTAATGGAATACTCCATGCCGTCCCGGTTATCGTTGGACCAGTACAGGCCGCAGCTGCGCCGGTGGATAGCGGCACGTTCCTCAAAGAATTCCACGAGCCGGGGCAGCTGCTCCACTGCGTAAGCAAAATCGTTTTTGAGGGTGCAGTACTCCCACACGGCCCACACCAGCCAGGAACTGTATTTGAGCCGGTCACCATGGCCCTCCAGCCAGAAGGAGATATACTCCTTCAGCCACTGAGCAGCATCCTTCAGCCACCGCCCCTCCCGAATGTGGAAGCACACCGGACAGACAATGGAGTTATAGGGGCCAGCCCAGTTCACCGGCGGCAGAAACTCTGTCAGAATATGGCCCTTTTCCGTGTCCTTCCAATGCTTGCGGAAGGTCCACCAGCGGAAGTAATAGGTCCTTTCGATGGTCTCGTCGGGGCACTCCAGCAGAGGAATATTGTCAGTAAGGTAGGCTTCTGCCATGTCGTTGGTAATGGCCTGGCGGTAACACTCCTCGTCTTTTTGGTTAAATTCCACTATGTATGTATGAAGTTTTGCATAAAGGTCTGTCATAAGATCATCTCCGTTGCCTGTATTTTACCATATCAGCTACAGACTCTGCAAGTACCGGGAGGGTTTTCTGCCGAAAAAAAGATCCCCGGCGCTGCCGGGGATCTAAGCGGTTTATTTAACCTGCAAAGTCTGCGTCTTCCACTTCGCCTGCTTCGCCGACTTCGCCGACGGGTTCACCGTAGGAGGTGGAGTAGGTGAAGATGGGCTTGTTACTGCGCTTCAGCAGCTTCCGTGCCCATGCTACGATCCGATCACCGTAGGCGGCGATCACGTAGATGATGCCAGCGACAGATGCCAACACAGCCAGGATCTTCATAACAGTCCAGAATGCTTTCATAGGGGTGACCTCCATTTCAATTTTCCTAGTATCAGTATAACCGCATTTTTTGGAAAAAGCAATAACTTTTTCAAATATATCCGTACAGGCCGCGGACACTGACTTCCCCAGAGCAGACAGTGCGAATGCTGCCATTTTCCAGCTGCACCACAAGACCGCCGTCCGGGTCGATATCCAGGGCTTTACCGTGAAGTATCTCGTCTGCACCGTGGATGGCGATATCTCTGCCGAGGGTGATGCAGTCCTGCCGATACCGGGTCATCAGCGGCTCTTTATTGGCAAGCTGCTGATCCATCTGCCACAAAGCATCGATCATGGTCCCTGCCAGGACTGTCCGATCGATGGGGCGGCCTGTGACCATGGCAAGAGAGCCGGCCATATCCTGCAGCTGGGCGGGAAGATCCTCCTTCTGCTGGCAGCAGTTGATACCGATGCCAATGACGGCGTATTCGGTCATGCCTGCTTCCACGGACAGCTCCGTCAGAATGCCGCCCAGCTTGCGGCCCTCATACACCAGATCATTGATCCATTTGACACCGGGCCGAAAACCGGCGACAGCCTCCACAGCATCACACATGGCAACAGCCGTTGCGCAGGTCAAATGCATCAGCTGCTCCGGCGGGAAGTTCGGCCGCAGGAGCACAGACAGATATATACCCAAACCGGGATCGGAAACAAACTGCCGCCCCATACGACCCCGGCCA
Organism: uncultured Oscillospiraceae bacterium; assembly: GCA_964450205.1. Taxonomy (GTDB): domain Bacteria; phylum Bacillota; class Clostridia; order Oscillospirales; family Oscillospiraceae; genus Faecousia. Next base: position 1,310 of record CAYVCR010000011.1, on the reverse strand, counting down.
CCGGTCTGCTGCTCCGCGATCAGCACAGTACCATGAGGCGCACCCTGCCTGGCCAAGCGCTTAGCCTGCGTATTGGTGGAATCTGTGGTGTCATACCAGCATAGCTGCTCCCGCCAGGGGCAGGCGGTGTGTTCATAAATCCTTGTTTTCATAGCTGCCTGCCCAGTGTTTTCGCCACCGCTGCAATGTGAGCGGGGGTGGTGCCGCAGCAGCCGCCTAAGAGGGAAGCGCCCATGGCGGCACAGTCGGCTAAGATGGTGCCGAATTCTTCCGGACCCATGGGGTAGTGGGCCAGATTATCCTCACCGATCACCGGATTGCCTGCATTGGGTTTGCACAAGATCGGGCAGCGTACATACCGGCGCAGCTTGCTGACCAGACCGGCGGTCATCATGTCCGCGGCCACGCAGTTGAAGCCAACCGCTGCCGCACCGGCCTCTGCCAGGTTTTGCAGCACCGGCACAGCATCCATGCCGGAGAACAGAGAGCCGTCGGGCTGCATGGTGAACGAGTACATGGCGGCGCCAGCCCCCTCCAGCTCTGCGGCGGTCAGGATCGCCTCAGCCTCCTGGGGATACAGCAGGGTCTCTGCTGCCAGCAGATCGGCACCGCCATCGATCAGACCCCGGATCTGCCTGCGGTAGTTGTCCACCAAAAGATCAAACTTTTCCGGATCCCAGCTGTCGGTAAAGGCAGCCAGAGTTGTCAGATTACCGGCCACCAGCGCGCCGTCCGCAGCCTGCTTGCTCAGCCCGACCAGCCGGGCATTTACTTCCTCGGTCTTCTCCGCAAGCCCTACTTTCTCCAGAGCGATGGGCTGGGCCTGGAAGGTGGGGGCGTATAGGATCTGAGAGCCGGCTGCCACATACTGCCGCTGCAGTCTTACCAGCGCATTGGGATTGGCTAAGATCCATTCCTCGCTGCAGCAGCCCCGGGGCATACCCATAGCCTGCAGATTAGAGCCGGTAGCGCCGTCCAGCAACATTTTTCCGCCGGAGAGCATATTTTGAAACTGCTTTCTTGTGAGCATAATAAAACCTCAAAGTGTTCGTGATTTTGCTATTATACTATACCCCTTTTTAGATTGCAACATTGACGGCTGGGAAAAGATTTGCTAAGATATTAAAAATCCAAAAAGGAGCCAATACCATGAAAAAAACTGTTTTAAAAGAATACGCCCGCCTGATCGTCCGCTGCGGCGTGAATGTGCAGAAGGGTCAGGATGTGCTGATCCGGGCGGATCTGGACCAGCCGGAATTTGTGAAGATGGTGGTGGAGGAGGCCTACAAGGCCAAGGCCCGCCATGTTAC
>CAYVCR010000010.1:0-24069 GCA_964450205.1 uncultured Oscillospiraceae bacterium | reverse complement strand
GATGGTGGTCTTGCCGGCGCCGGTAGCGCCCACAAAGGCGATCTTCTGACCCGGGTGGGCATACAGCGTCACATCATACAGCACCTGCTTTTCCGGCACATAGGCAAAGTCCACAGTGTCCATGGTGATATCGCCCTTCAGCTCCGTATAGGTGACAGTGCCGTCTGCCTGATGGGGGTGCTTCCAGGCCCAGCGGCCGGTGCGCTCGGCACACTCGGTCAAATTGCCGTTTTCGTCTTCCTTGGCGTTGACCAGGGTCACGTAGCCCTCGTCGGCTTCCTCCGGCTCATCCATCAGCTCGAAGATCCGCTCCGCACCGGCTAAAGCCATGACGATGGCGTTGATCTGGTTGCTGACCTGGCCGATGGGCTGGTTGAAGGTACGGGAGAACAGCAGGAAGGATACCAGCTTGCCGGTGTTCAGCAGCTTGCCGCCGGAGCCGATGACCAGCAGTCCGCCGACGATGGCAAGCAGGGCATACTGGAGGTAGCTTAAATTGTTGTTGACGGGGCCCATCATATTGGAGTATGCGCCGGCCTTGAAGGCGTTTTTGCGCAGCTCATCGTTGCGCTGGTCGAACTCCTCCTTGCAGGTCTCCTCGTGGCAGAAGACCTTAACCACACGCTGGCCGTTCACCATTTCCTCCACGTAGCTGTTGACGCTGCCCAGGGAGCGCTGCTGGCCGATGAAGAACTTGGCGGAATTGCCGGCCACCAGCTTGGTGATGAAGAAGATGCCGATGACGGAGGCGATCACGATGGCCGTCAGAATGGGGGAGGTGATCAGCATGGCAAAGAATACCACGATGAGGGTCACCGCCGAGGAGATACACTGGGGGATGGCCTGGGAGATCATCTGCCGCAGGGTATCGATGTCGTTGGTGTAGCGGCTCATCACGTCGCCTGCAGGGTGGGTGTCGAAGTAACGGATGGGCAGCTTTTGCATGTGGGTGAACATCTGATCCCGGATGGTCTTCTGAGTCCCTTGGCCTACACGGACCATCAGCCGCTGCTGCAGGTACGAGGCGGCCATGCCGACAAGATAGATACAGGCCATGAGGCATAAAAAGCGGATCAGCGGGCCGTAGTCCGGGGTTTCCTGCTGGAGCATGGGCTTGATATAGTCCTCGATCAGACTGCTCAAAGAAGCGTTGCTTAAAACGGAGGCAACTGCCGACAGAATGATGCATACCACCATGCCGATCAGATTCCACTTATAGGGCTTCAGATAGCTGAGCAGCCGTGCAAAGGTCTGTTTGGGGTTTTTGGCCTTGCGGCCATCACCTTTCATTTTAATGGGGGGCATTATTCCAGACCCCCTTTCACCTGAGAGTGGAAGACTTCCTGATAGATGGGGGAAGTCTCAAGGAGCGTTTCGTGGGTGCCGGAGGCAGAGATCTTACCGCCGTCCAGCACGATGATCAGATCGGAATCCTGCACAGAGGCCACGCGCTGGGCGATGATCAGCTTGGTGGTGTCGGGGATCTCCTCGGCAAAGGCCTTGCGGATCTGTGCGTCGGTCTGGGTGTCCACCGCAGAAGTGGAGTCGTCCAGGATCAGGATCTTGGGCTTTTTCAGCAGAGCCCGGGCGATACACAGCCGCTGCTTCTGACCGCCGGAAACGTTGGTGCCGCCCTGCTCGATGTGGGTGTCGTAGCCGTCGGGGAAGCTCATAATAAAATCGTGGGCGCAGGCCAGCTGACAGGCATGGATCATCTCCTCGTCGGTGGCGTTGGGGTTGCCCCAGCGCAGGTTATCCTTGATAGAGCCGGAGAACAGCACGTTCTTCTGCAGCACCATGGAGACCTGGTCCCGGAGGGTGTGGATATCATAGTCCCGCACGTCCACGCCGCCTACCTTAACAGCACCCTCGGTCACATCGTAGAGCCGGGGGATCAGCTGCACCAGGGTGGACTTGCTGGAGCCGGTGCCGCCCAAAATGCCTACCGTCATACCGGGATCGATATGGACGGATACGCTGTCCAAAGCATTGTGACTGGCAGTCTTGGAGTAGCGGAAGCAGACGTTCTCAAAGTCGATGGAGCCGTCGGCCACTTCCATGACAGGGTCGGCAGGGTTATCCAGATCGGGTGTTTCCTCCAGGATCTCGCAGCTGCGCCGCATGGGCGCCCGGCTCATGGTCAGCATGACGAACACCATGGACAGCATCAGCAGGCCCGACAGGATCTGGGTGGTGTAGGTGAACATGGCGGTCAGGTTGCCGGTGGTGAAGGTGGTGTCGCCGGATTCGACGATCATGGTGGCACCCAGATAGGAGATCAGAATGATGCAGGTGTACACCGCCAGCTGCATCAGGGGATTGTTGAAGGCCATGATCCGCTCGGCCTTGACGAAATCGTCGTGGATGTTGCCGGAAATGTCGGTGAATTTCTGGCTCTCCTTATCCTCCCGGACGAAGCTCTTGACCACCCGCATGCCGTGGAGGTTTTCCTGAACGGTGTTGTTGAGCTTGTCGTAGGTCTTGAACACCCGGTCAAAGATGGGAAACACCAGCTTGATCAGAATAAACAGACCGATGCACAAAATGGGCAGCGCGATCATGTAGATCAGGCACAGCTTGGGGCTGAGCTTATACACATTGATGCTGGCCAGGATCACCATCATGGGGCAGCGGACCGCCATGCGGATCATCATCTGGAAGGACATCTGCAGCTGTGCCACATCGGTGGTCAACCGGGTGACGATGCTGGAGGTGGAGAACTTATCGATGTTGTAAAAATCGAAGGTCTGCACCTTGTAATACATATCGTGGCGCAGGTTCCGGGCGAAGCCCGTGGCGGCGTAGGACGCAAACACGGCCGATGCCACGCCGAAGAGCAGACTGCACAGGGCAGTCAGCACCAGCATAAGTCCCTGCTGGCCCACCACGCCCATGTTGCTGAGCTTGATGCCGTCGTCTACGATCTTGGTAATGATACCGGGGATCCGGACCTCCATGTACACTTCGCCGATCATGCACAGGGGGCTCAGGATCGCCGCAAAGGCGTACTGACGCAGACTTTTGGCAAGACGTCTAAGCATAAAAAAAGATTCCTCCTTCCCGAGGGATAATTTATTTTATTATTGTATCACAGGTGCGGACAAATGCAAGCACCTTGAAAAAAGTTTACAAAATCCGATCTGTTGAGCGGATAGCGCAATGAAAAATGCATAATGCATGTAATTCAGCATTCTGCATTCAGCATTCAGCATTCTGCATTCTGCATTATTTCAGCTTATCGAGCCGAAGGCCCGATAAACTGAAATTTGACATTGCGGCAGGGGAGGGGTTATACTAAGAAAAGAAAGGAAGTGAGCGGTGTGAGGGCAGACTGCCATATGCATATGATCCTGGACGGCGTGGACTGGAAGTCAGCCATCGCCCGGCACAGCGCCGGGCCGGATATTCCCTTTATCCGCCGGGTGCTGGCAACCTACCGGCGCCAGGGTGTCACCTATCTGCGGGATGGCGGTGACCGCTGGGGTGCCGGTTTGGCAGCCAGAGCGCTGGCACCGGAATACGGCATTACCTACCGGACGCCCCTGGCACCTTTGTGCAAGGCCGGTCACTACGGCAGCTTCATCGGCACGGTCTATGGGGACCTGGCAGAATATGCCCGGTTGGTGGTACAGACCCGGGAGGCGGGCGCCGACTTCATCAAGATCATGATCTCCGGTCTGATGGATTTTGACCGGTTTGGGATGCTGACCGAGGAGGGACTGCCGCCCCAGGAGATCCGGGAGCTGATCCACATCGCCCACGAGGAGGGCATGGCAGTTATGGCCCATGCCAACGGGGCCCGCACCGTGGAGGCTGCCGCCAAAGCAGGCGTTGACTCGGTGGAGCATGGTGCCTATCAGGATGCAGCGTCCCTGGCAGCCATGGAAGAAAGCGGCACCGTCTGGGTACCCACGCTGTCCACCGTCGGCAACCTGCGGGGCAAGGGACGTTTTTCCGAGAACGCAGTGCAGGCGATCCTGGAAAATGCCCTGGAGAATGTGTCCCGATACCGGGGCCTGGTGGCACCGGGCACCGATGGGGGCGCATGGGCAGTTCCCCACGGCAGCGAAACCGAGGAAGACCTGCTTGCCATGGCTGGGATCACACCCCAGCGGCTGCAGCAGGGCATGGGGATCCTTCAAAATAAATTCTGATTTTTTCCGGAGTTTGCCGACTCCGGAAAAAATTTTTTCTGGCCGCACAGACTTTGAAAAAATTTTTTTCGACAGGCATTTCGCAAGTGTCCGCGTCAAAAAATGCAAAAATGCGATTTTGTGCTCCAGTGGTGGAAGACACAGGGAAAATTTCCAAAATGTAACGAAATTGCGGCCAAATACCAGGGAATGTACGCCTGCGGCGGACAAATGAAAACGAGTGAAAACAATCGTCTGTCTATTGACTCTTGGCGCTGCGTGTGTTACTATAACTTGAATAATGAGATACCATGCGTCAGTATTGACTTTCGACGGGTATGTCCTTAGAAATACACGCAAAAAATGCAATGAACAGGAGAAAATCATGAAAAATCTGAAGAAACTGTTGTCCGTGATCTTGGCGGTTGCTTTGGCACTGTCCATGACTGCCATGCTGGCAGCCTGCGGCGAGAAGACACCCGGCTCCACCGATGAGACAGACGGCGAAGGCACTTCCGGTGCCGCTGCAACCTATAACGTGACGGTAACCACCGCCGGCGGCATGGTTATGGAAGGTCTGGATGTGTACATCTATGCGGATGACACGCTGACCGACCTGAAGGGCTATGGCAAGACCGATGCCGAGGGCAAGACTTCCTTTGCGCTGCCCAAGGCCGAAGGCTATGCCGTCACCGTGAGCGGCGCCCCCAAGGGCTACCAGCTGGAGGACAGCTATGCCTTCAGCGGCAACACCGCCAACATCACACTGACATCTTCCCTGATCACTGACGGCAGCCTGTCTGACGTGACCCTGGGTCTGGGCGATGTGATGTATGACTTCACTGTCACCACCGCTGAGGGTGAGACCTTCACCCTGTCTGAGGCGCTGAAGGAAAAGAAGATGGTGCTGCTGAACTTCTTCTTTACCACCTGCGGCCCCTGTGCCACGGAGTTCCCCTATATGGAGGAGGCTTACCAGCTGTATCAGGATGACGTGGCCGTCATCGCACTGGATCCGCTGGAGCAGAATGAGGCTGTGAAGGCTTATCAGGCCAGCATGGGCCTGACCTTCCCCATGGCAGCCTGCCCCGCAGCCTGGAGCCAGACCTTCAGCATTACCGGTTACCCCACCTCTGTGGTGGTGGACCAGTACGGCGTGATCTGTCTGATCGAGGTGGGCGGCCTTACCAGCCTGCGTCCCTTTGTCAGCATCTTTGAGCATTTCACCGCGGAGGACTACGAGCAGAAGATCTGCGAAAACGGTGTGGACGACGTGATCACCGTTATGAAGCCCACCTATGAGATGCCCAGCTCCGAAGAGATCGCGGCTGCGATCAACAGCACCAGCCAGACCCCTGTGACCTATCGCGCGGAGGAAGGCGCCAGCGCGGAATACACCTGGCCCTTCATTATCACCGAGAAGAACGGCGAAACCTGCATCAAGGCTTCCAACTCCGGTGTGGAGGATTCCTACGCGATCCTGTACGCGGACGTAGAGCTGAAGGCCGGCCAGGCCGTTGCGTTTGACTACCTGGCCTCCTGTGAGAGCACCAACGACGCGCTGGTCGTCATCGTGGACGGCGAGGATATTTTCCAGATGTCCGGTGTGGACGAGGTAGAGACCTGGAAGTCCTGCTATCCCTGGGTCGCTCTGAAGGACGGCACCTACGAAGTGGCGCTGTGCTATCTGAAGGATGAGTCCGACAACGCAGGCGACGATACCGTCTACGTGAAGAATATGCGCGTTGTCAATGCGGAGGATGTGGATACCGCTACGTATCTGCCCCGCCAGGCAGCCACGACCGATGATGATTTCACCTATTCCTATGTGGACGTGATCTACAATGAGAAGGACGGCTACTACCATGTGGGTACTGCCAACGGTCCTCTGCTGTTGGTCAACATGATGGGCTACAGCCAGTTCAGCGAGGAAGAGACCCTGTGGGACATCGTCTACGCAGGCACGGTCACCGTGAACGGTCATAACTATTACGAAGAAATGGTGGAGTACTTCAACTACGCCTCCAACTCCAATCTGAGCGGCTACTGCTCGGTCAACAAGGAGCTCGGTGAGTATCTGCAGATCGTGGATGAGATCGCCGGCTTCGACGATGAGGACGATAAGGAGTGGCTGCGGCTGTGCTCCTACTATGAGGCCTACGGCACCGATGAGCAGCTGGAGGATCCCATCAAGGGCCTGGCTACTTACGCTGCTTACACCGCTACCCTGGGTGTGGGCGTGGCGTCCAACAAGTTTGTCTACAATGGCCGCGCCATTATGCCCAGAGGCCTGCTGGCTGAGTTTATCCCCACCAAGTCCGGCGTTTACCGCATTACCTCCCACAACGAGTCCAGCCAGGGCGTTGACGGCTGGATCTTCGACGCGGACCGCAATGAGCTGCTGGCTTATGAGCGCGATGAGAGAATGTTCACGGAAGAGGGCGAGGTCTCCATGGTGCTCTACATGGAGGCAGGCAAGGCCTACTATATCGATATTGGCTACTGGGATCTTTACGAGGCAGGCACCATTACCTACGACATTGAATACATAGCAAGCGAATACAACCTGTTCCGTCTGGCCTCTCAGGGCTACTTCACCTATGACACCGACGCTGCCGGCGAAGCCATGTATCACACCGTCGCAGGCGGCATCGAGGTGGTGCTGGGCGAGGATGGCTACTACTATGAAGACCTGGGCAACGGCAAGAAGGGCAGCAAGCTCTATGCCGACTTCACCGGCCTGACCGCCATCTTCGATACGCCCATCTCCACCGTTGGCAATGTGAAGGGCATGATCGACAAGGGCGCATTTGACTTCAGCAAGAACGAGGAAGACATGTACGTTCTGGGCTACCTGAACAAGAATAATGGTGATGCTGAGGCAGCCAAGGCAGAGCTGAAGGAAGTGTGGGGCGAAGACTACGATGCCTACGCAGAGATCTATAAGGTCGACGAGGTCCTGGCCGGCAAGTACCACGGCGAGGGCGGCGATCTGACTGAGGAGATCAAGACCTACCTGGACGATATCATCACCACCGGCTCCGAGGAGCGCATTGGCTGCGTAGTGGTCACCGAGCGCCTGGCAGAGATCCTGCAGCTTTTGATGGATAAGTACACCTTCGAGGGCGTGGATCACTCCTGGACCAAGCTGTGCTACTACTACGACTATCTGGGCCCCAACGGCTGAGAATAATTGAAAATTGAAAATGGAAAATTGAAAATCATTTTCCTGGATCGTATATCCTTGCGAGGGCGGCTTTGCCGCCCGGGGCAAGTCGTTTCCACTCCCCTGAAAAGAGGTAATTATTATGAAAAAGATCATTGCAATGCTGCTGGCGCTGACCCTGCTGTGCACGCTGTTTGCCGCTTGCGGCGGTGAGCAGCAGGAAACACCTGATGGTTCGGAAGCACCTGCCGCTGACGGCTACAGCGTCAAGGTCGTGGATGCTCTGGGCAATCCCTACACCGAGGGTATCATCGTCCGCTTCCTGCAGAACGGCCAGCAGGTCTCCATGCAGGCCATCGGCTCCGACGGTGTGGCTGTCAAGGACCTGCCCGACGGCGAGTACACCGTGGAGCTCAAGTTCACCGATTCTGAAGCGACCTACTACTATGACCAGACCGACCTGGTCGTGAGTGCCGATCAGAAGACCCTGGAGATCGTTCTGTCCCATGGCCTGAATGCAGAGCCCGACCGGACTCTGTACGCACAGGATAAGGAGACCGGCGCGTACAATGTGGGTGTTGGCTGTACATACGTGACGCTGACGGTTGGTCAGCGGAACTACTTCCTGTTCACCCCCACCCAGGCCGGTAAGTACCAGTTCTCTCTGGTGGACAGCACCGACACCATCGGCTACTACGGTGCCACCCATTTCGTGCAGGATACCAATGCTGCCGAGCTGGTGGAGGAGGATGGCTCCTTCTATATCAATGTCAAGGCGGATATGATCAGCACCGACAATACCGGCACTGCCGTCATGGTGCTGGGCATCGATGCCAATGCCGACAGTGCCATCCTGGCCATCCAGCGCGTGGGCGATCCCGACTGGACGATAGAGGATGAGCCCTGGCACACCTATACTCCCACCATCGAGCTGCAGAGCTATGTACATCCTGCAGGCACCGTGCTGGGCGAGTTTGACCTGACTGCCGCCACCGATACATACAACCTGGTGCTGGGCAGCGACAACTATTACCATCTGAACAGCGCGGACGGCCCTCTGGTGCTGGTCCGTCTGGGCAAGAACTCCGGCGGCTCCAAGTACCTGGCTGACTTCCAGACCATTCTGGAGCATTCCGGTGTCAACAAGTATTTCTTCGACGAGAACGGCGAGTTTGTAAAGAAGGAAGATTACAGCCAGTGTCTGCTGGAGTACTTTAACTACATGGATGAGGACAGCGGCCTGTATCCGCTGACCGAGGATCTGAAGTACATCATTCAGATGCGCGGCGATCACGCCGGCTGGTTTAACCCCAGTGGTGCTATGTATCTGTTCGTGGATCAGAACGGCGAGCAGGTGCCCGGCATCAACAGTGAGATCGCATGGTTGTTCCTGTGCTGTTACGCAGAACAGTAAAAACCGATTCCCCCTTGCAAAAAGGAGCGTGAAGCAAATGACAAGATTCAGAACGTATCTGGTGCGGATCCTGGTGCTGCTGCTGGTGGCATCCATGCTGCTCCCCCTTGTGGCCTGCCGCCGGAATCAGGAAGATCCTGAAACTGAGCCGTCTGCCACCGTTGGTGAAATGACCACGTATACGGTGCAGATCACGTCTGTGGGCGGATTGGCACTGTCCGGTGTGGGCGTGTACATCTATGAGGATCAGACCCTGGCGGAGCTTGTTTGGTTTGACCAGACCGATGCTGAGGGCAAAATGACCTTCACAGACCTGGCCCGGGACACCTATGTGGCAGTTCTGAGCGATGTGCCTACCGGCTACGCGGTGGAGGATTACTATCCCATCACCGGCGAAACCACGAAGATCGAGCTGAAGGCTGCGCAGATGGACGGGAATAACACGGATGTTGTCTACAAGCTGGGCGACATGATGATGGACTTTACTGTCACCGGCCCCGACGGCACTGTGTATACCCTTTCTGAGCTGCTGCAGCAGAAGAAGGCAGTGGTGCTCAACTTCTGGTACGTGGAGTGCGGTCCCTGTAAGGCGGAGTTCCCCTACCTGCAGGAGGCTTACGAGAAGTACAGCGAAGATATTGCGCTGCTTGCCATGAATCCCATCAACACGCAGGAGGATATTGCTGCCTTCCAGAAGGAAAACGGCTATACCTTCCCCATGGTCTCCTGCGGACCTGAGTGGGAGAAGCTGATGGGCATCACGGCCTATCCCACCACGGTGGTCATTGACCGCTTTGGCAATATCTGCCTGATCCATAAGGGCTCCATCGACAATGCCAAGACCTTTGAGGACACGTTTGCTTATTTCACAGCCGATGACTACGAGCAGAAGCTGATCCAGGACATCACGGAGCTGGAGACAGAGGCGGAAGCGGGCTCGGCCGAAAATCCCAATGAGATCGGCGGCCAGGCATCCTTTGCGGTCGAAGTAGAGGCTGGCAAGGAGGTCTATACAGAGGTCTATAAGGCTAAGGGCATGTATATGTCCATTTATGGCAAAAACCAGGACTTCTATGTCATTTACAACGACAAGAAGTACACCCCGGACAGCTCTGGCATGGTTGGCTTTGTGGTCGTTACTGGCGATAACTATACGCCTTCCGTATTTGGTGTTGGCAACACCGGCAAGGAAACACAGACGTTCAGTGTGTATCTGAGCTTCCTGGCCGGCACCTTCAATAATCCGTATGCCATGAAGCTGGGGGAGTTTACCGTCTATGTCTCTGCCGGCAATGACCAGGGCGTCAACTACGTCTGGTATGCCGAGGAATCCGGCAAGCTGACTGTCCAGTGCCTGAGTGCGACTGCCGGTATCAATTACGGCTACACCCTGTACAATACCAATACGATGGCAGTGCGTTCTTTAGAGGAAGACGGCAGCAAGGACGATAAAGGCATCCCCGCAGTGTCTGTTGTGGTCAATAAGGGCGACAAAGTGCTGCTTACGGCATCAACGCTGCCCGATGACAGCAACAGCTATCCTGCCGGTACCTTTAAGTTCCTGGCAAGCTTTGAAGCAGGCGAAGGCACAAAGGTCGAGAAGATCGAAAAGATCGACTATACCGTTACAGTCATCGATGAGGCAGGTAAGCCTCTGAAGAACGTGGCTGTTTGGCTGAATAAGGACGGCCATACCGCGTCTGCCAAGACCGACGATAAGGGTATCGTCACCATGAATCTGGAAAAGGGCACGTACTCCGGCTCTATCAGTGTGCCGGAGGGCTATACCCTGGAAAACAACAGCTTCGAGCTGACAGAGGCGAAGCCCACGGCCACCGTGAAACTGGCAAAGGCGGTGGATACCCGCGTGGAATATACTGTCAAGGCCGTGGATCCTGAGGATCAGCCGGTTGCCGGCGTGGAGATCTTGATCCTCGGCACGGGCAGCGATGTGACGGACCAGGACGGCACTGTGACCTTCAAGCTGGAGCCCGGCAACTATTCTGTGCTGACAGGCACGCTGCCTGCCGGCTTTACCTGCAGCGAAATGATAACGCTGACTGCCGATGTGCTGACTGGCACGCTGACGCTGGCATATGCCCCCGGCACAGAGCAGAATCCCATTGCGCTGACCGAGGAAGTCAATTCTGTGACCAATGCGGGTACCGTATATTACAGCGCCCAGTTTAACGGCGCGGTCATGGATATTACCGGCCCTGCCGATTTCCAGGTGCTGATGAATGGCCAGACTATCGATGCAGCTGAGGGTCAGCTCAGTCAGCCCATTACGGCTGCAGATCCCCGCACACCTGCGGTGTTTGCCATCGTGGGCGACGGAGAATATACCGTGCGCTTTACATACCCTGTCGGCCATCGGATGAATCCGGCCCAGATGATCCTTGGCGATAACCGGACGACCCAGGCTGCCGGCGCATCCGATTACTACTACAACTGGATTGCTATCGGCAATGGCGAGCTGACCATTACCATGGATGCCGACGCGCAGTGGCTTTACAGCATCGCCAACCTGACCACCGGCGTTGCCGGAGAGACCCATTGGAGCGACGATGAGACGCCTGTTGTCAGTGAAACCGTTGCTGTCAGCGAGGGCGACAAGATCCAGGTGGTGGTGAACACCTATGATCCTGCCAATATGTTCCAGACACCCGCCGGCGATGTGGGGTTTGAGGCCGCATTCCTGTGGACCCTTTACTGCGATAGCTTCACCACCGCGCCTGTCCCTGCAGGCGGCAGCTGGCGTTACCGGCTGACCAGTCCCGAGGGCGGCACCATGACCATCGAAAGCGCCAATGCTTACGTGATCTATGGCAGCACCACCTACGGTGCGGACAGCACCGGCAAGGTGACCCTGACCTTGGGCACCGAGGAGGCAGCCGAGCTGGTCATTGGCAATATGGATGCGGACGCCCAGAGCTTTGAGGTCAGCTTCAGCTGGCCCACCGGCACCCGCCGCAATCCCACGGTCGTGCGGTGGCGGTTCCCCCAGACAGTCACTACCAGACTCTCTGCCGGCGATACTGACGGCCAGTACTACCTGATCAGCCCCACGCAGACGGGCACCCTTACCATTACGAAGAATGGTTCTACGGCAGCAAACCCGGATTATACTGTTTTGCTGGACCGTAATAATGGCGAGGAAATTTTGGAGCCTGAAGCCGATGACGTCAAAAAAACCATATCCGTGTACGTATTCCCGGACGATCAGCTCCTGCTGCATGTGCAGGCCAAGCCGGAGGCTGACGGCACCTATCCTGCAGTGAATGCGCCGAATGTCTTCAGCTTTACTCCGGATTACTCCACCTATACCGTGACCTACGATGCCAACGGCGGCACACTGACCGGTGCAGCCACAGCAGAGACTAGCGGCGGCAGATTGGCTGAAATGGCTGCGGATCCTGTCCGCACAGGCTATATCTTCCTGGGCTGGTTTGATGCAGCTGTCGGCGGCAAGCAGATCACCACAGACACTACCATCCGGGCAGATATGACGGTGTATGCCCAGTGGGAGAAGGTGGAATACACCGTGACCTTCGATCCGCGCGGCGGCACTCTGGAGGGGCAGACCACTGCCCGGACGGAGGATTACAAGCTGACGGCCCTGCCGGAGGCTGCCATGGAGGGCTATACCTTCCTGGGCTGGTTTGACCTGCCTGCCGGCGGTGCGCAGATCACTACCGACACAGTCTTTACTGACAACACAACGGTCTATGCCCAGTGGAAGTCCAACTCTGCTGATTCCGGTGTCGGCCAGACCATCACCTACCAGGTGTCTGTGATCAACGAGAAGGGCGAGCCTGTCACCAACGGCGTGTATGTTACCTGGCAGAACGCGGACTACATGGAGACCAGGCTGATCAACAATGCCAGCGGCAGTACCAGTGCAAACCTGCCTGTAGGCACATATACCGTTATGCTGACCATGACCGGCACCTACCAGGACTATCGCTATGATACGGCCAGCGCAGTCACCACGGCGGAAAAGAACGATGTGACCATCCAGATCGGCAAGCCCCTCAGCAGCACGGCTGTCCAGACGGATTACGGCGATGTTGTAACCCTGGATGTTCCTATGGGTGCTACCTATGTGAAGCTCAGCAGCAGCCAGCCCAACTATGCTGTGATCGACGGCAAGGCTTACTGCTTCTTCCGCTACTTGGCCACCGAGGAGGGCAAGTACAGCTTTACCACCTCCAACGGCGCAGTCATCAGCAACTGGGGTACCAACACCTTCTACATCAAGGATCAGACCACGGATGCGCAGCGGGAAGCCAACGCCTTTGTGATGGATATCTATGAGGAGAACTTCCCCGAGGAGAGCCACGTCGTTGCAATGCTGTTTGCAGTAGAGGTCACTGTAGAATATGCCGATACGATCCTGCTGGTCCAGGATGCCGGCGATGTGGAGTATACTTACATGCGTGCTCCCTTCCTCATTTATGAGGGTACCCAGGTGCCCGCGGTGAATTACGAAAACGGCGTGCCCGTGGCTGTCGAGGAGAACATCTACCATTTGACCACCGGCGGTAAGAGCCTGGCCTACGTGAACATGCTCACCGACAAGGCGGTCAAGGGTGACGACGGCCTGTACCACCTGAACAGCAAGACCGGCCCTGTGCTGTATGTGAATTTGGGCGCAGATGCTCCCTATATCTCCATGGGCACACTGACCGGCGCCATCGGTCAGTACGGCACCGGCTTCAAGAAGATCTTCTTTAACGCGGACGGCACACCTGCGGTGAACGCGGACGGCTCCTACAAGAAGGAAGACTACACCGATGCGATGGTGGCCTACTGCCTGCATGTGGATCCCACTTACGGCGTATACCCGCTGACCGACGATCTGATCTATATGCTCCAGCATGGCGGCGAGTTCAAGGGCTGGTATACGCCCGGCTCCGGCACCTACCTGTTTGAGGAAACGAACATCGAGGTGGATAATTCCCTGGCCTGGATGTTTGCCGTGTGCTATCTGAAATAAAAAATGGGCCTATCGGGCAGAGGACACCTCTGCCCGGGGCTGAATTAGGAGGAAAATGCAATGAATATCAAAAGCTTGTTGGCTCTGGTGCTGGCTCTGTGCCTGGTGCTGGGCCTGTGCGCCTGCGGTGAGGCACCTCAGGAGAATCCTGGGGCCGAGACCACCGAGAGCACTGCTGAGCAGACGCAGGCGCAGACCGAAGAGCAGACCGAAGAGCAGACCGAAGAGGCCACCGAGGGCAATACCAATCCTGTCTACACGGTCAAGATCGTGGACGAGGGCGGCAACCCCATTGCCGGTGCCATGGTCCAGATCTGCCAGGGCGAGACCTGCATGCCCGGACCCCTGTCCGGCTCTGACGGCACAGTCACCTTCCAGGTGGTCGAGGCCGAGTATAAGGTCAGCTTCCTGGGCGGCGTGCCTGCCGGCTACGACTACACCACCGAGGAGACCGAGTTCTACTTCGAGGATGGCTCCTATGAGCTGACCATCGTGCTGAAGGCTGTTGCCTGAATATGGCTTCGTCAAAAGACTGCCCGATTGGGCAGTCTTTTTTTGGCAATAAGTTGACATAATACGGCAAGCCTGAAAGCGAGAAAATATGAATGCTTGCTGTAAAAACGGCAGAGAAAGCTTAAAATAAGATATTTGTAGGAATTGTAGAAAAACGCCGGTGTTTTTATGGAAAATGATGATTGCAATTTGCTTTTTTCTCTTGTATAATGTATAGACATAGTATTATGGACATATATTGGGCAAATTGTCTAAATATGGCAGATTTGCCCCTTTGGCCATATAAAAATGGGGGGAGAATGACTTCTATGAAAAATCGCAAAATGATACGCATTCTTACGCTGATTTTAGCGGCTTCTCTGGTGCTGACAGCAGTGATCAGCGCCGGTGCGGCAAGCTATGTCGGTGACATCAACGGCGACGGAAAGATCACTGCTTTCGATGCCCAGCTGCTGGCAGAGGCCGATGCAGGCAACCGGGAGCTGACTGCCACCCAAAAGCTGACTGCCGGTATCAGCAAAATCGCAGATATCATGAATTATATCTTCGGCGACACCTCTGTGGACGCGGGCGACCTGAACGGCGATGGCGTGTATGAGATCTACAGTTTGGCAGGTCTGCAGTACATGGCGGAGAATCCCTCCTACAGCTATATCCTGGAGGCTGACCTGGATCTGGACGGTGCTGACTGGACCCCCATCCGCGGCTTCTCCGGCAGCTTTGACGGCAACGGCCACACCATCTCCAACCTGACCATCACCAAGTCTGTGACAAGCTTTTACAGCAGCAGCGATCTGCACATGGGCTTCTTCGGTGATACCACGAAGGAGTCTGTGATCACCGACCTTGCTCTGCGGAATGTGACCCTGACAGCTGCGGAGGATGCCCAGTTCATCGGCCTGGTGGCCGGCACCAGCCGCGGCGTGATCACCAACTGCACAGTCACCGGTGCCATTTACGACTCCCGCACCCAGCTTCCCACCGGCACAAATCCGCGCATCTACATCGGCGTCCTGGTAGGCAGAACCGCCTCCGGCTCCGGCAGTGAGGTGACCGGCGGCACCTCCGTGTCGATCAAGGATGATACCGGAACCCATGAAGTTACTGGCCTGTGTGCCGATGCAAAGCTGTACATTGAAGACAGCGAAAACGTGAAGAATTTCGGCTTGTACGGCAATAAGGCCTCCGACACCACTGTCACCGGCATTTGGCGGGACAGCACCAACAACGCCTCCAACGAGTCTGCCGTCATGCAGGCCCGTCAGCAGCAGGCTGTGGACTACATGAATGCCATGGCTGCGGTGGCATGGCAGGTGCCCACCACAATGACCTACAACATCGGCAGTGACCATGCCCAGACCTTCGAGCCCGGTGTTACATATTACGGCCTGCCCTATAACGGCCGCAACGGCGGCCTGGAGCGCTTCATGTCCTGCATGGAGCAGATCAACGGCATCAATGTGGCTACCACCCGCTATGGCACGGACTGCATGAAGACCGATTCTGAAGGCTGGTATATCTACATGGGCAACGACTGCTCCGGTGCGATCGCCTGGGCCTGGATGCAGATCTCTCCCAACCGTGTCAGCAGTACCAGCGAAACAGAATGTGCCGGCGGAGCCTGGGTGCGGGTCACCACATATATGATCCCCACAGACAGCAACCAGAGCAGCCACGGCATCTATCCCGTAGGCGACTGGACCACCAATACGGTTCTGAATGCAAGCGGCGTGCCCATCTATGATGACATCGTAGGCGAATTTGCCTATGACGCACCCGATTACACCGAGTCTGCGACCATCAGCACTGCGGATTTCCTGACCCTCAACGGTGAGACCGTTATGGCTGAGGCCTATGCGGCTGCCCGCAAGGCAGATGCC
Source organism: uncultured Oscillospiraceae bacterium (assembly GCA_964450205.1). GTDB lineage: Bacteria > Bacillota > Clostridia > Oscillospirales > Oscillospiraceae > Faecousia. The sequence goes on along the minus strand of CAYVCR010000010.1, from coordinate 7,964 downwards.
CTCGTTGGCGGCTCTCCCAGTGGCCACGCCCGTCTGCTGACCTCCTATCCCGTAGTCATCCGCACGGCTGACGGCACCATCGATCTGAAGCAGAGCTTCCTGGTCTGCTCCGAGCAGGGCGACGGCCTGTACGATATAGCGATCGGTGCTAGCACCAGCAGCTGGCGTATCAACTACCGTTGGTCCTTCTACAATCTGTTGGGTTATGATAATGACAGCCTGCTGGGCACTGAGGATGGCAATGCCCTTTCCGTAGGCGCCAAGTACAGCAGACACGTGTACCTGCCCATCACTATCCGTGCCCTCCGGTCGGATCTTGTGAAGTATGCCTATGTGGACGAGCCTAAGAGCGATATTGTGACCGGCCCTGCTTCCGGCACGATCTACAGCAACTGGCGGATCGTATCCACCACAGTCATCGTGCAGGATACCGATGGCAAGGAGCTGTTCCGCAATGAGGCCTATACCGGCCTCGGCAGCGCGAGCGTTGACTATTACCGCAGCAGTGGCCAGTATGCCTATCTGGCCGATGCCCACGGCGAGGCCTTCAACACCTTCGCGACCGAGAACCTGGAAGCGGGCACGACCTACCGCTACAGCGTGCAGGTACATCTGGCCAACGGCGAGACCAAGATCATCAGCAGTGATAGCCTGAATTGGAAGACCTACGGCCATTCCGGCGAGGCCTTCGACGAGTTCATCTACACCCCCGCCGAAGAATGAACTGCCCCAGCCCTCCGGCAAGGGGATACATAGAAAAACCTTCCGGTATTTTCCGGCAGCGTCCGTCAGAAGCTGCCGTAAAATAAAAGTCTTCCGCCATGCGGGTGCGTTCCGGGGCGGAGACGTGTTCCCAAGGCTTTAAGCTAAAAACCGAAAGCCAGCCCGGTTGTCGGTTTTACTCAGCAAACCAGCAATTTGCATGAAATCTGAGATCTGTTACCAGCAGGATTCCAGGCAGCTGTGCCTTTTGAGGTAGTAGCAAACGGCACAGCGCCTGGCAGCCTTGTTGGGGGCAGAGCGCGGGTTTTAGCGCTGCTGTTTTGCTGGTTGTGCTGATTAAAGCCGATAATGAGATCAACAAATGGGAATACGTCTTCATTCTGTCACATACCTGCGGAAGGGAAGACGAAAAAACACCAAAAAAGGAGTGCATCAAATGTTAAAGCGTATGCTGGCTCTTCTGCTGGTCCTGGTAATGGTCCTGAGCGTGCTGCCCTTCAGTGTCTGGGCAACTGCCGAGGAAACTACCGAGACAACAGAAACCAATACCACTGCTCCTGTTGAGGACGAGACCTCTGCTGCAGAGGACGAGACCTCTGCTGCTGAGGAAGAGACCTCCGCTGCAGAGGAAGAGACCACTGCTCCTGCCGAATTTGTGGCAGCAGACTTCACTCTGACGCTTCAGCCTGAGCAGCACAACACTGTTGCAGGTAAAACTGTTCTGAACCTGTATCTGACCGCCAGCGCGGAGACGACCATCGGTTCTTACCAGTTTACCATCACCGCAGCCGAGGGCACCGAATGGACCTGGGCTGAGGGCTTTGCAGAGAAGGGCGAAGAAAACAATGTTGTCGCCTGGATCGACGAGACCGGTGAAAATCCCGTTGCAGTGGGCGCGACCCCCCTGCTGGTGGGCAAGATCACTGTGACCGGCACCTACACTGCTGAGACCACCATCGTTCTGACTGACGCTGAAGTTGGCCAGACTGGTGCACCTGCAGATGGACTTGCTGTTCCCACGCTGGTCTACCCTGCTTTCGAGGACAAGAGCGACTACTACTTCCATGGCGCAGACCTTGCATGGACCGCATGGACTGCAACCAACGATCTGCCTGCTGAGTCCGGTTACTACTACCTGACTGCTGATGTGACCCTGGCTGACCAGGTCCGCATCATGAACGCACAGAACGTCACCCTGTGTCTGAACGGTTACGATATCGTTGCCGGCGACATCCCCTACGGCTCCAATGTTTCTACCAAGGACCGCATTTACAATGTTCAGGACGACGCTGTTCTGACCATCTGTGACTGTACTGCTCACACCGACTCTGACGGTAACTACGTTGCCGGTACTCTGTCCGGTGCTGATCAGGGCGCGATCATCATCCCCAACGTGAACGGTAACAACGCCGATGGTACTCCCATCACCTGCAACGCCGTTGTTAACCTCTATGACGGCATCGTGACCGGCAACGTGCACTACGGCAACGGCGCTGCCATTCTGGTACAGGACTGCGGTACCTTCAATATGTACGGCGGCTCCGTCTCCGGCAATAGCTCTGAGTACAACGGCGCTGGCCTCTATGTTGGCACCAGCGGCAACGTCAACATGTATGGCGGTACCATCTCCGGTAACTCTGCTAACAACTATGCAGGTATCTACCTGGCCAGCGGTACTGTCAACATCTACGGCGGCACCATCAGCGGCAACACCGCTAATGGCAAGACTGCCACTGCCGACGACGGCACCACCTCCATCAGTGAGGGTCTCGGCGGCGGTATCGGCATAGACGCTGCTTCCGGCGTGCTGAACATCTATGGCGGCACCATCTCCGGTAACTCTGCTTACTACCGTGGCGGCGCTGTCTACGTGAGCAAAGGTACCGTCAATGTGGCCGGTGGCACCATCTCCGGCAACTCTGCTCAGCAGGGCGGCGGCCTGTTTGGCGACACCTACGCCAAGTTCAACATGTCTGCCGGCAAGCTCACCGAAAACTCTGCCTCCCAGATCGGCGGCGGCCTGGTCTCCGACGGCATGGATATGGAAGTGACCGGCGGCTCCATCACCAATAATACCGCCGGCACGCAGGGCGGCGGCCTGTACTTGGGCAATGCTGCCAAGGTCAATATGTACGGCAACACCATCAGCAACAACAGCGCTACTACCGGCGCCGGTATGTATCTGAATGGCAACACCCAGCTGTACATGTACGATGTGACCATGAAGGGCAATGCCACCTCCGGCAGCGGCGGTATGGCAGTGGGCGTCTTCGGCGGCTCTGATGCCATCATCGACAGCTGTACGATCACCGGCAACACCAGTACTTATAGCAGCTCTGTTGCTGCTGTGTACGTCCCCAATACTACTGCTTCCCTGAAGGTCCAGGGTACTTGCTACATCTGGGGCAACACCAACGCCGGCGGCTACCAGCGTGACATTTGGCTGCAGGTCAACGATGACGACGGCGACAAGGATTTCACCGATATCGAGGACGAGTCCGTCACCGATACCGATGCCCGTCTGATCGTTGGCAACCTGTACGAAGGCGCCAAGATGAGCATCTGCAACAGCGGCCTCAGCTACGCGCAGCCTGAGTACCTGATCGCTGACGAGTACTTCGATCCTGATATCTGGAGCACCGACTACATCGTTCACGTGCTGAGCAACAAGGAGTACATCGTCTACAATACCGAGACTGCTGCTTTCGAGTACTCCGCTGCTCACGCGCACGAGGGCGTGGATGCCACCTGGACCAAGGCTGGCTTCAATCCCACTCTGCCCACCACCAGCGGCTACTACTACCTGGCCAATGACATGAAGCTGAAGAGCACCTGGGATCTGACCAATGGCGTGGAGGTCGTTCTGTGTCTGAACGGCTACACCCTGTCCGCTGTGGAAGGCATCCGTGCGATCCGTTTGGCCAACGGTGCCAAGCTGACCATCTGCGACTGCACCGCTCATACCGACGACAACGGCGATCTGGTCGCTGGTACCATCAACCCCGGCAATGGCTGGTCCGGTGCCGCCATCGGCTACTACACCGACTCGGATAAAGACGGCGCGGATCTGACCGGCGCGCTGAACCTCTCCAACATCATCATCGACGGCAACGGCATTGTCAGCTCTGCCCGCGGCGCCGGTATCGACATCGGCACGACAAAGACCAGCCTGACCATTGACGGCGTGGTCTTCCGCAACCTGACCACCACTGCCAACGCAACCACCAACTATTCTGCTGGCGGCGGCGCGATCTGCCTGAATTCCGCCATCACCGCCAACATCACCAACACCGTCTTTGAGAACTGTACTGCCGGCAACGGCGCTGCCATTTGGAATTATGCCACGGGTGCTGTTCTGAATATCGACGGCTGTACCTTCCGGAACAATACTACTACCCATTCCGGCGGTATCATTTTCATTCGTGGCGCAAGCACCGCGAACATTTCCAACTCTACCTTTACAGGCAACAACTGTAAGAGTGCAGCTTGTGCCGTGTATGCTTACGCCGGCCCACAGGTCACGATGGAAAACTGTACCATCACCAACAACACCGTTGGCGGCCGTGGCGGTTATCCCTCTTCTTACATAGGCGCTATCTATGCTCTGAGCAGCAACACCAAGGTTACCCTGTCCGGTAAGATGATCGTGACCGGTAACAACATTGGCGGCTCTGATGCCGGTATGTTCCTGCAGAACAACGGCACCAACACCCCCAAGCTGGTCCTGAAGGATCTGACCGATGATTCTGTCATCAACTTCAATACCTATACCACTCTGACCGACATCAACACCCTGGTCTCCGTGGCATCCGGCGATGTGGCTGAGGGCACCTTCCGCTACCAGAACGACGGTAAGGACTACTACTACGACGAGACCACCTCCAAGCTGGTGGCAGCCGAGGCTAAGGCCCATGCCCACGAGGAATACGAGGGCGTGGAATGGGTCGGCGTTACCAGCCTGCCCACCGAGTCCGGTTACTACTACCTGACCACCAACGTCAAACAGACTGCGAACACCACCATCAAGAACATCGAAGGTGAGATCGTTCTGTGTCTGAACGGTTACTCCGTCATCTGTAATGCCGGTGTCCGTGCTTACTCCGTCTGGGGTGAGTCCACCACACTGACCCTGTGTGACTGCACCGCTTACACCGATGCGGATGGCGGCTACCATGCCGGCCGTATTTCCGGTTCTACCATCGGTGCCATCAACCTGTACAACGACAGCACGGATGGCATGGTCAACGGCGCTACCTTCAACATGTATGATATCATCATCTCCGGTAACGACTGCACCTCCATCGGCGGTGGCGTGATGATCCAGGATGGTTCTGTCTTCAACATGTACAGCGGTATGATCACCGGCAACACTGCTGCACAGCACGCAGGCGGCCTCTACGTGGATGCTTCCGTTGTCAACATCTCCGGCGGCGTGATCTCCAACAACACTGCCGTTGGCTTCGGCGGCGGTATCTACATTAACGATAAAGCAGAAGTGTACATCGAAAATGCCGAGATCCTTAACAACACTGCTACCGGCGGTACCTACAACACCACCACCTACACCGCTGCCGGTGCCGGTATCTATGTCAACGGGACAGCGAACCGCCTGAATATCGAGAATTCCGTGATCTCCGGCAACACCGCCGGCACGACCGCCGGTAACGGCGGCGGCCTGTTCCTGCGCGGCACTGTTTACATGAATGGCGTGAACATTTCCGATAACTACGCTAAATACGGCGGAGCGCTGAACGCCAACGGCGGTACCATCACGATCACCGACGCTACCATTACCGGTAACGTGGCGAACACCACCGGCGGCGTGACCTGGATGAACAACAACACCCAGTTCACCATCGTAGACTCCACCATCACCGGCAACACCTCTGAAGTCTCTATCAGCACTATCTACGGCGAGGGCGGTTCCGACATCGTGATCGACGACTGTACCATCACCGAAAACACCCAGAAGAACAACGGTGCTGTTTACATCCCCAACGGCAACACCACCCTGACCATCACCGGCCACACTGTCATCACTGGCAACTATTCCTCCGGTGCAGACACAGAGCTGTACTTCATGGGTGAGCAGAACCTGTACCTGCCCAGCCATGCTACCAACCCCGCCAAGGTCACTCTGACCGATCTGGGTGAGAACGCATACATCGGTGTCACTGCTATATTCACCGGCGACAGCCGTCTGATCTCCAACGCCGATGCTGACTATGTCACCTCCGGCCAGATCTTCAGCGATCACAGCAAGAACGTGCTGAAGGCAGTCGCACATGACGAGAATAACTATACGATCACCGTCTACAGCGAAGGCACTACCAGCGAAAATGCCATCCTGCTGCTTGACATGGAGAATGTGCTTGAGGTTACCGGTACTCGTTACTACGAGGGTTACTTCAGAAACATGCTCATGACTGTCACCGGCGAGGGCGACTTCTCCGTGATCTACAACGGCGAGACCATCGCTGCTGTGGACGGCAAGGTCGAAACTGTTGTGACTTCTGACGGCACCAGAGTGCCCGTGCAGTTCGCCATTACCGGCGAGGGCGAGTACAATGTGGTATTCACCTATCCGCTTGGCCACAAGATGAATCCTGATGAGCTGGTCATTGGCACCAACACTGTCGCCCTTGAGGCTGGCAGCGATGACTACTACTACGACTACGTAGCTACCGAGGAAGGCACTCTGACCATCACCATGCCCAGCGGCGACTGGACTTACACGCTCAACGTGGAGAAGGCAGACGGCACCTGGAGCTACGGCGATACCCAGTGGTCTGACAGCGATCCTGTTGTGGATTCTGTTCAGGTCGAGCTCGTTGAAGGCGACATCATCCACCTGATCGTGAACACCTATGATCCTGCTAATTCGTGGAGCAATCCCGCTGGCGAGCTGGACATCGAGGTTATCTTCAACTATCCTCTGGGCTCCGAGAGCAATCCCATCTGGCTGTCTGCCGGTGAGAATGCTCTGACCGTCGCTGCTGGCGAGACTGTCTACTACGTTGGCCGCTTCGGTGGCATGATCATGTCCGCCGTCGGCGAGGGCGCAACTGTTACCCACAACGGCACTTCCTACGCTCTGACCTCTGAGGCTGTCTCCTTCGAGTGCTATCAGGCCAGCATGTGGGAGCCCAGCACCTTCGTGGTCACCAACACCACCGATGCTGATATGGCTGTTACTCTGAATGTTGTTTACCCCGTGGGCACCTACAACAATCCTGATGAGCTGGTCATTGGCACCAACACTGCCACCGTTGAGGCTGGCAGCAATGGCTACTACTACGACTACGTAGCTACCGAGGAAGGCACTCTGACCATCACCATGCCCAGCGGCGACTGGACTTACACGCTCAACGTGGAGAAGGCAGACGGCACCTGGAGCTACGGCGATACCCAGTGGTCTGACAGCGATCCTGTTGTGGATTCTGTTCAGGTCGAGCTCGTTGAAGGCGACATCATCCACCTGATCGTGAACACCTATGATCCTGCTAATTCGTGGAGCAATCCCGCTGGCGAGCTGGACATCGAGGTTATCTTCAACTATCCTCTGGGCTCCGAGAGCAATCCCATCTGGCTGTCTGCCGGTGAGAATGCTCTGACCGTCGCTGCTGGCGAGACTGTCTACTACGTTGGCCGCTTCGGTGGCATGATCATGTCCGCCGTCGGCGAGGGCGCAACTGTTACCCACAACGGCACTTCCTACGCTCTGACCTCTGAGGCTGTCTCCTTCGAGTGCTATCAGGCCAGCATGTGGGAGCCCAGCACCTTCGTGGTCACCAACACCACCGATGCTGATGTGGCTGTTACTCTGAACGTTGCTTACCCCGTAGGCACCATGAGCAACCCCGCAGAGCTGGTGATCGGTGAGAACACTGCTTCCATCGAGGCCGGCAACAACCAGGGTTACTACTTCACCTGGACTGCTGCTGAGGACGGCGTTTTGGTGCTGACCATGCCCGCGGGCGACTGGCAGTACACCGTCAACAACCTGACCACCTACACATACGGCGAAAGCAAGACCTCCGCTGATGAGACTGTTGTCAACCCCGTAGAGATCACTGTCTCCGCTGGCGATGAACTCCAGATCATTGTCAACAGCTATGATCCGGCGGATGCTTACAACTATCCCGCAGCAACACTGGTCATCAACGCAGCGCTCAAGTCCACAGAGTGCGCTCACAGCTACGAGTACGTGATCAATGCTGATGGCACGCACGACTATGTCT
>CAYVCR010000009.1:0-26697 GCA_964450205.1 uncultured Oscillospiraceae bacterium | reverse complement strand
AGATCAGCTGGTCAGCACGCTGACGGGAGCCGCAGCCCTTGCAGTCCACCAGAGGGTCAGAGAAAGAGCCCACGTGACCGGTGGTGACCCAGGTCTGGGGATTCATGATGATGGCAGCATCCAGGCCCACATTGTAGTCGGACTCCTGGACGAACTTCTTCAGCCATGCCTTCTTCACATTGTTCTTGAACTCCACGCCCAGAGGGCCGTAGTCCCAGGAGTTGGCCAGACCGCCGTAGATCTCAGAGCCTGCGTAGACGTAGCCTCTGTTCTTGCAGAGGTTCACGATCATATCCAAAGTCTTTTCGCTGTTTTTCATTTTCTTTATCCTCCATATCGGATTGATATTGGTATTATAGCTACACACAGCTTGTAAATCAAGTACATAAAAAACTATTATCTATTCACTATTCATTATTCTCTATTCACTCACAGCAGACATGTTCTGCTTAGCTGTATTTAACGTCGCAACGAGAATCTTTTTAATTTCGAGACAATCCTTTAACAAAACGTTTCCTTCCGCTTCCGTTATATACTCTGACATAATCAACAATCTCAACCAATATTCCGTTTCCGCTGTTTCTTTTAAGGATATCTGCATTTTGGCGATGAAATCTGCTTTGCTGATGCCATAAGCGGCTTCGTTTGCGTTCGCTCCGATGGATGTTGCGCTGCGAACGATCTGCCTGGCTATTACCGTTTCCCGTTTATCCTTCACAAGGCATCGATGCAGCTTTACAATTTTGGCTGCGAATGCCAAAGACTTATCCAAAAGGATACTGGTGCCTGCCATATCTCAACACGCCTCCTTAGTGAATAGTGAATAGAGAATGGTGAATAGTGAATAACGAAACGATGATTTACTGCACCAAATCAGGACCAAGATCCTCGGCCATCATGGCATGGACACGGTCGGCGATCTGCATGGCAGTTACGCCCTTGAGCTCCTCTGCCGGGATCACGTCCAGCAGATGGACCTCCACCTCCGAGGGTTTCAATTTCTTGGCATTGGGCAAGATATGGTAAGTATCGCGCAGCGTGCAGACCACGATGGGCACATTGGCCTTCTGCGCGATCTTGAACACGCCTGCCCGGAAGGGATGCAAAAGTCTGTCCAGGCTCACATAGCCCTCAGGGAATACGCCGACGGACACCTGATCTTCCTTCAGAAGCTCCACGCACTTCAGGATGGTCTTCAGCGCCTCCCTGTCATTTTCCCGGTTGACCGGCTGGCACAGGATCCGGTGCAGAAACGGGCCGATCAAAAACTTTTTATCGTTCTCCCGCTTGGAGATGAAGGCCAGCTGGCTTTTGCGGAACACAGTCAGCAGCACCACCGGATCCGTATCGTTCAGATGGTTGCACACCAGCAGGTATCTGCCGTCTTTCGGCAGTTTTTCCATGCCCTGGGTCTTGATCTTTACCCGCAGCAGGGTGATCAGCGCATCGGCAGTCAGGTGGATGACCGAGCGGTAAAAGCGGTTATCCTTCTTTTGGGGCTTCTCCATATCCACCAAAGCACCCATGATGACCAGCAGCACAAACCAAGCGATGATCAGCACTACAAAGGTACCAAAAAAGCCCAGCGGCAGGATCCAAAGCCAGGAGAAGCCGTAAAAAGCATCCGCACCTAAGCAGATAAAAAAGGCCGACAGCGCAGACAGCGCAGAAATAATGCCAAGCAGCATGAATAAGAATCCTCCAAGGGGTAAAATGATACATTATTATACTCTTTTTCTTTGTCAATAACAAGGGGAATTTTTCCAAAAAAGGGTAGAAATTACCCTGCAGGGTTGATATAATAAACTAACACACGACCGAGGTATCCTTATGAAAAAACGGATTTGGGAATTGGACGCGTCCAGAGGACTGTTCCTGCTGTTGATGATCGTCTTTCATCTGTGGTATGATCTGATCTATCTGTACGGTGTCGTGGAGCTGACTGTGCCCAGGCTGTACGCCTTTGTCAGCGACTGGGGCGGCGTTCTCTTTATCCTGATCTCCGGTATCTGTGCCACCTTGGGTTCGCATCCGGTCAAGCGCGGCCTGCAGGTGCTGGGCTGCGGACTGATCATTACCGCAGTCACCGCAGGTCTGTATCTGCTCGGTTTCGCCGGTAAGGAGCTCATCATTTATTTCGGGATCCTCCACTGTCTGGGGAGCTGCATGCTCCTATGGGCACTGCTGCGTAAGCTCCCCACACCGGTGCTGGCCGTGCTGGGCGCAGCTATGATCGCTGCAGGACTGTACCTGCGCCATCATGTACGGGTAGACTTGCCCTGGCTGATCCCCTTTGGTCTGACCGGTCGGAGCTTCGTCTCCTCCGACTATTTTCCCCTGCTGCCCAATCTGGGATATTTCCTGGCAGGTGCATTCCTGGGACGGCTGGTCTATGCCAAAAAGCAGACCTTGCTGCCCTGTGTAGACCCGGAAAATCCTGTAGTGCGTTTTTTCTCATTTTTTGGCAAGCATTCTCTTTTCATCTATCTGCTCCACCAGCCGGTGCTGACCGGTCTGGTCGGGATATGTGTACTGCTATTCTAACCCCGGAGGTTTTGCTATGAAAAAGATCTTTAAGCCCACCCTGCTGCCCCTGTTTACACTGATCGCCGGTATCATCGGTTTTGGTCTGCGGCTTTGGCTGTTTCTGACCGGTGTGGACGAGCGGGGACTGCTTCCGGCAAATCACATTGCCGGCATTCTGTCCTTTGTGCTGGCTGCCATTGTGCTCGTGGTGCTGGCGCTGTGCGTTCACTCCCTGAATCCCCTGGGCAACTATAACAAGCTTTTCCCCGCCTGGATCTGGGGCGGTATCGGCTGCGTAGCTGCTGCCGCAGGTATTTTGTACGTAGACATTCGGGACTTGATCGCCCAGCCGGATATCATCACCGTTGTGACCTTGGTCTTTGGTCTTATCGCCGCCGCCGCGCTGCTGATCCTGGGCTACTGCCGCTGGAAGGGCAAGCACCCCTCCTTCTGGCTACAGGCAGCGTTGACCGTGTATTTCATGCTGCATCTGGTTTCTCAGTATCGGCTGTGGAGCTCTGAGTCCCAGCTGCAGGTATACTTCTTCCCCCTGCTGGCCTCCGTATTTCTCATGCTCACCACTTACCACGGCGCTGTACTGGACGCTGAAAAAAACGGCAGCCGCCGGTGGTACGTATTCTGTAACCAGGCCGCCCTGTTCTTCTGCTGCCTGTCCCTGCAAAAAGCCAGCTGGCCCTTCTATCTGGCCATGGCCATATGGATGGGTACCGGCCTTTGTTCTCTGAAGACTCCCAAGCTCCGCCAGGCAGAAAGTGAGGAAGGCTGAGCATGTACCTGCCTCAAAATGTTCTGACCTGTTTGACCGCGCTGACTGATGCCGGGTATCGGGTCTATGCGGTGGGTGGCTGTGTCCGGGATGCGGTCCTGGGGATCACGCCCCACGACTACGACCTGTGCACCAATGCCACCCCGGCACAGATGCATGATGTCTTCTCCGGTCACCGGCTGGTGTGCAGCGGTGAAAAGCACGGCACTGTAGGTGTGGTGCTGGGGGGACAGGTCATCGAGATCACCACCTTCCGCACCGAGGGCGGCTATGACGACAATCGCCATCCCGGCTGGGTCAAGTTCGTCCCCCATGTGGAGGACGATCTGTCCCGCCGGGACTTTACTGTCAACGCCATGGCCTACCACCCGGCTGAGGGGTACATCGATCCCTTCGGAGGACAGGCCGACCTGCACAGCCATACCCTGCGGGCGGTGGGTGATCCTGCCACCCGCTTTACGGAAGATGCCCTGCGGATCCTGCGGGGTGTCCGGTTCGCCGTGCGCTTCGGTCTGACCCCGGACTCGGCAACAGAACAAGCCATGGAGCAGCTGGCTCCTTTGATGGACAAGCTGGCCCGGGAACGTGTATTTGACGAATTATGTAAACTACTTCCCCTGGTGACAGCTGCTGACCTGCAGCGGTTTGCGCCAATTTTGACGCAGGTGCTGCCGGAGCTTACGCCCTGTATCGGTTTCCAACAGCACACGCCCCACCACATCTATGATGTCTTTACCCACACTGCCCATGTGGTAGCGGCCACGCCTCCGACGCTTGCACTGCGGTGGGCCGCCCTGCTTCATGATATTGGCAAGCCAACCTGCTTCACTTTAGACGAACAGGGACAGGGCCACTTTCTGGGCCACGCCAAGGTCAGCGCCCAAATGGCAAACGATGTGCTGCTGCGGCTGAAAGCACCCACCAAGCTGCGCCAGCAGGTGGTATTTCTCATCACCCAGCACATGACGCCCCTGAAGCCGGACAAAAAGCTCCTGCGCCGCCGGCTGGGACAGTACGGCGAAGAGGGTGTCCGGGCACTGCTTGATCTGCAAAAGGCAGACTTTGGCAGCAAAGGCACCGGCACCAAGCAGGAAGAAGAAGTATTTGACCGGATCGAAGACCTGCTTGCCGCGCTTTTGGCAGAGCAGGCCTGCTTTGGCATTAAGGATCTGGCGATAAATGGCAACGACCTGCTGGAGCTTGGATTTGTCCCCGGCCCGGCTGTGGGCCAATGCCTTGCCCGCCTGCTGACGCTGGTGCAGGACGAAGTGCTTCCCAACGAAAAAAACGCCCTGCTGACCGAAGCAGGCAAACAGGTGAAATAGTCTATGGCAGAATTTCGAATACAGATCGCAGGCCGGGTGATTGCCGTCTGTTCCATGTTTGACAGCACCCGGGATTACTGCAGGAATTATCTGACAGAGGACGCACCGGATGTTACCGTTGCCGTAACCCCGGAGGCGCTCACTGCCCAACAGGCTGTCCTGGATCTGGAAGCTGACCGGGAGGGGCTGCGCAGGCGGGTCTTTACAGCGCCCTTTTTGGAGCGTACCGCCATCCAGCAAAGGGCGGCGGAGCTGCTGCTGGCATACGATGTTCTGCTCATGCACGGCAGCGCCGTGGCCGTAGACGGCAAAGGATACATCTTTACTGCCCCCTGCGGCACCGGAAAATCCACCCACACCCGGCTCTGGCGGCAGGTGTTTTGTGGCCGGGCCATCATGATCAATGACGATAAGCCATTCCTGCAGGTTGCCAACGACGGTATTTTCGTCTGCGGCGCGCCCTGGAGCGGCAAGCACGGACTGGATACCAACATCTGCGTCCCCCTGCAGGGCATCTGTATCCTGGCACGGGGAGAAGAGAATCGCATCCAGCCTGCCCGGACAGAGGAGGTTTCCGACTTCCTGTCCCATCAGTGTCAGGCCCCTGCTGATCCTGCCCGGCTGCCCCAATTCCGGCAGCTCGTGCAGACCCTTGTGCAGACCGTACCCCTGTGGCGCATGGAATGCACCCTCTCTCCGGAGGCCGCCCAGATCGCTTACAACACCATGTCGCAAGTATAAACTACGGGCGTGTTGCAGTATTTTGCAACACGCCCTAAAACTATACAAATGTCTACGTCCTACGGATGTAGGGGCGGATATTAACCGCCCACAGGCGACTGATAGTCGCCCCTACAAATTCTAACGGTGGCTTTTAAAATTTTGCAACAGACCTGTGTTTTATGCAACTGTCAGCACGACTTTACCTATGTTCTTGCTATCATAAAGCAGCTGTTGCGCCGCCTCGGCCTGTTCAATGGGTAACACCGCATGGATCGCAGGACGGATCTGACCGCTTTCTACCTTGGGCCACACATCCCGCACCAGATCCCCCAGGATCCCGGCTTTCATTTCCGGCGCTCTGGAACGCAGGGTGCTGCCGATAATGCGCACATTGCGCACATAAATATTTTTCAGATCAATTTCTGTCCGCTGGCCTGCCAGGGCAGCGATCATGATCCACCGGGCACCCCGATTCAGGCAATGCAGGTACTTGCCCATATCGCTGCCGCCCAGGCAGTCGATGGCAATATCCACGCCATGGCCCTGCTCCAGCTCCTCCTGCAGTGCCGTTTCCAGTGCTTCCCGGGAGGTGTCCACGACCCGGTCCGCACCAAAAGCGGCAATTGCTGCGGCCTTTTCGGGACTGCGGACAGTGGTGATGACCCGCAGGCCAAAGGCCTTGGCCATAGGGATCATAACACTGGCCAGGCCGCTGTTGCCGCCTGTGACCAGCAGGGTATCCCCCGCCTTGCCGCCACCCTCGACAAACAGGTTCAGGTAAGCCGTAGCAAAGGCCTCCGGCATAGCTGCCGCCTCGACCATAGAGCAGCCCTCCGGCACCGGCATGAGCATATCATATTTCACATTCACATACTGGGCATAGCCACCGCCGCCCAGCAGGGCGCAGACCTTATCGCCCACCTTCCAGCCGGACTTTTTACCGGCTTCCGGGCCTACCGCTGTGACGGTGCCCGCGATCTCCAGGCCCATCCATTCCGGGCAGCCGGGCGGGGGCGGATAATCACCCTCCCGCTGCATCAGGTCAGCCCGGTTCAACGCTGCTGCCTCGATCTTGACCAGGCAGTCCTCCGGCCCACAGACGGGATCCGGCACATGATCCCACCGCAAAGAGCGGTCATCATTGACTAAAATCGCTTTCATGCTTCTCCTCCGCAGCACTGCAGCAAGGTTTTGAACAGCCGCAGCTCATAATCATAAGTATAGGGGTTTTCCATTTTTCCTGCAACCATTTTGGCAAAGGCCGTCATCATATCCGTATACCGGTCCACCGGCTCGCTTGCGGTATGACAGCCGGGATCGTACCACCCCTGCTCGGTATATTGGGTCATCTCCGTGTAGCGCAGTGCTCCCTCCGACTTGACCTCCAAAGGCTTCAGCTCCAGTGTGGCCTTGGTGCCGGTGATGACCAGCTGCCGCCGCATATAGCCGCCCAGCTCCCGGGCGCAGGTCTTGACAAAGGATACACCGTTTTTGTATTCCAGCACCGCCATGCCGAAGTCCGTGGCAGTAACACCCTCCCCACCGGTGGCGCGGTTAAAGGGCACGATCCGCTCCGGCTGACCCTGGATCAGCAGCACCAGGTCCACCAGATGGCAGCCAAGGAAAAACATCATGCCGCCGGGAAACTGCTCCAGCCACTGCCGGGTCTCCGTGGGATGGGCACAGCTCATCTGTGCCTCTACACTGATGATGTCGCCCAGCGCGCCGTTTCTCACCTGCTCGATGGCCTTGCAGATCATGGGATTATAGCGGTACATGTAACCCACGTGGAATATTTTACCGGTCTTCTTCATGGTGGCGATCAGTTCCTCAAAATCCGCCAGGCAAATACCTCCGGGCTTTTCCATATGGATGTGCTTGCGGTGCTTGGCCGCCAGCAGGGCATACCTGGTCAGGTGTACCTCATCGGTCTCGATCACCACCGCCTCGATGGTATCGTCCGTCAGAACCTGCTCCAGGGTCAATTCCTGCAGGCCTTCCATTACCCGCATTTTCTCCGGGTAAGCCTCCCGCTCCCCCTCCGGCAGCACGTAGCCCGCGATGTCATACAAATCGCTCAGCTGCTTGACCCGGTTGAGGATGGGCGTGGAGTGGCTGTGTCCGTTCATGCCGATCAGGGCAACCTTGATCTTTTTCAATCCAGTCCCCTCCAGTCAAACTGCGTCAGTGGGAAGGTCTTGTCAAAGGCCAGCCGATGATAGACCTCCGAAGCCTGCTGAGGCGTATGGCTTTCATCTACCAAGGCCGCCAAATTCAATCTGCCCATCCGGTGGAGCCGGATCAGCGTTTCTATGTCTTCCTTTTCTGTCCACCAGCCGGGGGCAGAATCCGTACCGGGACGGGCCATGGTGTGGGCGCCGATCAGCGTGATGCCCGGGCCATGGACTTTCCGGTAGTAATCAATCGTAAAGTCGCTGCTGCGGGTACAGCCCAGCAGCGCTACCCGGCCAAACCGGGCCATGCAGTCCAGGATGCCGTCCAGGCCCGCACCGATGCCGGTGACCTCGATCCCTACCCGTGCACCGCCGTCCGTAAGCGCCTTGGCCTCCTGGGCAAAATCCGGGGCATAGGGATCTAAAGCATAGTCCGCACCGCTCTTCAGTGCCTTCTCCCGCTTCTTCGGATCCGGGTCTACAGCAATTATGGGGGCAGCGCCTGCGGCCTTTAACAGCTGCAGGGCCAATATGCCCAGCATGCCCATGCCCATAACGATGGCGCTCTCGCCCAGTTCCAGACGACACTTGCGGATCGCCGCCAGTGGGAATGCAGCAATATTGAAAAGAGCCGCGTCCTCAAAGGACAGCTCCCCAATGGGATACACATCCTTTTCCTTTAAAACAGAATACTGTCTGTGTTTGCCCCAGATCGCCGCCACCCGTTGTCCCACAGTGACCTTGGTCACGGCACTGCCCACCTGCTCCACAATGCCTGCGGCGCTGTAGCCGCAGCGGCGGGGAAACACCGCTTCCCTGGCTGCTGTCTTGCAGTTGACGGAATCGCTGCCGACCAAATTGGCACGCTCGGTACCGCTGCTGATAGAGGATACCGCCAAACGCACCAATACTTCATTTTCTTTCAGCTCCCCGACAGGCTCGTCCACCAGCTCCGCCCGGTTTGCATCCACAAAAACGATATTCTTACTGTTCATAATCTCACCTCTTTTTTATGGTAACGGATTGCAAACGCCTGCAAAAGATGGTATTCTGTAAATAATGAGGTAAAATCCTGCATAAATACGAAGGAGTTTTCCTATGAAAGATACACTTTTTTCTGATAATCTCCATTTTTGTACCTACACCTACGAAAAGGATCATCACACCAACAAGCACAGCGGTGCGCCCTGGCATTATTTTGCCTATCTGGAATCCGGCCATTGCCGGATCGTATCCGACCACCGGACGGTGGAAATACGATCAGGAGAATTGTTCTATATTCCCAAAGGACTGTCCTACCACTCCCATTGGTTTTCCCAAGATCAGGTCCGTTTCAAATCCCTGGGCTTTCACTATTTTCCGGAGTGCGGCACCCGGCAGTACCCCCTGCAAAAAATCGATTGCAGCGAAGAGGTGTTGACACTGTTTCGGAATATCCCCACCGAACAGAGTTCGGACAGCTCCCTTTTGGGCAGCTTTTACAGCGCCGTGGCCAGCGTTCTCCCCTTTATGGTTTATGAGATCTCCAACTCCAAGGCCCATATTTTGGAAAAAGCAAAGCAGTACATGGTAAACCATATCCACTGCCAAACCGCGGACATCGCCCGGCATTGCATGCTCAGCGAAACGGCCCTGTACCGCATTTTCCGGGAGGAGGCCGGTCTGACCCCTAACGGCCTGCGTCAGCAGATCCTGTGCGAAAAGGCAGTGCTGATGCTTACCACCACCGACCGTACCGTTCAGGAGGTCAGCGATTCCCTTGGCTTCAGCTCTACCTCCTACTTCCGCAAGGTGCTGCGCCGACACACCGGCAAAACGCCCCGCCAGATCCGCAGCGGGGCCGGTAATTTCTAGGCAGCTTTCCTGTATAACATAAGGGTGCGTTGCATTCATTTTGCAACGCACCCTTATTTTGTCAAATATCCTCCCGGGCCAGCTTCTCCAGGATCGCTGCCAGCTTGGCATTGACCATGTCAAAGTCAGAGACCGCGTCCATTACCTCATCATAGGCAGTGTTCCTGCCTGCATGCAGCAGCTCCCGGGCCAGGTCCGCCACCTCCTGAGCGTGGGCATCGTTGTGGCTGACCAGATATTTCATCAGCACCAGCAGCTCCTCCAGGGGTGTAGCATTGGCCGCTGCCGAATGATCGTGCTGCTCATCACCGTGGGTATGACAATGGGTAAGCCCGCCGTGGCTGTGGGTCACACCACTGTGGCTGTGGGCCAGCACATCCCGCTTGACGCCGCTGACCTGGTACATATATCGGTTGGAGATCACTGCCTCCACATCAAAGTGGGCATCAAAGATCTTTTTCAGACTGTCCGCTGTCATCAAGCCGTTGGAGACCTTGCTGGCCGCACCGCTGTGGTGGTTATCGATGACCTCCCGGCTGGCACCGTGGGCCACAGTCAGCCGTCCGTCTTCCTTGAGCAGACCTGCCAAAAGCTTGATCAGCCGCTTGGGGTAAGGAAAGTGGGGAAAGGCATTGTACACCACGATCCGGTCAAACTTGCGGTCAAAAGCATGCTCCTCCACATCGCCGCAGATCACCTGCACCTTTGGCTCGGATGCAAATTTTTCCGCTGCGATCCTTGCCATCTGAGGCGCGATATCGATGCCGGTAACAGATGCCACCTTCCGCTGCAGGTAGTAGTCGAACATAACGCCGGTGCCGCAGGCCACGTCCAAAACGTCCATGCCTTCGCCTACCTCTGCGTTGTCCAGGATCTTGCCGATGATGGTGTCACTTTTGATCAGCTCCGCATCCCAGCTAGATGCGCAGCGGTCAAAAAACGCGATGATGTCTCTTTTCTCCACTTATGGTTTCCTCCGTATTTTGGAATAGTTTCAGCCAAAGAAGGTTTCGGTATCGATCTTCTGATAGCCGCCAAAGCTGGACGGGCATGCAAATATCTCGTCAGCCAGCTCCTGGCCCAGGAACATCCCAGTCACCTCGTTGGTCTTTGCGGTCAGATCGATATCCGCAAACTGCTCGGGGTAGACGGTCTTAGCGATAAACCAGGTGTTGATCAGTGCGATCTCAAAATTGGTGTAGTAGGCGTTGTAGGCCATCTGCAGATAGACCCGGCCCTCGGTCCAGGCCTTGCAGGTATCGAACATGGCAGGATCTTCCGCGTACAGGGGTGCGATGTTCTTGACCGCGGCAGCATCCATGATGATGATATCCATGCTTTCGCCCAGCTCCACGAATTTTTCCTCCTCGATGGGGCCGATGCCCTGGATCCCCAGGCCCGAGATCACGTTGCGGACGCCGGCGATCTCAAAGGAAATATATTTTTCCGCAGTCATCAGATGGTCAGTCGTGCCCCAGTTACCCAGGCCGCAGACATACACGGCAGGTTTGTCCGCCTCAGGAATATCCGCCACACGCGCAGATATCTCAGCAGCTTCGCTTTGCACAAACTGGACCAGCTGTGCTGCCTTTTCTTCCTTGCCGAACACCTTGCCCAGCAGCGCCATAGAGCCGGAGAAGGCTTCGTCAAACACGCCGTTGGCGCCTGCCTTCAGGGTGATGACCGGCACGCCCAGCTGCGCCTGCAGGGCGTTTGCCTTCTCCACATCTTCAAACTCCGAGATCACGACATCCGGCTCGCAGGACAGGATCTTCTCCGCCTCAGCGGTCTGGGCCATAGGACCGCCCACGCCGCAGGAAGGCAGGGTGTTGAATACATCGCCATAGGCCAGCACGTAAGGTCTTGCCACGGAGTCGAACATCATAGGCCGCTCAGAAAGAGTAGAATTGTCAATATCCTCCACGCCGCACAAAAGGCTTACGTCGCCGATATAGCTGTACATTCTCAGCGCGCCTGCGCCGATGCAGACGACGCGCTGATAGGCACCGGGGGTGATGGTCACTTCCCGGCCGATCATGTCCGTGACGGTGACTGTGGGCAGGACCGGGGCTGTTTGCTCGGGTACATCTGCGCTGCCCTGGGTCTGTTCCGGTTCCTGTGCAGGCTGTGTACCGCAGGCGGCCATGGTGAAAACCAGCAAAAAAGCCAAAAACAGAGAGAAAATTTTCTTCATATGCATTTTTTCCTTTCTTTTTCGGCAGGCGGCATGTATAATAAAAGCGCCTGCCTTGATTTTTCCGGTTAGGGTCGGCATCGCCCCGGTGTAGTGCCAGCTATACCGGGGCTTTCTTTTATTATACCGTTTGCCCCAGAGGGTACAAGCCCCCTGGGGGGTTGTTTTTTAATGGGCTCCCAGGACCACCTTGCGGCCGTCGATCTCAGCGATCTTTACATCCACATCGAAAATATCCTTGATGACTTCTTCCGTAATGCATTCCTTGCCGCCGGTGTACTTGATCACGCCGTCCTTCATCAGGAAGAATTTATCGCCGAATTCCAACGCCTGATTCAAATCGTGCAGAGAGCTGAGAATGCTGATATTCTTCTGACGGGCCAGCTTCTTGGCCTCCTCCATGATCAGCTGCTCGTTGGCGATATCCAGGTTGCCGGTAGGCTCGTCGAAGATCATCATTTTCGGCTCCTGGGCCATGGCCCGGGCAATGGCGATCTTCTGCTTTTCGCCGCCGGATAAGGCCTCCGCACTGCGGCTTGCAAAATCCTGCAGCCCCATATCCTCCACGATCTTTTCCACGGCATCGTAGTCATCCCGGCTTGCCTTCAGTCCGAAATAGGACACCCGGCCCATAAGAATAGAATCAAAAACGCTCAAATCTCCAAAGTGGATGTGCTGGGGCACGTAGGCGATCCGCCGTGCCCGCTCCCGGCGGGGCATTTTCAGCAGATTTTCTCCGTCAAAGCGGATCTTGCCGCTGCCGGGATTATGAATGCCCAGAATATTCTTGAACAGGGTAGTCTTGCCGGAGCCGTTCTTGCCCAGCACGATGCCGATCTGCCCCTGCTCCAGCTCCAGAGAAGTACCGCACAGGACAGGATTACCGGAGCGGCCATAGCGGAAGGTCAGCTTTTCACATGTCAGCATCAGCGGTTCTCCTTTCTGGAAAAAATGATCAAAATAAAGAAGGGGGCGCCCAGCAGGGAGGTGATCGCACCCACCGGCAGGGCCGAGCCGCCACCCATGCTGCGGGACACCGTATCGGCCAGCAGCAGAAGCAGACTGCCGCTCATGGCAGACACCGGGATCGACACCCGGTGATCCTGGCCCAAAATTTTCTTAGTCAGGTGGGGGCAGATAATGCCCACAAAGCCGATCACGCCCAAAAATGACACGCATACCGCTGTGATCACCGAAGCCAGCAGCAATGACACAAAGCGCAGCGCCTCCACCCGGACGCCCATGGTCTTCGCGGTGGCCTCACCGCTTAACAGGGCGTTGTACTTCCAGGACATGAGCAGGAAGAACACAAAGCTAACCAGCACCACCGCCAGCATGATGGCATCGGTGCGGTATGTGGCTCTGCCTAAGTCGCCAAAGTTCCAGATCACCGCGGCAGACAGGCCCACATCGGTGGCGTAGAACTGCAAAATGGTAGTGGCAGCTGTCCACACAGCGCCCACCGCCATACCTGCCAGCACCACCACGTTGGGGGAAAAGGACCGCAGGGTGCACAGGCCCAAAATCAGCAAAATGGACACGGTGGCAAAGACGAATGCCATCAGGCTGGTAGCATAGGGATTGGCACCCACGTCAAAGCTGCTTAAGTTGTTGCCGGTAGAAAGAAAGCCTCCGGCAAAGGCGATAATGGACAGATTGGCGCCGAATACAGCGGCATTGGAAACGCCCAACGTAGAGGGCGAAGCCATGGAATTGTTCAGGGTGGTCTGCATGATCAGGCCTGCCATGGAAAGGCCCGCGCCGGCGATGATAGCCGCCAATACCCGGGGAATGCGGATATTCCGGATGATGCGGTTCTGGGCATCGGTGCCCCTGCCCACAAGGCCCTTGAGGCCGTCGGCCAGGGTCATGTTGGACGAGCCCACAAACAGGCAGCATGCTGCCACAGCCAGCACCGCCACAGCCATGACTATGATCACGATCCGGTTTCGCAGTCTTCTTTTTTGTAGCTGTTTGATATTGTTCATTCCGCTTATAATACGCTCCTGCTTTTCTTGGGTCTATTGTACCATGGTGTCTGCCTTTTTCGTAAGCCCCCCGGGGGGATAGAAATCCGGCCCGTCCTTGGAAATAACTGTTTTTTTGTATCGACGAACGCCCCCCGGCGTGGTATAATGCATGTATTCGTATTGAAAAGGGGTGTCTTCCATGGACCAGCCGCAAAAACAGAATATCTGTGTCGGACTGCTTGCCCATGTAGACGCAGGCAAGACTACCCTCTCCGAGGCGCTCATGTATGTCAGCGGTGCCCGGCGGTCCTTTGGCCGGGTGGATCACGCCGATACGCTCCTGGACACCCATGACCTGGAGCGGGCACGGGGCATCACCATTTTTTCCAAGCAGGCCCTGCTGGAGACCCTGCACCGGGCCATCACCCTGGTGGACACCCCCGGCCACGTGGACTTTGCCACCGAGGCAGAGCGGGTCATGCCCATTTTGGACTGTGCGGTGCTGGTCATCAGCGGCACCGACGGCGTGCAGGCCCACACGGTGACCCTGTGGGAGCTGCTGCAGCGCTATAACGTGCCCACCTTCCTGTTTATCAGTAAGATGGATCTGCCGGGCATGGAAAAAGCCGCCCTTTTGGAGCAGCTCCAGTCCCGACTGAGTGCCGGCTGCATTGATTTTAGTATGGATACCGATGCTTTGCAGGAGGCCTGCGCATTGTGCGATGAAGCCCTGCTGGAAAACTACCTGGAGACCGGCACCGTCACCCAGGCCAATATCCGGGGCCTGATCGCAGGACGGAAGGTTTTTCCCTGCTGCTTCGGCGCGGCGCTGAAATTAGACGGCGTAGACGACCTGCTTTCCCTGCTGGATACCTACGCCCCCATACCCCAATATGACAGCACCTTTGCTGCCCGGGTCTATAAGATCTCCCGGGACCCGCAGGGGGCCAGACTGACCTGGCTGAAGGTCACCGGCGGCAGCTTGAAGGTCCGCACGCCCATCTTCTACGTTAACGCCAAGGGCGAAGCCATAGAAGAAAAGGTCCTGCAGCTGCGGCTGTACTCCGGCGATAAATTCACTGCCGCCGAGGAAGTATTCCCCGGGCAGGTATGTGCTGTCACCGGTCTGTCAGCCACCTGCACAGGCCAGGGACTGGGGGGCGAAGAAGCGGCGCTGACACCCCTGGTGGAGCCGGTGATGACCTACCGGATCGCCCTGCCCGGCAGCTGTGATCCGCTGACCGTGCTGCCCAAGCTGCGGCAGCTGGAGGAGGAAGACCCTCAGCTGCACATTTTGTGGGACGACCGTCTGAAGCAGATCCATGTACAGCTCATGGGCAAGGTGCAGCTGGAGGTGCTGCGCAGTGTGATCGCCAGCCGCTTTGGTCTGGAGGTGTCCCTGGAGGACCGGCGGATCTATTACAAGGAGACCATCGCTGCGCCTGTGGAGGGCGTGGGCCACTTTGAGCCCCTGCGCCACTATGCCGAGGTCCACCTGCTGCTGGAGCCGTTGCCCCGGGGCAGCGGCCTGGTGTTTGATACGGTCTGTCACACAGACATTTTGGACATCAATTATCAAAAGCTGATCCTGGCACATCTTTCTGAAAAAAACCATTCAGGTGTGCTCACCGGCGCGCCTATTACCGATATGAAGCTCACCCTGCTCATCGGCAAGGCCCATTTAAAGCACACCGAGGGCGGCGACTTCCGCCAGGCCACCTACCGGGCTGTGCGGCAGGGCCTGATGCAGGCCCAATCGGTGCTCTTGGAGCCTTGGTACAGCTTCCGGCTCACGGTGCCCACCGAGGTCATCGGCAGAGCCATCACCGATATCCGGGCCATGAGCGGCGAGTTCGATTCCCCTGAGGCCGCAGGTCCCAATTCGGTGCTGACCGGCCTGGTGCCTGCGGCAGAGCTGGGCGACTATGCAGACCAGCTGGCTGCCTACACCCAGGGCCGTGGGCAGCTGCAGGTGACCCTCCACGGTTATGAAAAGTGCCACAACACCCAAGCTGTGGTGGAGGCCATCAGCTACGACCCGGAGAGTGATCTGGAGAATACCCCCGATTCTGTTTTCTGCGCCCACGGAGCAGGCTTTACCGTCAAGTGGGACAAGGTGCGGGACTACATGCATCTGGACAGCGGCTACGGCAAAGCCCCTGCTGAGCCGGCCATCATCCCCCGTAAACATATCGACGACAAGGAGCTGGAGGCCATCATGGAGCGGGAGTTCGGCCCGGTGAAGACCCGTCTGTGGCATGCTCCGGAAAACCGCCCCGCCACCGAGGAGGTCACCATCCGTCCGCCCCGGGAAACCTGCCTGATCGTGGACGGCTACAACATCATTTTCGCCTGGGAGGACCTGGCAAAGACCGCCGAATCCGACCTGGAAGCAGCCCGCCGCCACCTGTGCGATGCCTTGGCCAGCTACGCAGGCTATAAAAAGTGCCGTCTGATCGTAGTCTTTGACGGCTATAAGGCCAAGGGCAACCCCGGTGAAAAGAGCAAGTACCACACCATCCAGCTTGTCTACACCCCGGAGGGTCAGACCGCCGATGCTTATATCGAAGCCTTGGCCGACCAGATCGGCAGGAATTACGCCGTCCGGGTAGCTACCTCCGATGGTTTGGTGCAGCTGAGCTCCCTGCGCAGCGGTGTGCTGCGGATGTCCGCCCGGGAACTGCTGGAGGAAGTAGAAGCTGCGCACAAAGAAATGCGTCAATATTTTCAGAAATAACTTCCATTTTTGGCCATCTTCGTGTAGAATAGCTTTATTCAAACATATAGGAGGAATCGCTGTGAGTCATCATGCCAAAACCCCCAACGATCCCAAGCTGAAGGATCATTTGGAAAAAGTGGAGCAACACGACCACCGGGTCGAGCACATTTTCCGCCAGGCCCTGCACTGGATCGAGCGCAGTATTGCCGCCATTACGATCCTGGTGATGGTGACCGCCCTAGCTATTGAAATCTACCATATGTTTACCGTTGAAGGCTATCTGGCCGATGTGAGCACCTACCTGCACAATGTGCTGACCATCGTGGTGGGACTGGAGTTCGTGCGCATGCTCATCGACACCACCCCGGCAAGCATCCTGGAGGTGCTGACCGTGGCCATCACCCGTCAAGTGATCCTGAGCCACGATGATTACTGGAGCATACTGGTCTGCGTGACCTGTATTGCCGGCCTGTTCTCCATCCGCCGCTTCCTGGTCCGCCGCAGCGAGCTGAAGGAAGAAATGGTGGAAATGGACTAAATCCTCATACAAAAGCAGCCGTCTCGGGTGTCATCCATTCCCTTTTGAAAAAGAAGCTGCAAAGCACAGTCCACTGTGTATTTTTGGTCATTGCCGTTACGGTCAATGTGGGCGTTTGGCTGCTGGAGCAGCTGAGCAAGATCGAATTTGAATTCCTGTCCGTTTCTTATATTATGAGTGAGATGTTCCTGCTGGGTCTTTGCTATTTGATGCAGATGAGTGCTGTCCCCACACAGAACATACCTGCGAATGAAATATCCGCAATATTTACAGCAAGCTTGGTGTCAGCTCCCGGAAGGAGCTGCTGGTACTGGCAAAAAGCTGTGAGATCGTACAAATATAAAAGTAGGGACACCGCTCCCGCGGTGTCCGCTAAACCGCAAACAAAAGAAAAAATCGGCACAAATTGTGCCGATTTTTCGGTTTCAGACACCCCGGAGGGGTGTCCCTGCGATTCTAAATTGGAAATTTTACCTTAGTGAGACAGCGCCTTTTTTCTTATTCACAAGACAGGACATGGGCGCCCTGGAATTCCACATGCAGGGGCAGCTTGGTGAGCAGCATGCTTCCGGCGTGGGTGGTTGGCAGGTCGAAGTCCGGGATCAAGGCTAAAAATTCCCGATCCGGGTGGAGGGGGAAGCTCACCGGCACGGCCGGTGGTTATGATTATGATACAAAAATATAACAATTTGTTTAGAATCAGTTTAGGAACCGGCGTTATCATATTATAAATACTATCAAAAAGGCGGCTGACGTATATGTTCCATATCCTTGTGGCTGACGATGATAAAAATACCAGACTGCTGCTGAAGGCAGTCCTGCAAAACGCCAATTACCAGGTATCCACCGCAGAAAACGGTCTGGATGCTCTGGCAGTACTGGACCGGGAGCATATCGACCTGGTGGTGCTGGATATTATGATGCCGGGCATGGACGGCTATGATTTTACAAAGACACTGCGTCAGACCAACAACAATCTGCCGATCCTGATGGTTTCCGCCCGGCAGCTGCCTGCAGATAAACAGAAAGGCTTTCTGGCCGGCACCGATGACTATATGACCAAGCCCATCGATGAAACGGAAATGCTGCTGCGGATCAAGGCCCTGCTGCGCAGAGCCAGGATCGCCAGCGAACGCCAGATCGCCATTGGATCTGTGACACTGGATTACGACAGTCTGACGGTCACCGGACATGGGCAGACACAAATGCTCCCGCAAAAGGAATTTCTGCTGCTGTACAAGCTGCTGTCCTACCCGGGAAAGATCTTCACCCGCATCCAGCTGATGGACGAGATCTGGGGTGCCGACAGCGATACCGGCTGGGAGACGGTCACCGTCCATATTGGCCGGCTCCGCAAGCGGTTTGAAGGCTGGGAGGAATTTGAGATCCTGTCCGTGCGGGGACTGGGCTACAAGGCGGTGAAGAAGATATGACCCGATCTGAAAGACGGCAGCGCTTCAGCCTGACACTACTGATGGCCGTGCTGTTCTTCCTGCTGCAGCTGATATCGGTGCTGCTGGCTATGGGTGTCGTGCTGCTGCTTGTGCATGCAGGACTGATCGCCTCTGTGCAGGAGGAAAATCTTTCCCTGAGCTATATTCTTTTTTTCATGTCGCTGATCAGCCTGATCGCAGGTACGATCCTGTCCATGCTGACAGGCAAATACTACACCAAGCCCATTAACCGCTTCGTGCAGCAGATGAATCGGCTGGCATCCGGAGATTTTAAGGCACGGATCCATTTTGGCAAGCCCATGTCCTACACCGCCGCCTTCCGGCAGATCCAGGACGGCTTTAACACAGCCGCCGCCGAGCTGGAGCAGACGCAAATGCTCCGCAGCGATTTTGTGAACAACTTCTCTCATGAGTTCAAAACTCCCATTGTATCCATCGCAGGCTTTGCCAAGCTGCTGCAGCGCGGGGATCTGACACCGCAGCAGCAGCAGGAATACCTGGCGATCATTGAAGAGGAGTCCCTGCGGCTGGCAAATATGGCCACCGAGGTGCTGGATCTGACCCGGATCGAAAACCAGGCGATCCTTACCGATGTCAGCACATTCCATGTAACAGAACAGATCCGCGCAGCGATCCTGCTGCTGGAGAATAAGTGGACAGCCAAAAACCTGGAATTCAACCTGCACATGGACGAATGCATGATCTGTGCCAACGAAGAGCTTTTGCGGCATGTATGGATCAACCTGCTGGACAACGCCATCAAGTATTCTGAGGATTACGGGGTTGTGGACGTGCTTGTGACACAAGGCGAAAAGACCCTGCAGGCAGCCATTAGCAACACTGGCAAACCGATCCCCCCGGAAAGCATCAAACGGATCTTTGATAAGTTTTATCAAGCGGATGAATCCCATGCCTCCCTAGGCAGCGGTATTGGTCTTGCTGTCGTAAAAAAAGCGGTGCAGCTGCACCAGGGCACCGTGCAGGTACAAAGCACCCCTGCGCTGACTACCTTTACCGTGACGCTGCCACTGCAGCAGCCTGTAGCATAATTCTCCCGCCGTACCTTCCCGGTCAATGGCATTACGTTCGTGCCATTGACCTTATCGGTACGGCGCTTTTTTATAAAGAAAAAATGTTTACAATTTAGACATATATAGTTTCGTTTCGTTTTAGCTTGACATCGTAGCATATTTTCCAAAGCTGGGGGAAAAGCTCCCGGCAAAGCCGTACACATAAAGAGGTCAACCATGGAACATATAGAGAATACCTCCATGACCCTGGACAGCCATACATTCGTGCGTATGCTTCAAACAGGCGAGGCTTGTTTGGCTGCCAATGCAGGGGAGCTGAACAGCTTGAACGTCTTCCCCGTGGCAGACGGAGACACCGGCAGCAATATGCAGAAAACGCTGGAGGGCGGCATGTCCGCATTGGGGTCAACGCAAGCAGGACTCGGACAGTCTGCGGCAGCCTTTTCCCGAGGGACGCTGCTGGGTGCCCGGGGAAATTCCGGTGTGATCCTGTCTCAGATCTTCGCCGGTCTGGCAGAAGGTCTTGCCGGCTGTGACCAGGCTGATGCCCGGCGCTTGGCCAAGGCCTACCGCTGTGCATCAGAAAAAGCCTATGCCGCCGTTCACGCACCTGCCGAAGGTACCATTCTGACCGTACTGCGGGAGAGTGTGGACTACGCCGAGCAGCAGCTGACGGACAGCACATCCGTAGCGGATTTTTACCGGCTGCTGCTGGAGCAGGCAGAGCGTTCCCTGGCGGAAACGCCGCGGCGGCTTTCTGTGCTGGCCCAGGCCGGAGTCGTCGATTCCGGTGCTGCCGGATACGTATATATGACCCGCGGCATGTACGCAGCGCTGACCGGCACAGCCCCGGCACCTATCCTGTCCCAGGCTGCCGAAGATGCACCGGACATCGACAGCTTCACCCGGGACTCTGTGGCGGAATTTGGTTACTGCACCGAGGTGCTTCTGCGGCTGACAACTGCCAAGACAGATCCGGACAGCTTTACCACCGCTCCCCTGATCCAGTCGCTGGAAGCGCTGGATGGGCAGAGCATTGCCGCCTACAAGCAGGAGGATCTGGTCAAGGTCCACGTCCATACACACCACCCCGGTCAGGTGCTGGAATGCATCCACCGCTATGGCGAATTTCTGACTGTAAAGGTGGAGAACATGTCCCTGGGACATCAGGAACAACCGACAGAAGTGCTGCCCTACGCAGTGGTGGCCGTGGTCAGCGGAGAAGGTCTCGGCAGACTGTTCACCCAGCTGGGCGTCCATCAGATCATATCCGGCGGACAGACCTCCAATCCCTCCGTGGAGGATTTTCTGACAGCCTTCCGGCAATGCGCAGCTGACCATATTCTGGTATTGCCCAATAACAAAAATATCCACCTGGCTGCCCAGCAGGCGGCAAAGCTGTACAACGCTGCTGCAGTACACGTGATCCCCACCTGCAGTATGCTGCAGGGCATGAGCGCCCTGCAGGTGCTGACCCCCGGTCTGACAGACATTGACTCACTCGTGGCAAGTGCCGAACGAGCCGCAGAGGGTGTTTGCGATTTTCAGATCACACATGCTGTCCGGGATGCGCAGGCAGACGGCAGGCAGATCAAAAAAGGCCAGTACATGGCACTGAATGATCATGGGATCCTTGCCGTGGCAGACACCCCGGAGGCTGCCGTGCTGCAGGCCGTGGCAGCTATGGACATGTCCCTCAGCGAGCTGATCACCCTGGTCACAGGCCAGTCGGCAGACCCGGAGCAGGCTGCATGCCTGGCCCAAAGCCTGCAACAAGCATACCCGGAGCATCAGCTAACAGTCTATACCGGCGGACAGGAAGTTTATACGTATTTGCTGTCTGTGGAATAGGAGTACTTATGGAACATATCAAGATCATTATCGATACCCAGGGCGGCGATCAGGACGCAGCCGTTCTGATCCGTGGCGCAGCAGACGCGTTGGAAAAATTCCCAGCGCTCAGTGTCGTTCTTGCCGGTGACGAGGCGCTGATCCGCTCCCAGTGGGAGGCGTTGGAAATGCCCTTTGACCGCATGCAGATCCTGCACGCGCCGGGCGTGATCACCAATCACGACGATCCTGCCCAGGCCATCTATCACAAAACAGATTCTTCCATGCTGATGGCACTGCAGGCGCTGGCTGCCCGGGATGATTTGTTCGGCATGCTGACCGCAGGCAATACAGCCGTTCTGTTGACCGGCACCGCCCGGTATCTTTCCGGCCCGGAGCGGACACGGCCTGCCCTGGCCGCTGTGCTTCCTGCCCAAAACGGAAGCTTCACCTGCCTGGTGGATACCGGTGCCACTGTGGATTGCAGCGCGCCCATGCTCCACCATTTTGCCCGCCTGGGCACCGACTTTATGAAAAAAATGTACGGTATTTCCGCACCCCGGGTCGGTCTGCTTTCCAACGGCACAGAGCCGGGCAAGGGCAACCGTCTTGTGAAGGAAACCTATCCGCTGCTGGCTGCTGACCCGACGCTGAACTTCGTCGGCAACGTGGAGGGCAGCACAGCCCTGTCCGGCTGCTGCGATGTGCTGGTATGCGACGGCTTTGCAGGCAATCAGGTGATGAAGGTCACTGAGGGAACTGCCAAGCGGCTGCTGATAGATATCATGCAGTACGCCTACCGCACGGAAAACGATGACATCAAAAATCTGGGTCTGCAGCTGATGAACGTATACGATCTGGGTTCTTTAGGCGGCGGCAATATTTTAGGAGCAGCCAAGCCGGTCATAAAGACCCGCGGCAACGCAGGTGCCGCCGCAGTGGTCAATACCGCAGAAATGCTGATCAACATGGCACAGAACAAGTCTGTCTTTGATACCGCACGAAATCATATATAGATATATAGAAGGAATCAGCATCATGGGAAAAATAAAGATCATGTGTACCTCTACCGGCTGTATTGAGTACGCGCCGGAGCGGTACAGAAATTTAGGCATTGAGATCATCCGCATTCACGTGTTTTTCAACGGAAACGAATACAAAGAGGGTCTGGACCTGGATCCGGTGGATTTTTACCGGCAGCTGGAATTGCTGGAGGATCCCAAAAACCATCTGCCCTATACAGGCATGCCCGACACAGAGGATATCCGCGCTGCTTTTTCCAAGGCCATCGACGAAGGCTGCGACGAAGCCATGGTATTTACCCTTTCCTCTGCCCTGGGCGGCACTTACGACAAGATCTGCCTGGTCGCGCGGGAGTTTGAGAGTCGCCTGAAGGTCCATGTGATTGATACCAAGATCACCTGCTTTGGCGAGGGTATACTGGCCATCAAGGCGGCGGAATTTGCCGCCCAGGGCATGTCCTCTGAGCAGATCCTCAAGGAGATCCGCTGGATGATGGGCCATCAGCTGTTCATGGGTGTGGACGGCAAGCTGGATTATCTGATCTACAACGGACGGCTCAAGGGCGGCAAGGCCTTTATGGGTCAAATGCTGAATATCTGCCCTGTGGTGCATTTCAATCCGGAAGGTGAGATCGTCGCCCTGGAGAGCGTGCGCACACCCAAAAAAGCGTTGGCGCGTACCTGCCAGTTACTGAAAGAGAAACTGGGCGACCGGCAGAGCACCGATTATCTGCTGTGGCATGTATACACAGGGCCTTCCTTGCTTAAGACCCTGAAAGAGCTGGAAGGCGACTACGGGATCGCCACCAATCACGAGCCGGTGATCATGTCCCCGGTCAGCGGTGCCCACAACGGTCCCTGGCTGGCCGGCTACGGCCTTGTCTTCCTGCGCCGGGAAGACGAGCCGCTGGATGAGTGAAAGGAGAACCGTATGCTCGATACACTGAAAGAACTTTTGGGCAAGCTGCTTCCCGGTGTGGACATGGCCTGCGTCACCCCGCAGACCCGGCTGCGGGAGGATCTGGGACTGGATTCCCTGGCCCTTTTAATGCTGTCCATGGAGCTGGAGGACCATTTTGGCTTCCGTTTCACAGAGCCTATGGTCTTTGCGACTGCCGGAGATGTCTGCGAATTTTTGGAAAACAGGTGACGATGCATGAAATGGCTGTATGCACTGCTGTATCTTTTGGCCATGTATATCGGCGTATTCCTCATTGGCAGACTTTGGCCGCGAAAATACATATGGGAGACCCGATTCCCATTTAAAAGCCTGCCCTTTGAGCAGGAAGGCGCCATCTACAACAAGCTGCATATTTTGAAGTGGAAAACCAAGCTGCCGGATGCCAGTATGATCCTGGGAAGGCTTTTTCCCCGGTGGATCCCCAAAAAGCGCATTGAGAAAGCAAGTAAGGTACCGGTCCTCATCAAGGAGACCTGTGTGGCGGAGGCTACCCATGTGGCAGCCACGATCCTTGGCTTTGGCTGTGTTTGGTTTTGGCCCGGTGCGGGCGGCTGGTGTCTGGCAGCAGCCGGCGTGATCTTTCATCTCCCCTTTATCCTCATGCAGCGCTATAACCGCCCCCGGTTGCTGAAGGCCAATCAAATGCTGCTTTTGCGGCAAACAAAAAGAGACTGTCAATGACAGTCTCTTTCTTTCTTATTCGCAAGACAGGACATGGGCGCCCTGGAATTCCACATGCAGGGGCAGCATCTGCCAGTTGGCATCGGTAATATCGTGCAGCTTCTTGGCCAGCTTTTCTTCCAGCTGCTCATCCAGGGTGATGCACAGCAGGGTGGGGCCTGCGCCGCTTAAGCAGAAGGCCGCGCCGGTGGTACGCACCAGGGCCTCGATCTTCTCGTAGTCGGCGATCAGCTTCTTTCTGTAGGGCTGGTGGAGCCGGTCCTGCATGGCGTTGCGCAGCAGCTTCTCGTCGCCCAGCTCCAAAGCCTTCAGCACCAGTGCGCCGTGGGAGATGTTGTAGATGGCATCAGCCCGGGGCAGCTGGGTGGGCAGCACGCTTCTGGCATGGGTGGTAGGCAGGTCGAAGTCCGGGATCAAGGCTAAGAATTCCCAATCCGGGTGGAGGGGGAAATTCACCGTCACCGGCAGGCCGTTATCCACCATGGAGGCGGTCAGGCCGCCGTAGAAGGCAGGGGCCAGGTTGTCCGGGTGGCCTTCCATGGCGTTGGTGATATTCAGCAGGCCCTGGGTGGACAGCCGGCTGCCACGCAGCACGTTGGCACCCATGGCGCCTGCCACCAGCAGGGCTGCCGAGGAGCCAAGACCCCGGCACACGGGGATGTGGGCATCGATGTGGATCTTGATGCCCCGGATCTCCTCACTCATGGAGGCCAGCACCGCACAGTAGGACACGTAGGCCAGGTTGTCCGGGCCGGTAAATTCCTCGGGACAGCCGGTGATCTCCAGACCGGAGTCCGTCTCCTCGAAGGTCACGTCGGTATATAAGCTCAGGGCGCAGCCGAAGGCATCAAAGCCGGGGCCCAGGTTGGCCGTGGTGGCCGGCACCCGAATGGTTACTTTTTTCATAATGATCTCTCCTGTCTTTACAGTCCCATGACGAACTGGAGCATATTGTCTTTTTCGATAACACCTGTGTGGCGCTCGGGCTTCTGCTGCAGACCGGACAGGTTTTCCGGAATCGGTACGCCCGTCACTTCCTGCAGCCGTTCCATCCGGGCAAATTCGTCCATATCCCCGGCATCCTCCAGAGCAGTCAGCACTGCCGCGGGGAACTTATAAGGGGAGGCGGTGGACAGCACCACCACAGGACGGGCATCACCTGTCTGGTTTACATAATCTTCTGCAGCTGCCCAGCCGGTGGCTGTATGGGGATCGCACAGATAGTTCTGCTCTTTGAATACTCCGCCGATGGTCTGACCGGCCTGGGCATCATCACAGCAGCCGGCCCAGAACTGGTCACGGATCATCGTCTGCAGCTCTTCGGGCACGGTGTAGAAGCCATCGTCGTTCAACTGCTTCATGAGCCGTGCCACCAGCGCCGTGTCCCCGGACAGGAAATACAGCAGCCGTTCCAGATTGGAGGATACCAAAATATCCATCGACGGCGATATGGTCTTATGAAGGGGTCTGCGGCGGTCGTATGTACCGGTGCGGATAAAGTCCGTCAGCACGTTGTTGGCGTTGGAAGCGCAGATCAGCTTACCTACCGGCAGGCCCAGCTCCTTTGCCAGCCAACCTGCCAAAATATCGCCGAAGTTGCCGGTGGGAACGCAGAAATTCACCTGATCGCCCATGACGATTTGGCCCCGCTTGAGCAGGTCGGCATAGGCCTTGAAATAGTAGGTGATCTGAGGTGCCAGGCGGCCAATGTTGATGGAGTTGGCAGTGGACAGGCGGCAGCGGTTGCCGTCGGGCAGCCGTCCGTTTTCTGCAGCGGCAAAGATATTCTTCACGCCGGTCTGGGCATCGTCAAAATTGCCCACCACAGCACACACAGCCACGTTGCTGCCCTCCTGAGTCACCATCTGCGCCCGCTGGACCTTAGACACGCCGCCCTCGGGATAGAAGACGCAGATCTTCACACCCTCCACATCCTGGAAGCCTGCCAGGGCCGCCTTGCCGGTATCGCCGGAGGTGGCTGTGAGGATCAGAATGTCCTCTTCCATGCCCTTTTCCTTTTTCGCTGCGGTCAGCAGCTGGGGCAGCATACACAAGGCCACGTCCTTAAAGGCCGAGGTGGGGCCCCGGAACAGCTCCAAAACCGTAAACTTGCCGGTATCTACTGTAGGGGTCAGCTCCTCGGTCTGGAATTTACCGGTATAGGCCTGCTTGACCAGCTCGCCCATGTTGGGAATATCCGGCAGAAGCGCGCCGATGATCCGGGTGGCCATAGCCATGGTGTTTTCCTGCAGACAGGCAGTCACATCGATCTTGGGCAGTCCGCAGGGGACATACAGTCCGCCATCCGGTGCCAAGCCGTTCAGCACCGCCTGGGCGCTGTCGATGGCAGGCTGTAAACTTCTTGTAGAATGGTATTGCATACAGGTCGCCTCCAAGGGGGATAACATTCTTTGCCAAATGCACAAAATCCTGAAATTTCAGGTAAAAATCTTGTTTTTTGCTACTATTGCATTTTAAGTAGGTATATGATATACTGTTTCCGTCTTAAAATCAAGTGTTTTTCGCACAGATACTTTTGTGCCTATATGAGAGAGAAAACGGAGGAAAAGATTATGAAGATCGGACTGCTGGGTTTTGGCGTGGTTGGCAGAGGCGTGTATGACCTGACCCGCGAGCGCACCGATATGCAGGTTGCCAAGATCGTATGTCTGGAGGACGTACAGCTGCCGGATGCGGAAGTGACCAAGGACTTCCAGAGCGTACTGAATGACCAGAGCATCGACACCGTCATCGAGGCCATGGGCGGCCTGCATCCTGCCTATGAGTTTGTCCGGGCCGCCATCGAGGCAGGCAAGAACATCGTCACCTCCAACAAAGCCCTGGTGTGCACCTTCTATGACGAGCTGATCCCCCTGGCAAACAGGATGGGCGTTCAGTTCCGCTGCAC
>CAYVCR010000008.1:0-26804 GCA_964450205.1 uncultured Oscillospiraceae bacterium | reverse complement strand
CCCGTGGTTCCTTCACTCTGGAGTTTGTCCGTTACGAGGAAGTGCCCAAGGCTAATCAGCAGAAGATCATTGACGACGCCAAGAACGAGGAATAATTTAACGATCAAAGGTGCAGGCTTTGCCTGCACCTTTGTCTTTGCTGGGGTGCTATTGCACAGTCCCTTCTTTTGTGGTATACTCTTGATACTACAAAAGAGGGGGCGTTTTTATGCTGCCGCAGGCTTTTTTGGATAGAATGGAAAAAATGCTGGGACAGGACTACCCGGCTTTTTTGGCGTCACTGGAGCGGCCTAGGGCGGTAGCACTGCGCTTTAATCCGCTGAAAGGCCAGCGCCCTGTGCTGCCATTTGTGGGCGCACAGGTGGACTGGGAGCCTGCAGGCTTTTATTATGATCCGGAGGCCCGGCCCGGCCTGCACCCCTACCACGAAGCTGGCGTATACTATCTGCAGGAGGCCAGTGCCATGTCGGCGGTGGCACTGCTGGATCCGCAGCCCGGTGAAAAGGTCTGCGATCTGTGCGCTGCCCCCGGCGGAAAGACCACCCAGGTCGCCGGTCGCATGGCTGGAGAAGGCTTTTTGCTGTGCAATGAGATCAACCCCAAGCGGGCCAAGATCCTCAGCCGGAACATCGAGCGCATGGGCGTGGCCAATGCCCTGGTCACCAATGAGCACCCCCAAAAACTGGCAGATAAATTCTCCGGCTTTTTTGACCGGGTGCTGATCGATGCGCCCTGCTCCGGTGAGGGCATGTTCCGCAAGGAAGAGGCAGCCATCACCGACTGGAGTCAGGAGACGGTAGAAATGTGCGCCCGGCGGCAGGCAGAGATCCTGCATTCTGGCGCAGCTCTGGTGCGTCCCGGTGGACGGCTGGTATACTCCACCTGTACCTTTGCCCCGGAGGAAAATGAGCAGACCATCCAAGCCTTTTTAGCAAGCCACCCGGAATTTACTCCGGAGTCCGTGGCGGCACCCTGGTTTACGCCGGCAGGGAAGGGGCAGTTCCGCCTGTGGCCCCACAAACTGCTGGGAGAGGGGCATTTTGCGGCGGTTTTGCGCAAGGCTGGACAGCCGGAAGAAACATCCGTGACCTCCAAAGGGGAAAAGCTGCCCGGCCTGTGGGAGCGTTTTGCCAAAGAACTGGATATCCGGCTGCCGGATGGCAAGACGGTAAAGTTTGGACAGAGCCTGTACTGGGCACCCTGGGAATTGCCTGACCTGCGGGGCATCAAGGTGCTGCGTCCCGGTCTGGAGCTGGGAGAAGAAAGGAAGGGCCGTTTTGAGCCTGCCCATGCCCTGGCCCTGTGGCTGAAAAATGCTGCTAATGTGCAGGACTACGCCGCAGACAGCAAACAGATCACAGATTATTTGCACGGTGAGGTCGTGCCCTCCGATCGTAAGGGCTGGTGCCTGGTGACAGTGGACGGTTACAGCATCGGCTGGGGAAAAGGTGACGGAAAAGTCCTGAAAAACCATTATCCGAAGGGTTTACGCCGATAAAAGCAGGAAAATTTCCCTTTACAGAAACCGCTATCTATGGTATAATTTCAAATTGGATATAAATGAAATTTGCAAGGAGTGATTCATCCTTGGCTAAATATGTAATTAACGGCGGTACCCGGCTGGAGGGCAGTGTGACCATCAGCGGCGCCAAAAATGCAGCTGTGGCGATCCTGCCTGCGGCTATTTTGGTGAAGGGCAAATGCCGTGTGGAAAACGTACCGGATATTTCTGACGTGCGGATCCTGCTGGAGATCCTGGCAGATATGGGCGCAGTCATTGAGCATGAGGCTCCGGGCGTTGTGGTGCTGGACTGCACCGATATTACCAAAACAGAGCCAAATCCCGTGCTCGTTCGCAAGATGCGCGCCAGCTATTATCTGATGGGCGCACTGCTGAGCCGGTTCCATAAGGCCAACGTGGCGTTGCCCGGCGGCTGTAATTTTGCTTCCCGCCCCATCGACCAGCATATCAAGGGTTTCATGGCCCTGGGTGCAGATGTGGAAGAAACGGAAGATTATGTAAACCTGACCCCCGGTCCCGACGGTCTTCAGGGCAACCGCGTGAGCTTGGACGTTGTCAGCGTGGGTGCCACGGTGAACATCATGCTGGCGGCAGCACTGCTGCCGGGACGTACCGTCATCGAAAATGCGGCCAAGGAGCCCCATATCGTTGATTTGGCCAACTTCCTCAATACGATGGGCGCTCATATTTCCGGTGCCGGTACCGACACGGTGAAGATCCGGGGCGCAGAGAGCCTGCAGGGCGGTACTTATGCCATTATTCCTGACCAGATCGAAGCTGGTACTTATTTGGCTGCGGCGGCCGCTGCCGGCGGTAATGTGCTGGTGCAGAACGTGATCCCCAAGCATATGGAGTGCATCACCTCCAAGCTGCAGGAAATGGGCGCACGGATCACCAACTATGATGACGCGATCCGCATCCAGGTGGATAAACGCCTGCGCTATACCACCGTCAAGACCCGTCCCTATCCCGGCTTTCCTACGGATATGCAGGCACAGATCTGTGTATGCATGTCTCTGGCAAACGGTGTCAGCAAGCTGACCGAGAGCGTTTACGAAACCCGTTTCTTCGGCTATTGTACCGAGCTGAGTAATATGGGTGCAGATATTCTGATCAACGGCAAGACCGCCATCGTAACTGGCAGTGAGAAGCTGGAGGGTGCTACGGTCCGGGCAAATGACCTGCGCGCCGGTGCTGCGTTGGTCATTGCAGGTCTGGCTGCAGAGGGTGTGACAACGGTAGAAAATATCCGTTTCATTGAGCGCGGTTATGAGCGCCTTGTGGAAAAGCTAACCGGTCTGGGAGCAGATATTCAAAGAGTAGAGGACTAAGCTATGGCGTTCAAGCTGGCTGCCCATCGGGGATATTCTGAGGTCTACCCGGAAAATACCCTGCTTGCCGTGGAAAAGGCTTTGGAACTGGACATCGACATGGTGGAGATCGATCTTCACATGACCGCTGATGGCGAGATCATTTTGATGCATGACCACACGGTGGACCGTACCAGTAACGGTGCTGGTTTGATCCGGGAAAAGACCTTTGCACAGATGCGGGCGCTGGATGTGGGCGGCTGGAAGGGTCCGCAGTTTGCGGGAGAGCAGGTGCCTACCTTCCGTCAGTTTTTGGAACTGATGGTAAAGCACCCGGATATAGAGATCAACGTGGAGCTGAAGGATTACCCCCACGAGAGCGGGCAGTTTGCTTTGGATTCCTGCGATAAGAGTATCGCGCTGATCGAAGAATTCGGTATGGCGGATCGGATCTACATAAATTCCTGGTCCGGCGAACTGCTCAGCTACATCCATGAAAAGTATCATGGAAGGTACCGTCTCCACGGTTATTACCCGCTGTTTTTGAACAAGGGCGAATTTGACCGGGATAGCTACTATTCCAAGCTGTATTGTGCGTGTCTGTTCAACAGGACGCTGAACGAAGACGGCACTGTCACAAGAGCTCCGGATCCGATTCTGGCCCCAGAGGATTATGCCTGGGTGCGTGAGCGTGTGCCGGAAACCTGGGTGTGCTTTGCGCCTACAGTCCAACGGCTGACCCGTGCCATCGAAAACGGTGCGGTGGCACTGACCTGCAACGATGCCAAGCTGGCAGGCGTGCTGCTGGCTCAGATTGGTGCCAGAAAACTGAAAAAATAAAAGAGCGGTTTTACCGCTCTTTTTTGCATAAAGAAAACCACGCGTTCAAATACGTTCAAATACTACGCCGGTGGTTGTGTTTTTTCTCGCCCCCTGTGTACCCCGTAATACAGGCTGCACAGGAATTTTTTTGTAAACACAGAAACACGGACAATGTTTTGCGTGTGCAGTTCGCAAGAGTTGCAGTTGTTCGAGTTGAAAGCAGCAGATTTTTTTGATATGCTATAGCTGATAAAATTTGGGGGGATGCGGTTTATGC
The DNA here is from genome assembly GCA_964450205.1 of uncultured Oscillospiraceae bacterium. Taxonomy (GTDB): domain Bacteria; phylum Bacillota; class Clostridia; order Oscillospirales; family Oscillospiraceae; genus Faecousia. The sequence goes on along the minus strand of CAYVCR010000008.1, from coordinate 22,873 downwards.
AGGAACAGATTCTTGCGGCTATCAAAAAGGAAAAACTGATTGCCATTGTGCGTGACGTGAAAAGTGAGCAATGCTTGAAGGTAGCACAGGCTCTCTATGATGGAGGCATTCGGCTGATGGAGGTCACCTATGACCAAAAAAGGCCAGAGGCATGGGAACAGACTGCCCAAACCATCGGTATGGTGGCGGAAGCTTTTCGGGGGAAAATGCATGTGGGCGCAGGTACTGTTACCTGTACAGAACTGGTGGAGCTGACAGCAAAGCATGGTGGTCAGTTTATCATTTCTCCGGATGTGGACGAGAACGTGATCCGCAGGACCCGGGAGCTGGGCATGATCTCCATTCCCGGTGCCTTGACACCTACAGAGGTCATGACTGCCCATAGGGCAGGTGCGCATTTTGTAAAATTGTTCCCTGCAGGCGTGCTGGGCACAAGTTATTTGAAGGCTGTGAAAGCACCCATCAGCCACGTGGATCTTTTGGTAGTCGGGAATATCGATGAAAAGAATGTAGCGGATTTCCTGAGTGCCGGCGCTGCCGGTGCAGGCATTGGCGGCAAGCTGGTGAACAAGGCCTGGGTGGAAGCAGGGGAATATGAAAAAATCACAGAGGTTGCCCGGGAATTGGTGACAGCGGTAAAGGAGAGGTAACATGGCAAGAATCATTACCTTTGGTGAGATCATGCTTCGTTTGAATCCGGAGAGCTATCTGCGTTTTGTGCAGAGCCCTAAGTTTGAGGCTACATACGCAGGCGGCGAGGCAAACGTGGCAGTATCATTGGCAAATTACGGCATGGATGCGGCATTTGTATCCAAGGTGCCGGAGCATGATATCGGCCAGTGCGCCATCAATGCGCTGCGCCAGTACGGCGTGGATACTTCCAATGTGCTTCGGGGTGGTGCCCGCCTCGGTCTTTACTATGTTGAAAAAGGTGCATCTCAGCGGCCCAGCAAGGTGCTCTACGACCGAGCAGGCTCTTCGATCGCAACGGCAGAGCCGGAAGAGTTCGATTGGGAGCAGATATTTGCCGGCGCGGATTGGTTTCACTGGACAGGCATCACGCCTGCCCTCAGCGAAAATATGGCCAAGGCTTGTTTGAATGCCTGCAAGGCTGCGAAAAAACTGGGACTGACCGTGTCCTGTGACTTGAACTACCGCAACAAGCTGTGGACTAAGGAAGAGGCTGGTGCATGCATGGCGCAGCTGATGCCTTACGTCGATGTTTGCATTGCCAATGAAGAGGACTGTAAGGATGTATTTGGTATTGCGGCGGAGAATACGGATATCACCAGCGGCAAGCTGGGTTATGATGGCTATGTGAGTGTGGCACGGCAAATGGCAAGCCGCTTTGGCTGCAAGAAGGTGGCGATCACCCTGCGCAGCTCCCTGTCTGCCTTTGACAACGACTGGGCCGGTATGCTCTATGATGCTGCGACCGATGTGGCGGTCTTGTCGCCTACATACAGGATCCACATCGTAGACCGTGTGGGTGGCGGTGACAGCTTTGGCGGCGGACTTATCTACAGCCTGATTACCGGTAAAAACGATCAGGATGCTATCAATTTTGCTGTGGCGGCATCCTGCTTGAAGCACACCATTGAACACGATTTCAATCTGGTGACGGTAACTGAGGTGGAAAACCTGGCAGGGGGCAACGCCTCCGGCAGAATACAGAGATAAGGGAGAATTATCATGTTTGGATTTAAACTTCCGGAGGATTTCCTGATCGGTACGGCAAACTCTGCTTTCCAGTCAGAGGGTGCATGGGACCGCGACGGCAAGAGTCCTTCCATCATGGATACCTTTGCTGAAGAATACGCAGGTAAATATCCTCCCGGCCGTAACCCAAAAGGCAACCTCAATGGCCGTGACCTGGCAAACTCCGAGGATCTGCCGGACCGTGGCTGCTTCTTTTACGATCACTACGAGGAATACATCGAAGATATGGTCAAGACAGGCCAGAATACCTACCGGTTTTCTCTGGCCTGGCCTCGGATCATTCCCACCGGCTACGGGCAGGTGAATCAGAAGGCCATTGACTTCTACAACAAGATCATTAACAAACTGCTGGAGAACAATATTACGCCCTTTGTGGACCTGTACCACTGGGATCTGCCCCAGTGCCTGCATGAGCAGGGCGGTTTCGCCAGCGAGAAATTCCCTGAGTGGTTTGAAGCGTATGCCAAGGTCTGCTTTGAAGCTTTCGGTGACCGGGTCAAAATGTGGAGCACCTTTAATGAACCGCAGGTATTCATCGGCGGCGGTCTGCAGGGCGGCAGTTTCCCTCCCTTCGGCATGGACCGTAAAAATGCCAAGCTGGCCAGCCTCCGGTGTATCATTGCCCATTTCCGGGCAGTGCGGCTGTATAAGTCTATGAATCTGGGCGGCAAGATCGGTGCGGTCCAGTGCTTCTCTCCGGTAGCTCCTGTGCACATGAACCAGGAGGATCTGGGCGCTGTGGAACGGTCGATCGAAAATCAGCTTGGCTGGTGGGTCCAGCCTATGCTGGAGGGCACCTATCCTCAGGTCCTGCTGCGGGAATGCCCGGTGATCGCAGAGACTATGCCCGAAAACTTCCAGGCGGAGCTGGATCAGTGGTTCACCCCCATGGATTTTATCGGTGTCAACTACTACACCGCCAACCGCACCCAGTACGATCCTACCAAGGTATTGAAAGCCACGGCTGTGCGTAATTTCTTCTCCGAGCCCGGTCAGCAGTTTGTGCCCTATCCTCCCGGATTGATGGATGTGGTCCAGTATATTTGTGACCGCTATCACAATATTGAGCTGTACATCACCGAAAACGGCTGTGCACTGAAAAATATTAACGACAAAGAAAAAGAGTGTGACGACCCCGAGCGTGTTACTTACCTGCGGGAGCACCTGCGTATGGTGGCCCGCTGCATCCGCGCCGGGTACAATCTGAAGGGCTATTATTACTGGAACGATGCGGACTCCTATGAGGAGCTGGACGGTTACCGGCTGCGTTTCGGTTTGACATGGGTGGACCATGCCACCGGTGAGCGCTGCTGGAAGAAGAGCCGCTACTATTTCTCTGAGATCTGCAAGACACACATGGTAGACTAAACGGTATAAGGGCGGACCGCAGGTCCGCCCTTAAGAGTATACAGTATACAAGGAGCAAAGAAAATGGAATTAAGATCTTTTGCAACTGTATGGCCCCATCACGGTACCCCTGCAGAGATTACGCCGGGTGCGCCAGTATGTCGGGACAATGATTTGTGGTTCTTCCTGACAGAACTGCCGGAAGGGTTGGAGGGCAGCACCTATCTGGACAGCCGCTGCCGGGATGTGACCAGTGCTGTGGTGACAGATGCCGGCTGGGTCTATATCCTGACCCCTGCTGATGGGTTTTCCAAGAGTCAGGAAAAGCATTTTGCAGAGGAAGGCTATGCGGTGACAGAACGTTATCCGGTGGGCACACTGATAGCAGGTACCCAGCGGGACATGGTGCTTTTGGAAAAATATGTGCAGCCCGGGGAGCGAATCCGGGGAGAGGCATGGTGCGTGCTGCTGGCGCAGGTCTGTCAAGACTATGTGCCGGTGGTAACCGATGACCGCTCCTTGAAAGCACCTGAGATCCTGCTCGATCCGCAGGCACCGGAGTATCAGCATGGCAACCAAGCCTGGCAGGGGATCCCCAGCATTGGCAGAGGGGCGAATGGCCGCCTGTGGGCTGCCTGGTATGGCGGCAGTACCGATGAAAATGAGTATAACTGGTGCGTGCTGTACACCAGTGACGATGATGGTAACACCTGGAAGGGACCCAAGGCGGTGGTACAGCCCCGGGGGGAATTTGTCCGGGCCTTTGACCCTAATTTGTGGACAGACCCCAAGGGACGGCTGTGGTTTATCTGGAATCAGAGCTATTTCCACTTTGACGGCCGCGCCGGCGTGTGGGCCATGTATACCGAAGATCCCGACAGCGAGAATCCTGTATGGAGCCAGCCCCAACGGCTCTGTGACGGCATCGTCATGTGCGATCCGGTGGTGCTGAAAAACGGTGACTGGCTGCTGCCTACGGCGATCTGGGGCTGGGGCATTTGTGAGGAAATGGCCCGGGATCGCCATTCCAATGCCTATATCTCCCGGGACGAGGGTGCAACCTGGCAGTATGCCGGCAGTGTGCAGAAGACGGAAGGCAGATATAATTGCGATGAAAATATGATCATAGAGCAGGAAGACGGCAGCCTGCGAATGCTGGTCCGTTCCATGCTGGGTATCGAAGAGAGTTTTTCCCGGGACGGCGGTTTCACGTGGACTGACGCAGTAGATGCCCATATCAGTCAGGTGGTGTCCCGGTTCTACATCACACGGCTTACCTCCGGCAGGCAGCTTCTGATCTTCAATGATCCGCCGGAGGGCGGCAATGTGCGCTCCCATATGACAGCGGCGCTGTCCGAGGATGACGGTGCTACATGGCCGTACAGACTGGTGCTGGATGAGCGGGAAGGCATCTCTTATCCGGATGCATTAGAGGCAGACGGATTCATCTATGCGATTTATGACCGCAATCGCTATACGGATCAGGAGATCCTGATGGCAAAATTTACAGAGGCGGACATTTTGGCAGGAAAACTTGCAAATGAAAATTCCCGCCTGAAGATTTTGGTTGACAGCAAGTGAACATGGATAATCCCCGGGGATCGACCCGGGGATTATGCGTCCGTCAAAAGACGAATTTGCGCCATGAAAAAGAAAAAATGTAAAAAACACAGGGAAAAGCGCAAAATAAAGCGACGTTCTTGCGATTCTGAATTGGCGTTATTTGCACTGTAGGTTGAAAGGAACGTGCAAAAATGCTATTGTGTAAAAGGGGGTGTGGCTATGGAAAACAATATTAACAGTGAATTGGAACGGGTGCGGTTTGAAAAAATCCGCCATATCAGTGTTTTTATCAATTCCATTGTGTTCCGCAACATGCATGAGCACAGTGCACTGGAGCTGGCGATCGTGCTGCGCGGCACAGGAAGAATAATCCGTAACCACGGACAGTTCAGTGTAAAACCCGGCGATATTATTTTGTATAATTTTTACGAGCCCCACGAGATCGCAGCCGATGGCGTGGAACCGCTGAGTACTCTGTGTATTCAAGTATCCAATCGGTTTTGCAAGGATTATTTCCCCAAATTGCCGAATCTGAAGTTTGATACCAGCCATCTGGAAGTTTTGCCCTCGGAGGATCTGCAGAAGATCCATGATTTGACCTTCGATGTTGCACAGGATTACTTTGGCGAGGCAAATGGATATCAGCTGGCATGTATCGGTAAGATCGGCACATTGCTGGCATTCCTTATGAACAAGCTGCCTTACACAGTGGCAAGCGATGCGGAGTTTACTGCCCGACAGAGTAAAACAGCCCGCATGCGTCGAATCATCAGTTATATCGATCAGCACTATAAGGAAAAGATCACACTGGAGCAGCTGGCGGCGATGGAGGGTGTAACGCCGACCCATTTGTCCCACTTTTTCTCGGATGCTTTTCATGTGTCTTTCCGCGAGTATTTGAATACAGTGCGTATGGAAAAAGCGCTGGTTCTAATGCGTGACCCGGGACTTTATTTGGTGGATATCTGTATGGAAAGCGGATTTTCTGACAGCCGATACTTGAATGCAGTTTTTCAAAAGGCATTCGGATGCGGTGCGGCCCAGTACCGCAAGAAGTGCCTGACGGCAGACTCGGCGGAGGAATTGACCCGTGGATTTATTACCCATGCCAACTTCCGTTACTCTCATGCGGACTGCATTCAGATCGTCAGCGATCACATTGCTTCCGGCGGGTTTCGATATTGATAAGCCTATTAACCGGCATGCCTTGCATTTAAGACATGCCGGTTTTTATCACAAGAGTACCCCTTGCAAAACGCAAATCTGTCGTTAATATACATATTTGTGTGTTGCGATTTGTACCCATAAGTTGTAAAATATGTATATAAAACTAAGAGTTTATGGCTGTGCCGTAAAACGGGAGGGATCGGTATGAAAAAACGTTTACTTGCATTGCTGCTTGCGTTGACGCTGCTGGTGTCCTGTCTGCCTCATGTAGTGTTGGCAGAGGGTGTCCAGAGCGAGGGGCAGGAGCAGGAGACAACAGAAGGAAATGTGGAGGAAACCACGACGGAAGCGACTGCTGCGATTGATCTGCATGACCATTCTGATGCCCATGTATGTGAGGACTGTGAGGACGCAAATGTGGTGTGGCAGAAATGGGATAATCCCAATGCGCTGCCCAATACCACAGGCCATTATTATCTGGCCACGGATGTAACGATATCGGCCTATGCGGATGTGAAGAGTACGGCTGATGTGGTGCTGTGTCTGAACGGCTATACCGTGGATGCCCAGCAAAAATGCTGCATCTTCCGGATCACCGGCACCGCCAAGGTCACCGTTGCGGACTGCACTGCCTATACGGACAGCGAGGGCAACTATGTTGCCGGCCAGCTGACAGGCGGTCAGGATAAGGACAGAGGTGCCACGATCCATGTGGCGGATTCTGCCATCTTCCAGATGTTTGGCGGCAAGCTGACAGCTGGCGAGAACACACAGGATTCCACTGCCATGGGCTGGAGTGGCAGCATTCATGCCCGGGGCAATGCTTCTGTTTATCTGAAGGACTGCGAGATCTCCGGCAATCATACCACCGCAGAGGGCGGTGCGATCTGCTTGCGGGAAACCGGCGCTACCGGCGATACTGCAGCCACTGCTTACTGCGAAAATGTGACCTTTAAGGGCAATAGCGCTGACCGTAAGGGCGGCGTGATCTTCCTGAACAGCGCCAAAAACAGCGCCACTTTTAAGAACTGCACCTTCGAGGACAACTACTCCAAGGGCAGCGCCGGTGTTATCTACTCCAATTACGGCACAGTTACCGTGGAAAACAGCTCCTTTAAGGGCAATTACTGTACCAATAGCGGCGGTGCGATCCAAATGAACGGCGGCAAGCTGACTGTCATCGGCTCTACTTTTGACGGCACCAATGCCGAAGGTAAGGACAATGCCACCAACGGTGGCGCGGTCTATCTGAGCACTGCTGCCGATATGAATGTCAAGAGCAGCACTTTTACCGGCTATAAGGTATCCAATCTGGGCAGCGTGGTGTTCATCAAGGAGAGCAACACCCGGCTGATCATGGAAAGCGGCGAGATTTCCGGCAACAGCGGCAAAAACGGCACGATCTATGTGCAGACCGGCGGCACCTTCAAGATGACCGCTGGCGTGATCAAGAACAATACCGTTACCGGCAAGGGCGGCGGTATCTACATAAACGGTGACGGCGCAACCGGCTATATCGACGGCGGCGAGATCACCGGCAATACGGCCAATTACGGCGGCGCCATTTACCTGGAAAACGCCAAGAACATCCTGCACCTGCGGGGCGGCAAGCTGACGGGTAACACGGCTACCACCTGGGGCGGCGGTATCTACTGCAGCGCCAGTGCGACCTTCAATACCAAGGGTACGCCCGAGGTCACCGGCAACATCGCTGCAAGCAGTGCCAACAACGTCTGGCTGGGTACCGATGCGGTGGTTACGATTGGCGAAATGGGCGAGGGTACCGCCAAGATCGGTCTGACCGTCGACGGCAGCAATATGCCCCGGTACGTCAGTACCGATTTGGGCAGCAAGGATTACGCTGCCTACTTCTTCAGTGACAATTCCTACCGGGAAATTGTCGAGAAAGACGGCAAGCTCTACGTGCAGAATGCTACCAACCATCAGCACTGTGACTGTGTCAATATCGGCGGTGACAACTGCGACCACACCACCAATGTGTGGATCGCCTGGGAGAAGACCAATGCGCTGCCCACCACCTCCGGTTACTACTATCTGACCGCGGATGTGAAGACCTCCGACAGACAGTCGGTTACCGGAAACAATGATGTACATCTGTGCCTGAACGGTCATACGGTAGACGGTAATCAGAAGATTATTTACCATACCAAGGAAACAGCTTCTCTGACCATTACCGACTGCACAGCCCATACGGACGAGCAGGGTAATTACGTGGCTGGTCAGCTGACGAACGCTTCCGATACGAACGTGGGCGCGATCTATGCGGAAAACGGCAGCGTGACCATGTTCGGCGGCAAGCTGACCAATAACCGCAATACCCAGACATCGACAGCTACAGGCTGGAGCGGCGGCGCGATCCACGCCCGCGGCAGTGCACAGCTGCTGCTGGTAGGCGTGGAGCTGTCCGATAACCATACGACTGCCGAAGGCGGTGCCATCTGCCTGCGGGCCAATGCCCAGGCGGTGCTGGAAAACTGCACCTTCAAGAACAATGCGGCAGACCGCCAGGGCGGTGCCATCTTTGTTGCCGGCAAGACCAATGCACTGACTTTGAAGGACTGTACCTTCGAGGGCAATACTGCCGGCACGCAGGGTGGTGCGATCTATTCCAAGGGCAATACTCTCACAGTGACCGAAGGTAGCTTTGAAAACAATCAGGCAACCAACAATGGCGGTGCAATTCAGATTGAGGCCGGTACCACCACACTGGAGAATGTGACCTTTATTGGCAATACCGGTGCCAACGGTGGTGCGATCCGCATCGTCAGCGGTGCAGAGGCAGCCATTACCGGCAGCACCTTCACCGGCAACCACGCAACCGCTTCCGGTGGCGCGATCTCCGCTGCAGACTCCAACATTACCCTCCAAAGCAATAAGATAAACGAAAATATCTCTGACGGCACAGCCGGTGCGCTTATATTCGCCGGCAAGGACAAGGTGCTGACACTGGTCAGCGGTGAGTTCAAAGACAATACCGCAGCTGCGGCGGGCGGCGCTATGCTTGTTCAGAGCTACGCAAAGCTGGATATGAAGGACGGCACCTTTACCGGCAATACCTCCACCGGCGGTGATGGTGGTGCGATGTATATCAGCACCAACTGTACCGGTGTGATCGAAAACTGTACAGTTACCGGCAATACGGCACAAAAATATGCAGGCGGCATTATGCTTTTCGGCTCCAATGTCGTTATGAACAATGGCCTGATCAGCGGAAATACTGCTGCAAACGGTGCGGGTGTGACCGGCCGTTCCGGTATCCGTACCGAGGATGGCAATCAGATCCGTGACGTGGGTGCGGTGTTTACCATGAACGGCGGTAAGATCACTGAGAACGTTGCCTCTACCGGTGACGGCGGCGGTCTGCAGTTCGCCGGCGACAATTGCGCTGCAACCATCAACGGCGGTGAGATCTCCGGCAATACCGCATCCAGCGGCGGCGGCATCATTGCTATGACCAATGCGGTGATCACCATCAATGACGGTAAGATCTCCGGCAATACTGCCAGCAGAAACGGCGGCGGTCTCTTCATGAGCTTCACCTCTGTGCTGAATATTAACGGTGGCGAGATCTCCGGCAACAAAGCATCCAACGGCGGCGGTATCTACCTTTATGGTGCCAGCGCGACCCTGACCGGCGGCAAGATCACAAAAAATACCGCCAAGGACAACAGCGGCGGCATCGGCGGCGGTGGCTGTACGCAGAATGGTGTCCGTTATCGCAGTGTGCTGAACATGAAGGATGTGACCATAGCTGAAAACACGGGTACCAACTACGGCGGTATTGGTCTTGTCATGACGGATATTCAGATGGAAAGCGGCACTGTGATCACCGGCAACTATGCTCAGAAGGCAGTTGGTGGCATGGTGATCATGACGGATTCCACCATGAAGATGACCGGCGGCATCATCAGCTACAATACAGCAGCGGAGGCAGCCAACGGCGGCCTGTACATCAGCAGCCGCAGTACGCTCACCATGACCGGCGGCACGATCTGCTATAATCAATGTAAGAATGACGGCGGCGGTGTCTACCTGCAGCAGTCCACCGGCTACTTCTACGGCGGCGCCATTGTAGGCAACCGAAGCAATGAGGGTAACGGCGGCGGTATGCGCGTAGGCGGCTCCACAGTGTATCTGTACGGCACGTCGATCAAGGATAACTATGCCAAGGCTTCCGGCGGCGGCGTGATTGCTGCCCGCTTTAAGAATACGGGTGAAAACAAAGACTACATGCCCTACATAACGATTGATGGCAGTACCATCAGCGGCAACAAGAGTGACGGCCCTGCTGGTGGTATGGTGCTCCAGGCTCCCGGCAAGACCGTGTTCAAGAGCGGTGTTATTGAGAACAACGAATCTGCCGGCAACGGCGGCGGCATCTATGTTTCCACCAATCATACATTCGAAATGTCCGGCGGCGAGATCCGCAACAATAAGGCAAATCAGGGTGCAGGTGTCTACCATCTGGCATCCATCGGTAACTACACCGGCGGCAAGATCACCGGCAATGTGGCGGTCAAGAACGGCGGCGGCATGGTCATGACCGGTGCGTCCAATGTCACTATGAAGGACTTCACGATAGTAGAGAATGAGGGCTGGACCGCTGGCGGATTTATACTCAACAACCAGAATGTAAAATTCACGGCAGAGAATTGCGAATTCAGCCGCAATAAGGCAGTAGAGGCCCATGCAGGTGCTTTCTACATCGTCTGGGGCGTGACAGATGCCGTAATGAAGAACTGCACCATCACAGATAACTATGCAAAGCAGGATGGCGGTGCCGTCTATCAGCTCAACGGCAGCGATCTGACCATGACTGACTGTACCATTACTGGCAATACTGCTGGTCGTCAGGGCGGTGCAATTTGGACCAGATCCCCGTCTCACCTCATCAATTGCGCGATTTCCAATAACACAGCAGGTACTGAGGGCGGCGGCATTTGCACCGGCGCTATCGGTACATCCAATATGCGATTCCCTGTCATGAAGATGCAGAATTGTACTCTGGAGAATAACACCGCAGGCACCCAGGGCGGCGGTATGTATCTGGCGGGCGGTTTCTGGATTGAGACCGACGGCTTGACGCTGAAGGGCAATACCTCCAAGCTGGAGGGCAGCGCCATCTGGGTGGTCGATGAGTCTACCTTCACAAATCTGACCGTTACCGGCAATACCTCTGAAAACGGCGGTTATGCTGTCTACTACGGGGATTCCGGCTTCGACGGCCTGTCCTACATCCGCGGCCTCCACAAGATCGGCGGACAGATGATCGTCAAGGACAACAAGGGCGGCGACCTGTATTTGGGTGAGCAGACCACCCTGGCCGTTGGTGAAGAGGGCTTGATCGGCGACAGCGAGATGCATGTGAAGCTGGATTCCGGCCTGCTGACCCAGCGGATCTACGGCGCTTACGACTACGAGGGCGGCAATTGTGAATACGTGGTTACCGCAGGCAATAAGAGCCAGACAAACCCCGAATTTGACGCATCCATGCTGTCTCAGACGGAAGAACCCATCGAGGCGCCCACCGAGACGCCGACCGGTGAGGACGAGCAGAATGCTGGCAAGAAGGTCAGCCCTGTGATCCTCATCGCAGGCGGTGCAATGGCTGCGGTGATCGCAGCGGTTGCAATTATCATCGTAGCAGTCTCCAAGAAAAAGAAGACTGTGTCCGATAAATAAGAGAAGGAGGATAAAACAATGAAAAAACTGATTTGCTTACTGGCAATTTTTGCCCTTGTTCTGTCCTTCTGCGCTTGCGGTCAAGTGCCGGAAGAGCCTTCTGCCGAAACGACGGAGCCTTCTGTTGAGGATACTACGGAAGCCCTCAGCGGCGGTTATCAGTATGACACAGAGATAACTGAGGCGACCAAACCCGATTGCTCTGATATCAATGAGTTCGAACCCAACGAGGACGGTGTGTACCAGATACACACCCCCGAGGGTTTGATGAACATGATCAATCACCCTGATGCCGAGTTTGAGCTTCTGTGGCACATCGACATGGGCGGCATCAGTTGGACTCCCGTGGGTACTAAGGATGCACCCTTCACCGGCGAAATTAACGGCGGTTACTTCACCATTTCCAACTTCGTGATCGATACTCCCAATGCTGACGGCGACATGGGCTTCTTTGGCACCTTTGCCGGTCAGGTCAAGGAGCTGAATCTGGCGGACGTGACCGTTACCACGACTGCCGATACCCAGCGTGTCGGTGTGTGGGCTGCCCACAACGATGAGGGTAAGTTCCTGCGCTGCGGCATCGACAGCAGTGCCATCACTGCCGCACAGGTAGCAGATAACGCTGCCATCGGCGGCATCGTAGGTGTCAACGAGGGCGAGTTCCGTAACGGCACCATGAATGTCTCTGTGTCCGCAACTGCTTCCGGCAGCGCCGATGTGGGCGGTATAGCAGGCTGCGCCGCTGACGGAAAGATCCAGTTCGTCAAGAACGGCGGCTTCATTGAAGTGACCGGCGCAAATAAAAACGCAGGCCTGTTTGCAGGTTCTGTAACAAAGGAAGCGGAGATCAAGGGCTGTGTGTTCCTGGGCGAGAAGAATACTAAGGACGGCGAGCTCTTTATCGATTTCACCGGCACCGGCGAAGCAGAGAAGGTCACCGACTGCCTGTACCGTGATAATGACAAGCCTGCGGAAGACCCGATCGTGCAGGAAAAGCGTGATATTGCGGAAGCTGCTATGCGTGCACAGGGCACCATTTCCTGGACGGTTCCCGAGGATCTGTATTATTCCTGTTACTGCAGCTTGAATAACTGTGCCGGTATTCACAAGGCCGGTTATGAGATCATCGGCGTTCCCTACAACCACAAGTGCGGCTCCTTGGCCCGTTTGGAGTACATGCTGGATGAAAACAACGTGATGGAGGAATGGGCTTATCTGGGCGACTTTGACGGCTTCGACTGCTACATCGGCTCTGACTGCTCCACTGCGCTGATCCAGGCCTATTGGTTCGTCAGTGCGGACATTGATTTCAACTACACCGCATCTCAGCTGCCGGCCCAGGGCTGGGGCACCGTGGCAGTGGGTGACTGGGAGTGGGATCTTGAATCGATCCCGACCTATACCGACAAGTACCTGGAAGCTACCGGCGAGCAGCGCATGTATGAGGCTTATGCCTGCTTGCGTAAGGCGGATTTTGTGGTCAGCCTGACAGAAGATGGCGGACATACCCGTATGGTGGCTGCAGACGCTGTGGTGGTCCGCAATGAAAACGGCGAGATCGACAGCATGGAAAGCTATGTACTCATGCATGAGCAGGGCGCTCCCAGAACCCTGGAGCCCTACTGGTCTACCTGGCGTGTGGACTATTCTTACAGCTTCGCCAGTCTCTACAACAACTGGTATGTACCGGCCACCATCGAAGAATTTGTGACCGGCGAATTCGAGGAACCTATGGCAGAGATGCAGGGTGGTGCTGAGGGTAAGCTGGGTCTGACTACCGGCACTGTGTACTCCAACTTCTTCCTGGATTCTGTGGAAATGGTCATCACGGACGCTGAAGGTGCGGAAGTATTCAACCATCGCATGTTCACTACCGTCAGCAAATATTGGGACGACGGTGCCAGAACAGACCTGATCATTCGTATGAACAACCACGAGTACGATATGGGACATTTTGCTGCGCCTTTGCAGAACGTGATGTTCGAGCTGGGCGAAGAATACCACTGCGTGATCACTGCCCATGTGGGCGGCGAAAGGACCTTTGTCGTGAAGGAGTTTACCTTCACCAACGGTACAGCACAATAATAGAAAAGGGCGCGTTGCGAAAAGCAACGCGCCCAACTTTATTCTTGGAACATAGGGGTGGATAAATATCGGTCGCCGGTGTCCGGCAGCAGGACAACAATGGTCTTGCCGGCATTCTCCGGCTGTTGGGCAAGGGTGATGGCGGCGTGCAGGGCAGCACCGGAGGAGATACCCACCAAAATACCCTCTTTGCGGCCGGCCAAACGGGCGGCCGTATAAGCATCTTCTTCCGTTACAGGAAATACGCTGTTATATACGCCGGTATCCAGTACGGCAGGAACAAAATTGGCGCCGATGCCCTGCAGACCGTGGGGACCTGCCATGCCCCGGCTCAAAAGGGGAGAGGCAGCCGGCTCTACGGCAATGATCTGTATATTGGGGTTTTGAGCGCGCAGGTACTTGCCAACACCGGTGATGGTGCCGCCGGTACCAACGCCGGCAACAAAGATATCTACATGGCCTTCGGTTTCCTGCCAGATCTCCGGACCGGTCGTGTCAAAGTGTATTTGAGGATTGGCTGGGTTGTCAAACTGTGCCGGGATAAAACTGCCGGGGATCTCATCGGCCAGTGCATTCGCTTTATCGATGGCACCCTGCATGCCCAGTGCGCCGGGGGTCAGCACAAGCTCCGCACCGTAAGCAGCCATCAGAAGTCTGCGCTCCATACTCATGGAATCAGGCATGACGATGATGGTGCGGTAGCCCCGGCCTGCGGCGACACTGGCAAGGCCAATGCCGGTATTACCGGAAGTGGGCTCGATAATGGTGGCTCCGGGCTGCAACAGTCCCTTGCGCTCGGCATCCTCGATCATAGCAAGCGCCACCCGGTCCTTGACAGACCCGGCGGGATTGAAGGATTCCAGCTTGCCCAGCAGCCGCGCGGACAGGCCCAATTCCTTTTCAATGCCGGTCAGCTCCAAAAGGGGCGTATGACCGATCAGCTGGGTAGCGGAGGTGTAGATCATAGTATCAACTCCTTTATTTTTGCAATTATAACTGACGGGCAAACCGTCTGTCAATGCTCATGTTGACATTGGGGGTAACGTATGATATAAATGCCAAAAAGGAGGCGATCCCATGCAGGCATTTGAAGAGCGGATCGAGGGTATCGTGGATACCATCATGGAGGACTATCAAGGCGGCAGATACATCGACAAGATGGAATCCTTCCGCAGACCGGATACCGATGCGGTTGTGGATATTATTGAGAAGCTGCGCCGGATCCTTTTCCCCGGTTATATCCGGGAGAAAAACTACCGCATGTATAACGCCAAACACAATCTTTCTATGCTGATCGAGGACGTGATGTTCAATTTGAACCGGCAGATCGCGCTGGTGTATCAGACCCTGGGAGAGGATCCTCAGACCTCCCAGACCCATGCCCAGCAGGTGTGTCTGGAGTTTTTCAGCCGCATCCCTCACGTGCGAGCCATGCTGCAGACGGACCTGGAGGCAGCCTACGAGGGCGACCCGGCAGCTACAGATATGGCGGAGATCATCTTCTGCTATCCGGGCTTATTTGCCATTACGGTGTACCGGCTTGCACATGAGCTGTATACCCTTAATGTACCCATGCTGCCCAGAATTATGACCGAGCATGCTCACAGCATCACCGGTATCGACATCCATCCCGGTGCCGCCATCGGCAAATATTTCTTTATCGATCACGGCACAGGCATCGTTGTGGGTGAAACCACAGTGATCGGCGATAATGTGAAGCTCTATCAGGGCGTGACGTTGGGTGCGCTGTCTACCCGGGGCGGTCAAAGCCTGCGGGGCAAGCGCCGCCATCCCACCATTGAGGATAATGTGACCATCTATGCCGGCGCGTCTGTTCTCGGCGGTGATACGGTGATCGGCAAGGACTGCATCATCGGCTCCAACGCCTTTATCACCAAGTCCATTGCCCCCGGCACGACGGTGAGCATTAAAAATCAGGAGCTGCAATTCAAAGGTCGATTCTAAAAAACGAGGAACTGCTTCAGGCAGTTCCTCGTTTGCTTATAACGGTTTGACTGTTCCGCGAATGACAGGCGTGGTCTTGATCAGATTGACCCGTTCGTAGCTTTCCCCCTGCAGGATCTGGTACAGCAACCGCATGGCCATCTCACCCAGGAGCTCTTTTGGGAAGGTCATGGTGCTCAGGGGAGGCTCCACGTACTGGGAGATCAGCAGATCGTCCAGGCTCATAATGGAAATATCCTCCGGGATCCGCAGACCGTACTGCTTGGCGTAGCGCATCACATTGACTGCAAATACGTCACCGGCGCACAGAAAGGCAGTGGGCAGCTCCGGCAGCTTCAGCAGCTTCTGGATGCAAGCCTCGGCGGAGGCCTCTGAATAAGCCACCTCACACAGCCAGGCAGGATCGCAGGTTAGACCGGCATCCTTCAGAGCAGCGGCATAGCCGCCGAAGGTGTTGCGGTGGTAGACACCGGGGAAGCCAGTGCCAATGAAACCGATCTTGGTATGTCCCATGCTGTGCAGATATAGGGTGGCCTGGTAGGTGGCGTCGTAGTAGTCAAGGCCTACCTGGGGCACGTCCAGGTCTGTATGGGAGTCTACACAGACAAAGGGAATATTTTCCTTCTGCAGCTGAGTGATGATGGCAGGATCATACAACTGGATCAGGATCACACCGTCGCAATCCTTGTTGCGGACAGAATCCATGATCTGCTCCAGATCCATACCGCCATCGGCAAAGGTCAGCGTTACGCTGTAGCCCAGGCTCTTGGAAACGGTGAAGATACTGCTGAGGGTCTCCATTGCAAATTGGTTGTACAGATTTGTGTCGTGGTGGGATAGAACGACCTGCACCGTATAGCTGCGGCCCAGATTGAGACGCCTGGTGTGGACGTTGGGGGTAAAGCCAGTGCGCTGGATGATCTCCTGGACCTTCTGGCGGGTGGACTCGCTAACGCCGCTGCGGTTATTGAGCACAAAGGAAACAGCCGTAGTGGATACACCTGCCATACGGGCAATATCGCGGATCGTAAGATTTGCCACGGATTTTCACGTCCTTTTCCGTTTGGTTTAGTAGGTGGTTTAGTTCTATTATAAGACTTTTTTAAAAATAAACAAGGGGAAAATTGGGAAATTTATAAACCGGTTTTGCAATTGACAGCACGGACGTTTTCCTTTAGATAAATTAACAAGATTAGTTTTGGTTTATTAGCAAATATTACAAAAATGCTTGTTGAAAACTGAAATAAGTAAAACATAATTGACAATTTCTCCCTAAACCGTTATACTGAACTTATCAGTTAAGTATATTTTATATAGGGTCTTCCAAATAGCGTTATGCGCAAAAGGGGTGCCCCTTTTCATGTTTTGTTTACAAAACATGATAGCTTGCTGATGATTCCCCCAAGCAGAAGGCTTGCTTGAATTATTTAATAACAGGAGGAAGAAAAATGAAAAAGATTATCGCATTGACCTTAGCGCTGGTTATGGTTCTGGCTCTGTGCGCCTGCGGCGGCCAGAGCGGTGACGACGACAAGACCACCATCGGCATTCTGATGCCCACCCAGGAGCAGACTATTTGGTCCATCCAGGCTGAGCGTCTGGTCGCTGGCTTTGAGGATGCAGGCTACGCTACCGAGCTGGAATACGCAGAGGATGACTCCGCTCGTCAGGTCACTCAGATCGAGAACATGATCACCAAGGGCGTTGACGTTCTGGTTATCGCCGCTGTTGACGGCTATGCGCTGACTGACGCTTGTGAGAAGGCTAAGGATGCAGGCATTCTGGTCATCGCCAGCGACCGTTTGATCATGAACACTGAGGCTGTTGACTACTACGTGACCTTCGACCTGGTCAAGATGGGCGCTCTGCAGGGCCAGTATATTGCTGACTCTTTGGACCTGGCCAATCAGGCTGGCCCCTTCACTCTGGAGATCTTCTCCGGTTCTCAGGACGATCCCAATGCGCTGTCCTTCTACAAGGGCGCTATGGATATTCTGCAGCCCTACATCGATGAGGGCAAGCTGGTCGTTAAGTCCGGTCAGGTAGAGTACGCTACCACCGCCATCCAGTCCTGGGACTCCGCTAAGGCGCAGGCCCGTATGGACAATCTGCTGTCCGGCTACTATGCTGACGATCATCTGGACGCATGTCTGGTTGCTGCTGACTGCCTGGCAATCGGCGTTATCTCCTCTCTGGAGACCATGGGCTACGGCTCTGGCGATGTGGCATTCCCCATCATCACCGGTCAGGATGCCGAGCTGGCTGCTGTTAAGAATATCAAGGCTGGCAAGCAGTCCATGACTGCATTCCTGGATGCCAACAAGCTGGTCGATATCATTGTTCCTCTGGTTGGCGATCTGCTGGCCGGCAATGAGGTCACTCCCGACTCCACCTACAACAACGACATGTTTGATGTCCCCACAAAGACCTATGATCCCTACCTGATCTCCGCAGACAATGTGGATTACCTGGTAGAGGTTGGCTTCTTCACTGAGGCTGAGATCAACGGCTAAGTACATATCGGGCTTAGCAGCTTAAGTGATAATATGCGGTGCCCGGCTCCTTGCGGGCCGTGGCACCGCCTTTTTACAGGAACATTAACCGTTTAAGTTTATTACCGTAGAGGCGACCTGTGGCCGCCCGGTCGATACTGTGGATCACAGCGGACGGCTACAGGCCGCTTCTACGGCAGCAATTCACTCGTATACTGACACGACGGCTTATGAGCCGTCATGAAAGGGAGTCAGCCAATGCAGGAATATATCCTTGAAATGAGAAACATCACGAAGGAGTTTCCCGGCGTCAAGGCTTTGGATCAAGTCAGCTTCCAGGTGAAGAAGGGCGAGATCAAAGCACTTGTCGGTGAGAACGGCGCGGGAAAATCCACGTTGATGAAGGTGCTGTCTGCGGTTTATCCCCACGGCACTTATACAGGCGACATCGTTGTGGATGGACAGGTGTGCGCTTTCAATTCCATCAAGCAGTCTGAGGAAGCAGGCATTGCCATCATCCACCAGGAGCTGGCACTGATCCCCCTGCTGTCCATTGCCGAAAACGTATTTATGGGAAATCCCCAGAAGACCCTCGGCTTTATCGACTGGAATAAAACGAGAGCAGCGACGATCCCTCTGCTGGAGCGCGTGGGTCTGCACGAAGACCCGGACACCCCCATCAATCAGCTGGGTGTTGGCAAGCAGCAGCTGGTCGAGATCGCCAAGGCATTGTCCAAAAAATGTAGGATCTTGATCTTGGACGAGCCCACTGCTGCACTGAATGAAAAAGACTCTAAAAACCTTCTGGATCTGCTGAAGAGCCTGCAGAAAGAAGGTATAACATGTATCATTATTTCCCACAAGCTCAATGAGATCTGTTACGTTGCCGATTCCATCACAGTGCTCCGCGACGGTCAGACTGTGGCAGATTTTCCGGATGCGAACCAGATCGATGAGAATGAGATCATCCGCAACATGGTAGGCCGTGAGCTTTCTAACCGCTATCCCCCCAGAACGCACAAGGCCGATTCCTCTGAGGTGTTCTTTGAGGTGCGCAACTGGAATGTATACCATCCGGACGACTCCACCCGGCAGATCATCAAGGATGTCAATATTCAGCTGCGCAAAGGTGAAGTTGTGGGCTTGTCCGGATTGATGGGTGCGGGACGTACTGAGCTTGCCATGAGTATCTTCGGCAAGAGCTACGGCAGCAACATCTCCGGTGAGGTGTACTTAAACGGTCAGAAGATCAATACAGACACCGTGGCCGGTGCTATCAAGCACGGCATCGCTTACCTGTCTGAGGACAGAAAAAATTACGGCCTGGTATTGGGGCAGACCATCAGCAAAAATATCTCCCTGGCCAATCTGGGTCGTGTATCCAAGTTTGGTATTTTGGATCTGAACCAAGAGATCAAGGAGACCGGAGAGAATGCCAAGCAGTTTGGTGTTAAGTGCTCCAGCATCTTCCAGGAGGCCGGCAACCTGTCCGGCGGTAATCAGCAAAAGGTAGTTTTGGCAAAGTGGATGTTCAACCTGCCGGATGTGCTGATCCTGGACGAGCCTACCCGTGGTATCGATGTGGGTGCCAAGTACGACATTTACTGCATCATCAATGAATTGGCAGCAGCTGGCAAGTGTGTGCTGGTGATCTCCTCGGAGCTTCCGGAGATCCTGGGTGTGTGTGACCGTGTTTACGTCATGAATGACGGTCAGATCAAGGGTGAGATGCCGATCGAAGAGGCCAGCCAGGAATCCATCATGCGTCTGCTGGTGTAATTGGTAAGGAGATAATCGTATGAAAAAGAAGAACAACTTTTTAAACACTCTGCGTGCCTACAGCATGGTCATTGTGTTGGTGGTGATCGCGGTCCTGTTCCATTTCTTGACCGAGGGCCGTATCTTCACCTCCATGAATCTGACCAACATTATTCTGCAGAATTCCTACATCGTGATTCTGATCTTGGGCATGCTGCCTGTTATTTTGACCGGTAACATTGACCTGTCTGTTGGCTCCACTGTGTGCTTGGTAGGCGCGATCGCCGCGATTCTGCAGGTCAATTATGGCTGGGGCACGCTGCCCACGCTGTTGGTTTCCCTGGTGATCGGCATTGCGATCGGTGCCTGGAACGGCTTGTGGATCGCCAAATTCGATATTCCCGGCTTTATTGTGACCCTTTCCAGCCAGCTGGTATTCCGCGGCCTGGCGCAGGTCATTCTGAAGGGTGCTTCTATTGGCCCCTTCAGCAACACTTTCCGCGCTATCGCCGGCAGCTACATTACCCAGATTTTGGGCGAGGATCTGTATAAGTCCGTTACCCCCTATGTGACTCTGGGGCTGGCTGCGCTGGCCTGCCTGATCTATGTGTTCGTGCAGATCCGTGGCCGCCGCAATCAGATCGCCCATGGTGTACCTGTTAAGGGTGTGGCCGGCGTGATCGTCAAGACTGCTGTGATCTGCGCTGTGATCCTGGGCCTGTCCGCACTGATGGCATTCTACCATGGCTATCCCACGGTGCTGATCATCATGCTGGCGCTGTCCTTGCTGTATAACTTTATCTGTAACCGGACAGTGATCGGCCGCAGCCTGTATGCCATCGGCGGCAACCGGAAGGCTGCAGCACTGAGCGGCATCAAGGACCGCAGAAATCTGTTCCTGGCTTATGTCAATATGGGTCTGATGGCTGCTGTGGCGGCCTTGGTGTATACTGCCCGTCTGAACGCGGCGACTCCCAAGGCCGGTAATGCCTTCGAAACAGATGCTATCGCAGCCTGCTTTGTGGGCGGTGCGGCTGTCTCCGGTGGTTCCGGTACCATTGGCGGTGCGCTGATCGGCTGCTTCGTCATCGGCATTCTGAATAACGGTATGTCTATGATGGGCGTTTCTGCCGACTGGCAGATGACTGTTAAGGGCCTGGTCATTCTGGGTGCAGTTGCCCTGGATATGATCCCCAAGATGAAGAAGAAGTAAAATAACGGACCGTATCCCTGCTTTTTGCGGGGATACGGTTTCACAACTAAAATTACTAAAGTATTTTAGTAGACAGAAATCAAGGGATTTTGCGAAATCTCCCTTGACTTTCCTCTGAAAAGGGGATATACTGACTTTACTGGTTAAGTAACCAATGGCGGCATGCGTCCGCCTAAATATTAAATAATTATCAGGAGGAATACGACAATGAGCGAGCTGCTTGCTATCCATGGCGGTCCCAAGGCCAAGACTACGCCCAACTACCCCATGTACCCCGGCGGTCTGGAGATCGGTGAAGACGAGAAGAAGGAAGTTATGGAGGTCCTTGACAACAAGTACCTGTTCCGTTACTACGGCCCCAGCAACATGCCTTCCAAGGTCCGCGCATTCGAGAATGCATTTAAGGAGAAGATGGGCTCTCCCTACGCTCTGGCTACTAGCTCCTGCACCGGCGCGCTGATCTCTGCACTGGTCGCTTGTGGTGTTGGCCCTGGCGATGAAGTGCTGGTCACTGGCTATACCTTCTTCGCTTCCTGCGCTTCCATCGTGGCTGCAAAGGCTATCCCTGTGATCTGCGAAGTCGACGAGACCCTGACCATGGATCCTGCTGATGTGGAGAAGAAGATCACTCCTGCTACCAAGGCAATCGTTGCGGTTCATATGCGTGGTGTTCCCTGTAATATGGACGCCATCCTGGCCATCGCTGAGAAGCACAACCTGAAGGTCATCGAGGACTGTGCTCAGGCTGTTGGCGCTACTTACAAGGGTAAGTACGTGGGCACCATGGGTGACTGCGGCTGCTTCTCCTTCCAGTACCACAAGACCATCACCGCCGGTGAGGGCGGCATGATCCTGTGTAAGGATGCCCGCATCTACGACCGCTGCTGCTCCTACCATGATACCGCTGCTTGCTGGAGACCTGACCGTTTCGCTGAGCAGCGCTTTGAGGGCGAGCTGTTCTGCGGCTCCAACTTCCGTATGAGCGAGCTGGCCGGTGCTGTTATGTGCGCACAGCTGCGTAAGCTGGACGGTCTGAACGCACTGATGCGTGACCATCAGAAGCGTATCATCAACCAAATCAAGGACACCAAGGGCATCAAGGTCCGTCCCTGCAATGATCCCGAGGGCGATACCGGTATCTGCCTGATGTTCTACCTGGACTCCTCCGAGAAGGTCGGCCCCTTCTGCGATGCTCTGCAGGCTGAGGGTGTCAACGCTGCCGGTGTTTTCAACTCCGGTATTCCCGATTGGCACATCTATGCTCACTGGAAGCACGTCATTCAGAAGAAGGCCTCCAACGAGGTCTGCTGCCCCTGGGAGTGCCCCTACCACGAGAAGAAGGCAGAGCCTGTCCAGTATGCTGAGGACATGAACCCCAACACCCTGGAGTACCTGGGCCGCGTTGTCCACCTGGACATCCCTGCTCAGATGACCGACGAGGACTGCGACATGATCGCAAAGGCTATCAACAAGGTAGCCGCCGTTCTGGCCTAAGACAACCAAAGCGCCGGACGGACCTCCGTCCGGCGTTTCCATTACATTCAGAAAGGAACAACTGTTATGAAGTTTTCTCTGTGTATTGAGCCTATTTTTGAGGATCTGCCTTTTTATGAGCGTTTCCAGGTCGCCAAGGATCTGGGCTGTGATGCTGTTGAGTTCTGGGATCCCTGGGCAAGCAACCCCGACGTGACCCCTGCAGGCCTGGGTAAGGCTTCCAGCGATGTCGGCATTCCCATCGCTGCCTGCTGCCTGAACAAGGCTTGGACCTACCGTATGACCTTCCCCTGGGAGACCGTCAAGAAGAATGTGGAGCTGTCCATGGGCTACGCCAAGGAAATGGGCGTTAAGACCATGATCGGCC
>CAYVCR010000007.1:0-29086 GCA_964450205.1 uncultured Oscillospiraceae bacterium | reverse complement strand
TCGACAGTGTGTTACCTGCGCTCGAATGGGAACTGCAGTTCAAATTTCAGTTTATCGAGCCTTTGGCTCGATAAACTGAAATAATGCAAAATGCAGAATGCTGAATGCGGAATTATTTTAAAATACGTGGCCAAAGGCCACACATTCATTATGCATTATGCATTATGAATTCTGCATTATTTATTGAGCTATCGGCTCGATAAATTGGAATTTGTTGGGCAGGTGGTGGCGGGGTGGTGTTTTTGTTCTTATCCTATATTGATCTATTCTTTTCTTTTCTTTTCTATACTGGGTCAACCAAAATGTCCGAAAGGATCAGCAATTCCTTCTCTTTGATATAAACGGTAGGGCGGTAGCGGTCCCTTCGGATCTGGTTGTTGGTGGTCCAGTGGGTGATCGCCACCACACCGCTGTCGAACTGATGCAGGTATCCAGCCTCGATCAGCGCGTTCAGCGCCGTCTTGCCAGCTCCGCAGGCGCGCATCACACGCTTGGGCGCGCCCACAAAGCCGTCGTCGTCCGCCTCCATGCCCAACATGTAGTACAGACAGCGGGTCGCCATGGTCAGGTCCAGAAATTTATCGTCCAGCACCACGCTCTTTGCAAACATTCTTCTTTCTGCCATATATCCTCCTTTTGTGTACGGGGCTTTGCCCCGGATTTTTTTGTGCAAAAACATTGTATCACAAGTAAATTGGCCGTGCGTCCCGCGAAATTCCCGGGGTGGGAATTTCGCGGGACGCACAGGGGGGTAAAGCTTGATACAATAATGCCAGCAATCGACCGGGAGGGAAAAAATGGAGCAGACACAGATCACATCAAAACGGATCCTGCAGGAGCTGGCGGCCATCGCCTTTGCCAAGACCACAGATCTGATCGCGGTGCAGGACGGGGGGCTGGTGGTGGCCGATACCGGCGTGCTGTCGGAGGAGCAAAGCTGCGCCGTCGCCTCGGTGGAAAAGACCGCCGGGGGCCTTAAGGTCAAGTTTTACGATAAATTAAAGGCCCTGGAGCTGCTGGGCAAGGCGGTGGGCCTGTTCGACGGCGGCGCGGAGCAGTACGAGGACAACGGTCTGCTGGAGGCCATCCTGGAGGCGACGGGGTCGCCAATGGAGAATGCAGAATGAGAAATGCAGCATGGGGTGCCGTACGGTAAGTGCGTTCTGCGCCAAACGCAGTGAAGTCCAAGAAGCTTCGCATGAGCGTTACTGCTAAGCAAATGTTGGGCGCGAAGCTCCTTCGGCGCGCTTCGCTTGCGCAGGCTGACACGTTCTTTGGAGGAGGATAGGAAAGAAGATGCAATGCAAAGCCTTCAGCAAAAAGCAGCTGCTGGCCATGACCTGGTGGAACCGGCCCGGCTATCGGGAGCTGGACGGCATCCTCTGCGACGGGGCTGTCCGCTCCGGAAAGACGGTGTGTCTGACAGACGGCTTCTTCCTGTGGTCAATGGCCAATTTCGACCGGCAGGCCTTTGGCCTGTGCGGCAAGACCATCGGATCGCTGCGCAGGAATGTGGTGGAGCAGCTGCCCCAATGGCTGGGCGGCCTGTTTCGCATCCGCTATCACCTCAGCCAGAACAAGCTCACCGTCAGCGACCGGCGGGGGCGCATGAACACCTATTACTTATTCGGCGGCCAGGACGAGAGCGCCTGTCAGCTGATCCAGGGCATCACCCTGGCCGGTATCTTCCTGGACGAGGCGGCGCTGATGCCCCAGTCCTTTGTGGAGCAGGCGGCGGCCCGGTGCTCGGTGGCAGGGGCCAAGCTGTGGTTCTCCTGCAACCCGGAGGGCCCGGAGCACTGGTTTTACAGGCAGTGGGTCCTCAAGGCCAAGCAGAAGCGGCTGCTGCGGCTGAAGATGACCATGGACGATAACCCCAGTCTGGACCCGGCTGTCCGGGACCGGTATCGGCGGCTCTACACCGGCGTGTTCTACGAGCGCTATGTGCTGGGCCGGTGGGTCATGGCAGAGGGCCGGGTGTACGATTTCGACAACAGGTATATCACCAAGGTGCTGCCGCAGAATGGGCGGTACTACATCTCTGTGGACTACGGCACCATGAACCCCTTTTCTGCGGGACTGTGGTGCGTGACCGGGGGCAGGGCCTACCGGCTCCGGGAGTTTTACTTCAACGGCAGGCAGGCAGGGCGGATCATGACCGACGAGGAGTATCACCAGGCCCTGGTGCAGCTGGCCGGGGACGCGCCGGTGGAGAAGGTGATCGTGGACCCCTCCGCCGCGTCCTTCATTGCGGTGCTGCGCAGGCATGGGGTCTTCCCGGTGCGCCGGGCCAGAAATGAGGTGCTGCCCGGCATCCGGCTGGTGGCGCAGCTGCTGCGGCAGGGACGGCTGCTCATCGGCGATACCTGCCGGGACACCATCCGGGAATTTTCCCTCTATCGCTGGGAGCCGGATTCGGACAGGCCGGTGAAGGAATTTGACCACGCCATGGACGATGTGCGGTACTTTTGTGCCACGGTGATGGGCAGAGGCGACCAACGGTCTCCTTAACTATTCACTATTCACTATTCACTATTCGTTATTCACTATTCACTAATGAGAAAAGTCGGGAGATTGGAAATATTAACAGAAAAAGGAGGAAACAATGAAAAAGTGGCTCATCGACAGGTTTTTGCCCATGTGGGCCCGGCAGACGGTGCTCGCTGACAACCGGGCGCTTTCCCGCCAGGTCAAGGACCTGAAGCAGGAAAACAAGGCGCTGACCGCCTATGTCCGGGGCCTGGAGGCAGGCATCCGGGCAGGCCGCCGGGTCAGCATTTATGGGGGAGGTAAGGAATGAATATTTACAGCTATGAGGCCGCCTTCGGCGCAGCCGATATCACCAGCCGGAGCATGAAGCAGGCCATCAACGACTGGTTCAGCCTCTACTACCGGCAGGCGGCGGACAAGACGTCCGACCCCTGTCAGCGCATCGCCTACACGGTGGTGGGCAAGCTGGTGCGGGCCATCTTCGGCGAGTACAAAATGACCTGCCAGGATGATCTGGGCCGGGCGGCGGCAGAGCAGCTGGACCGCATCAAGGAGAAGGCTATGCAGCTGGCCCTTGTGGGCGGCGAATGCTACATAAAGCCCTGTCCCGGCAAAGCAGGCTTTTCCTGCACGCTGGTGGGCAGGCAGAATGTGCTGATCTTCGGCCGGGACAGCCGGGGCGAGCCTACGGACATGGGCACGGTCGAGCAGTCCGTCCGGGGCAATTTCTACTACACCCTGCTGGAGCGCCGGTCTCTGGACAAGGAGGGCCGGCTCACCATCGAAAACAAGCTCTACCGCTCCAAGTCCGCAGATACCCTGGGCACACGGGTGGCTCTGACGGAGCATCCGGATTATGCGTCCCTGGCCGAGCGCTACACCTTCCCGACACCTATGGGGCTGGGCCTCGTGGGGCTGAAGACCCCTATGCTCAACTGTGTGGACGGCTCATCCGACGGCGTGGCGGTCTACGCCGCGGCGGCAGGCCTGATCCGGGCCATCGACAAAAACGAAGCCCAGCTGGCCGGGGAGTTTGAGCGGGGACAGAGCCGGGTGTTCGCCTCGGCGGATCTGCTGCGGGAGCAGCAGCTGACGGACGATCTGTTCGTGGGCCTGGACGAAGACCCGGAGCGCCTGGGCCTGCAGATCTTCTCGCCCCAGCTGCGGGAGCAGTCCTACCTGGCCCGGAAGCAGGAGTATCTGCGCAATATCGAGTCTGTCATCGGCCTGAAGCGGGGCATGCTCAGCGATGCCAACCTGGAGGATCGCACCGCCACGGAGATCTCTGCCTCCGCAGGAGAGTTCAATCTGACGGTCATCGATTTTCAGCAGGCTTGGACCCAGGCGGTGGAGCGCTACATGGCGCTGTGTGTGACGCTGGGCCAGCTCTACGGCATGGACGTGGGCAGCGGCAGCTTTGCCATCGACTGGGGCAACGGCACCCTCTACGACGAGGACAAGCTCTGGGAGGGCTACCTGCAGATGGTGGACAAGGGGCTGCTCAGGCCGGAGATCGCCCTGGGCTGGCGGTTCGATCTGCCCGCCCAGACCCAGGAGGAGCAGGCGGCCATCCGGGAGAAGCTGATGCCCTAGGCCGATTCGTGTCATTCTAAGCCAGAGAAGGCGAGTCGAAGAAGCTACGCATCATCAGTGCTGCCAAGCAGATATCTGGTGCGAAGATCCTTCGGCTTCGGACTACGCCCTCCGCGCAGGATGACGCGGCATTTAAAAGTACGGCGAAAGGAGGTGAAAGAAGATGGACAAAGCATTTTTGGAAGGGCTGCTGGGTACGGCGGAAGGTACACAGGCGGTGATCGACGCGGTGCTGGCAGAGCATGAAAAGGCGCTGGCGGCCATGGCGCTGGAGCACACCCTGAGCCGGGTCATTGCCGATGCCGGTGGCCGCAGCCAGAAAGCCATCTGTGCCCTTTTGGACACCGAGGCCATCCGTACAAGCGACGATCCCAAGGCGGCCGCAGAGGCGGCGGTCAGGCAGCTGAAGGCCGAGCAGGACTACCTGTTTGCCGCCCCGGTGCCCCCGGCCTATGCCCCCGGCACCGGTACCGGCAGCTTCACCGCTCCCGAGCCACAGACGTTGGCCGGTGCTTTGAAGGAGAAGTTCCGGCGCTGATCGCGCAATGGAACACCGCCCACCGAACGCCACACCCCATCAGGGGGAGCCGTGGGTGCGGCAGCAAAAACAAAAATCTATCAAATAAAGGAGAATTTTTCTATGGCAATTACTTTGGCAGAAGCAAAGGTCGGTATGGCCGATAAGGTGGATCAGAACATTGTGGACATGTTCCGCCGCAGCTCTTTTTTGCTGGATCAGATGGTCTTCGATAACGCCATCTCCCCCGGCGCAGGCGGCAGCACCCTGAACTACGGCTACATCCAGCTGAAGAGCCCCGCCACCGCGGCTGTGCGCACCGTGGGCAGCGAGTACACCCCCGGTGAGGCCAAGCGGGAGAAGAAGTCCACCGGCGCGGTGATCATGGGCGGCGCCTTCCAGATCGACCGGGTGCTCCAGAACACCGCCGGTGCCTGCGACGAGCTGGCCTTCCAGGCGGAGCAGAAGATCAAGGCCACCGCCAACTACTTCCACGATCTGGTCATCAACGGCGACACCGAAAACGGCACCTTCGACGGCCTGAAGAAGCTGCTGTCCGGCAGCGCCAACGAGCTCACCTCCACCGTCAGCCTGGCAACCTCTACGGAGCTGGACGACAACTACAACGCCTTCCTGGACCAGATGGACAGCTTCCTGAGTGTCCTGGACGGCAGCGCCACCATGCTGCTGATGAACCGGGACATGCTGGTCAAGCTCCGGGCCATCGCCCGCCGCGCCGGTTACTACGAGCGCACCAAGGACGACTTCGGCACGGTGGTGGAGACCTACTCCGGCATCCCCATGATGGACATGGGCAAGTACTTCGACGGCACCGAGAGCCGCGACGTGATCGAGACTACCGACGGCAAGACCGCCATCTATGCCGTCTGCATGGGCCTGGACGGCTTCCACGGCATCTCCCCTCAGGGCACCGGCGTCATCACCTGCTACATGCCCGATCTGAACGCCCCCGGCGCGGTCAAGACCGGTGAGGTGGAGCTGGTGGCCGGTGTGGCCCTGAAGAATACCCAGAAGGCTGCCGTCCTGAAGGATATCGTCATCGGCGCATGATGCCCAACTACACATTTTACATAGACGCCTACCTGGGGACCCGGATCCCTGAAAAGCATTTTAACCGCTGCGCGGCCAGGGCCAGAGAAGCGCTGGCCCGCCTGGAGCGGTGCTATCAGGTAACGGGAGGCACCCAGGCGCGCAGCCTGGCGCTGTGTGCCATGGCCGAGGCCATCTATGAGGCCCGGGGCGGCATGATCAGTGCATCGGTGGGCAGCTTGACTGTCCGCTACCAGGACGCGGTGGACCGGCAGCTCTGGCGGGAGCTGTACCACAGGGCCGGGATCTATCTGGACATCTGCCGGGGGGTGGCCACGTGATCGACTACCATTTCTGCGACCGCACCGTTACCGTCTACCGCCTGGAGCGCGGACAGGTGCAGCGGCTGGTGGTGGAGGGCTGCTACTACTTTTGGGAGCAGCGGCAGGTCACAGACCTGCAGGGTACCCGGCAGGATACCAAATTCCTGCTTATCATGCCCGGAAGCACCCAGCGTGTCTTCGTGGGCGACAGGATCTATGACGGCGTGGGGCCTTATCTGACAGCACAGGACTGGCCCCGGTTTCTGCCGGTCAATGTGACCGGCCTGGGCCAGGTGGCCTATGTGCGGCCCACCTGGTGGGACGGCTGTGTCACCCACGTGGAAGCAGGGAATAAGTAAATGCTTCATTTTCCGGAGGATATTATGGAAGAACTGGAAAAAATCAAAGCCTGGCTGGTGACCTATCCCAAGTGGGAGGGGGAGCTTTTTGTGGACTACACCAAAGCAGAGCCGGGGCATTTTGGCCTGTATCCCCTGGGCGTGCAGGTGCTGCATCGGCAGGAGGATGTGCTGGGAAACCGCTTTGCCCAGCTGCGCAGCACCTATCAGCTGCGCCGGGTGATCACAGGGCACGCGGACGGTACGGTCAATGCCGGGTGGCTGTTGGACTTTGCCCAGTGGGTCCAGAGCCAAAGCGAAATGGGCCTTGCGCCCCAGCTGGGGACTGTGTCCCAGACCCAGACCTTCCGGGCGGAAAAAGGCCGGCTGCAAAAGGCTGACCAGGTGGGCACGGCGGTGTACAGCATCGACTTGGTGGCGGAATATACGAAAATTTACCCGGCAACGTGAATCGGCACCATCTGCGATGCACCCGCAAAAACACTGTCATTGCGGCGAGCCGCAGCCATGAAAAACTTAGCAATACAGACATTTTTTAACGCGAGCACGGATCGCCACGCCAGCTTGCAGGCTGGCTGGCAATGACATGCCTTGTACGATCAACAATAATCTGAAAAAGGAGTCAAGCTTATGGCAAAGATCGAGCGCAAGTATCTGGCGCATTTCATCAACACCGCCACAGGCGGCGAGGCCGTTTACGAGCGGCTGGGCAAGGACCTGGAGGAGTTCAGTCCCCAGCTGTCCGCCCAGGTGGACACCAAGAAAAATATTTTGGGTGAGACCAGCGTGATCATCTCCTCCTACGAGAAGACCGGCGCGGTGGAGCCCTACTACGCAGAGGCAGGCACCGGCCTGTTCCAGCGCCTGCAGGCCATCATCGACGGCTCGCAGGTCCTGGATGACCTGAAGGCCGATGTGGTGGAGGTCAAGCTGTGGGAGCAGGCGGACAACGGCGCTTACCCCGCCATCCGGGAGGAGGTCTACATCGAGGTCAGCTCCTACGGCGGCGACACCACCGGCTACCAGATCCCCTTCACGGTGCATTTCACCGGCAGCAAGACGGCGGGCACCTTCGATGTGACCAGCCGCACCTTTACCGCCGCGTAAGCAGGTAAATTTCCGTTTATCGAGCCTTTGGCTCGATAAACGGAAACAATGCAGAATGCTGAATTATTTTTAAATACGTGGCCAAAGGCCACACATGCATTATGAATTCGGCATGATTGATTGCGCTATCAGCGCGACAGATCGGAAGTTTCCGTTCTGAAAGAGGGAGAAATTATGCAAAAAATCACATTCGACACCGGGGTGGTGTCCTACAAGCTGGGGCAGGGGGTGCTGCGCTTCAACCCCTCAGACCCCAACGTATATACCCGCTTTTCCCAGGCGATGGAGAAGCTCCGGCAGCTGCAGGAGGATATGGCCCAGCAGATGCAGAGCAAGCCGGTGCTCACCGTCATGGCAGAAACCGACCGGGAGCTGAAGCAGCTGCTGGACTGGGTCTTCGGCCCCGGCAATGACTTTGACGCGGTGATGGGCGGCGTGAATCTGCTGTCGGTGGGCAGCGACGGCAAGCGGGTAGCCGAGCATCTGCTGGCGGCGCTGGAGCCGATACTGCTGGAGGGCGCTCAGCGCTGCGCAGGGCAGCAGGTGGAGGCGGCCAAGGCCCAGGCCCAGGCACGCCGGGCAGCCCAATGACCGACCTGTGGCAGCTGCCCCGGCAGATCACCGTCGGCGGCAGGGATTACCCCATCCACGCCGACTACCGGGATATCCTGCAGATCATCGGCTATCTGGACGACCCGGCCCTGCCGGAATTTATCCGCTGGCAGGTGGCGCTGGCTCTGTTTTACGAGAACCAGATCCCGCCGGAGCACCGGCAGGAGGCCATGGAGCAGCTGGCGGAATTTATCCGCTGCGGCGCGCCGGATACCCCCGGCCCCCGGCTCCTGGACTGGCAGCAGGACGCACCTGCCATCATTTCCGACATCAATAAAGCAGCCGGTCAGGAGCTGCGCAGCCTGCCCTATCTGCACTGGTGGACCTTTCTGGGATGGTTCCACGCCATCGGCCAGGGGCAGCTGAGCACCCTGGTCAGCATCCGGGACAAGCTCCGCCGGGGGCAGAAGCTGGATGCCTGGGAAAAGGATTTCTACCGGCAGAACAAGGACCGGGTGGAGCTGCAGAAGCGCCGCTCCCCGGAGGAAGAGGACGAGCGGGCCCGGCTGCTGCAGCTGCTGGACGGGCCGCTGCGCAGCCGTTCAGTTTGTGGAGCAGTTGGTTAGCGCCGCAGGGATCTCTATTCTCTATTATCCAGCTGCGCCGAGCTTTGTGACTGCGCACCGGTGAGATAATAGATAACCGTTTTTTTGGGATCGGATCAATTCGTTCCCGGATGCAAAAGGCGGAATTGTTTTCAAATACGTGGCCAAAGGCCACACATGCATTCTGCATTATTTGTTGAGCGATCAGCTCGATAAAGCGGAATTTCATGCTCAATTCTAAAGAAAGGAGTGACCTATGAGGAACTCATCTACCGAGATCATCATCGACCCGGACAAACAGACCTTGGCCCAGCGGCTGGAGGCTGCCCTGCAGGCCTACAAGAAGACTCTGGAGCGGATCGAGAAGACCTTCCGGCAGCCGGAGCTGTCGGACACCGTTGCCGACCTGGTGCGCATGAGCCGCTACACGGAGAAATTCTCCGGTCAGCTCAGCTGCCTGCGTATGAATCTGGGCAGGCTGAAGGCGGCCATCTCCGATGCCTTCGCCCCCATCGGCACTTACGTGCTGCCCCTCATCAACCGGGCCATCAACAGCCTGACCGGCTTTATCCGCACCATCGGCGGGGTGCTGGCGGCGGTCATGGACAGCGTGACCGGCACCGACAGCGCCGCCATCAGCGCCGACGAGGCCGCCGACAGCTATGAAAGCCTGGGCACTGCCGCCAAGCGGAGCCTGGCGGGCTTTGACCAGATCCAGCGTTTAAACGGCAGCACCGGCAGCACTGCCCCAGTCACAAGCTACGACCCGCTGACCCACTTGACCGGGGACATGCAGGCCATGGCCAGCAAGCTGCTGCAGCTGCTGGAGCCTCTGCTTGCCATCGATCTGACGCCCCTGCGGACTTCCTTTGAGAAGCTGTGGCAGGTGGTCAGACCTCTGCTCAGCCAGCTGGGCCAGCTGCTGAGCTGGCTGTGGCAGGCGGTGGCAGTGCCCTTCATCGCCTGGTGCATGCAGACCCTGTTTCCGGCCCTGACGGACACCTTTTCCGGAGCCCTGTCGGCGGTCAGCAAGGCTGCCGATTCCCTGATCACGGGCTTGAAGCTCCTGTGGGATGGCATGCAGCCGGTGGTGCAGTTTATCCGAGATGCCATCGTCAAGGCCCTGCAGGCCTGGCAGACGGTTTTCGGGGCACTGGCCGCCCAGCTGGAGGAGAAGGGCCCGGCGATCTGCACCATTTTCAACGGCATCGGTCAGGTCGTCCGGCAGCTCTGGGCCATCATCGGCCCTATTCTGACGGCCCTGTATGACCAGTTCCAGAAGACCTTCGCCGGTCTCGGCACTGTGGCGACCCAGGTCTTCGGCGCGATACTGGAGGGCCTGGCCGGCCTGACGGAATTTGTGGCCGGTGCATTCACCGCCGACTGGAAGCGGTCCTGGAACGGCGTGCTGCTGTTTTTCAAGAGCCTGGTCAATTCCTTCATCGGCCTGCTCAACGCCATGCTGGTGAAGCTGACCGGCTCACTGAACGCGGTGATCCGGCTGGCAAACAGCCTGAAATTCACGGTGCCCGAATGGGTGCCGGGCATCGGCGGCGAGCAGTTCGGCTTTTCCTTCAAGACTGTCACCGCCCCCCAGATCCCGTATCTGGCCAAGGGTGCGGTGCTGCCGGCCAACAAGCCCTTCCTGGCCATGGTGGGCGACCAGAGGCACGGCACCAACATCGAAGCCCCCCTGGAGACCATCCAGCAGGCGGTGGCATCGGTCATGGAGGACTATTCTTCTGCCAACCGGGCAGGCCACGCCGCCACGGTGGCGGTGCTGGGGGACATTCTGCAGGCGGTGCTGGGCATTGAGCTGGGCGACGAGATGATCGCCAACGCCGTTCACCGCCATCAGACAAAAATGGCCATTGTGAGAGGAGGCTGACCGTGAGAGCAAAAAGCACCGATTTTTTCATAAACGGCAAACCCATGCTGGTGCCCGACGAAGAGGCGCTGTGCAGCTACGAGGACCTGGACGACGATTCCTCCGGACGGGATGAAAGCGGCGTGATGCACAGGCTGGTGGTGCGCTACAAGGTAGGCACCTGGGTCTTTTCCTACGACCATCTGACGGAGGAGGAAAAGCAGTACATGGAGAGCCTGTTCCCCGACGCGCCCACCTTCGTTTTCACCCACCCCTCCCGGCAGGCTGCCGCCCAGCCGGAGGACACCACCTGCTACCGCAGCAAGTACAGCCTGAGCTGGAAAAACGCCCGGACAGGTCTGTGGAGCGGCTACAGCTTCCACATCATCGGCTGTTAGGGGGGCAGAGCTATGCGGAAAACGATCCTGGTGCTGCCCGACGGCACGGAGGTCTCCTCCGGTATCGGCACAGTCAATGCCGTCCAAAGCTGCACCTACACCGAATGCGTCAACAGCGGCACAGAGCTGACCCTTGGCTCTGTGTGCGCGGCTGCCGTAGAGCTGAAGCTCATCACCCCCCACGGCGGCCTGTCCATCGCCGCAGGGGATGCGCTCACCGTCTACAAGGACGACGGCACCACCCGGCACAAATTGGGCATTTTCATTGCGGAAAAGCCTGTCCGGCCCAGCGCCCACACCTTGCGCGTGACGGCCTATGACCGGATCAGCCTGCTGGACACCGACATGACGGACTGGCTGGCCGCCCAGACGGACTGGCCCATGCCCCTCTATACGCTGGCCCAGCGGGTGTGCGAAGTCTGCGGCCTGGAGCTGGTCAACACCCAGATCCCCAACGGCAGCTTTCCCGTAGCCGCCTTTTCCGCCCAGGGCATCACCGGCCGCCAGCTCATGCAGTGGATCGGTGAGGCCTCCGGCCGCTTCTGCCGGGCAACGGCTGACGGCCGCGTGGAATTTGCCTGGTACGGGGCTGCCGACGGGGCAGCGCTGCAGCCCACGGATATTTTCCAGGGCAGCCTGTCCCAGGGGGACTACCAGGTATCCCCCATCGAAAAGGTGCAGCTCCAGACCACCCAGGATGACGTGGGCGTCATCTGGCCCAACGAAACGGACAAGACCAATACCTACCGGATCACAGGGAATCTGCTGCTGGCAGGGGGCGACCCGGAGGCGCTGCAGACCATCGCCCAGACCCTGTACGCCCAGCTTTCGGCCCTGACCTACACGCCCTGCTCGGTGTCAGTGTCGGCAACGCCGGATATCCGGGCGGGCAGCGTGGTCACTGTCACCGACCGGGACGGCAGGACCATCACCATGTATGTGATGACCAGGAAACAGACAGGGCAGAAAAATACCCTCGAATGCACCGGCAGCCACCGCCGGGACAGCGTGACAGCAGTCAACCAGCAGACCTATCAGGCCCTGTCCGGCAAGGTGCTGGAGCTGCGCACCGAGGTGGAGGGCATCCGGGCAGAAAACACCGACGCGGCTGGCCGGGCCGCAAGCCTGGCGCTGACCGTGGACGGCATCGAAAGCCAGGTGGCAGAGCAGAAAACTGCCGCAGAGAATCTGCACAAGCAGCTGACGGCGGTGGCCCAGACCGCCTCGCAGCTGTCGGTCACCGTCCAGTCCCTCCAGGACAGCGGTGCCGGCAGGGTCACCACCGAGACCGGCTACGTCTTCGACAGGGACGGCCTGGTCATCGCCCGCACCGGCCAGAGCGTGGAAAACCGGCTGGACCACACGGGCATGTACGTGACCCGCTCCGGGGAGACTCTGCTGCAGGCCAACGACGATGGCGTGACCGCCGCCGACGTGCAGGTCCACAACTACCTGTGCGTAGGCAAGCACGCCCGGTTTGAGGATTACAGCAGCGGCCGCACCGCTTGCTTTTACATAGGAGGATAAGATGGCACTGCAAACAAAAACCTATTCCCAGGGCTCCCTGGCCTACGGCTCTGCCTCCAACGGCTACGTGCTGGAGCTGGTGCTGACGGAGGAATCGGTGGATCAGGCCGCCAACACCTCCCTGGTCTCCTACAAGCTCCAGCTGCGCAGCGGCAGCAATAACCGCTTTGACTGGGAGCTGACCGGCAAGCTGTCACTGGATGGCAGCCAGGCGGCGGCCAAGACCGAGGAAAAGTACCTGGATTACAATTCGGTCTGGGTGCTGCTGCAGGGGCAGACGACCGTGGCCCACGGCACGGATGGCACAAAGAGCCTGCCCTTCAGTGCGACGATCACCCCCTACAACGGGGGCAACAGCTACACGCCTCCGGCTATGACCCTGACCGGCACTCTGGCCCTGACCGCCATTGCCCGGGAGTCCACCCTCTCGGCAACACCGGCCTATATCGAGGACGCTGCCACCATCGCCGTGGCCCGCAGCTCCGGCAGCTACACCCACAGCATCCGCTATCAGTTCGGCAGCCTGTCCGGCTATCTTGGGGACAATGCCGGTGCTTTGACCGACACGGAGACCAGGCTGACGGCCACCACCATCGTCTTTCCCATCCCGGAGCGCTTCTATGAGCAGATCCCCGATGCGCCCTCCGGCACCTGCACCCTGACCTGCAAGACCTATTCCGGCACCACCCAGATCGGGCAGGCCAGGACGGCCACCTTCACGGTGACGGCCGACCCGGCCCGGTGCGGCCCTGTGGTAAGCGGCACAGCCCTGGACACGGACAGCGCCGTCACCGCCCTGACCGGCAGCGACAGGATCTTCGTCAAGGGCCGTTCGGACGTGGCCTGCACGGTCAGCGCTACCGCCCAAAAGGGCGCGGTCATAAAGGCCCTGTATGCAAACGGTGTGCTTTTGGACGGCAACACCCGGACCATAGAAGATATCACCACAGCCCAGATCAGCTTCCGGGCAGAGGACAGCCGCGGGTATTCTGCCCAGTACACGGTGCCGGAGCTGTCTCTGGTCAGCTACGTGCCGGTCAGCGCAACCGTGGCAGCCAAGCGGGACGACCCCACCAGCGGCAGGGCCACTCTGACCGTCACCGGCAAGTGGTTTCCCGGCAGCTTCGGCAGCGCAGAAAACGCGCTGACGGTCCAATACCGGCTTGCCGGGGGCGACTGGGTCAGTCTGACACCGGCGCTTGCCGACGGCAGCTATGAGGCCGTCGGGGCCCTGACCGGCATGGACTACACCAGGAGCCACACCATCGAAGTGCAGGTGGCCGACAGGCTGGACAGGCTGACCAAGACCGTGACCCTGGGCAAGGGCGTGCCGGTCTTCGACTGGGGCGAACAGGACTTCGTTTTCCACGTGCCGGTGACCTTCACCGCTGCCGACGGCACCCAGTTTGCCCTGGCCCTGGAAAACGGCCAGCTGACAGCCGTCGTGTGCTGAGCGTGTTAAATCTATCCCACAAAGGAGAAACGTATGACGAATATCAATATGACTGTCCGGGGCGCCGGTGCGACGGCAGCCGTCACCGGGCCGATCACCTCCGGTGCGGCAGGCATTCCGGTGACCTTTTGCTTTGACGAGACCTGGCAGGATCTGATCAAAACCGCCGTGTTCCGCGCAGGGGATCTGACCCTGGACCGTGTCGGGATCGGGGAGAGCACCACCCTTCCTGCCCAAATCACAGGAAAGCACGGCTGCATAGTATATATCGGCGTGTATGGCGCATCCGCTGACGGCACGGTGGTGATCCCCACGGTGTGGGCCGAGGCTGGCACTGTGGAGGCAGGCGCAGACCCCTCCGGTGACGAGAGCACAGACCCGGACCTGCCTGTGTGGCAGCAGCTGGCAGACAAAACGGCAGCGCTGGATGCCCGGCTGGATGACTGCATCCCAGCGGTGGAGGCCCAGGTGGGCCAGACGGTGGTGGTCAAGGCTGTGGACGAAACAGGCAGACCCACCGCCTGGGAGGCCGCAGACCTGCCGGAGATGCCCATTATGATCGTCAATCTGACCTGGGGCGAGGCGGAGGATACGGATTGCCAGAGGACCCATTACGGCTTTTTTGCCGATAAGACACTGCGCCAGATCCAGGAGGCTGTGCGGGCAGGAAAGCTCGTGTTTGGCCTGATAGTCGATCAGCCTGGCCGTGAACTGGGCTATGGCAGCACAGCCTCGTGTATTCTCCCTTATCTGCACGACATGGACCACTATTTTGGCAACTTGCTGATGCTGAACAATCACGCAGACACCTGCCAAGGCTTGCGGGGTGTGGAAATTTGGGAATCCTGTTAAAGGATCATGGAGGAGGAAACAGTATGGAAATGAAAGTATTTATCGGCGTGGGCCACGGCGGTGCGGATCCCGGCGCTGTGGCGGGCGGTTTCTATGAGAAGGACCTGAATCTGCCGATCGCCCTTGCCTGCCGGGACGAGCTGGAGCGCCACGGCGTTGTGGTGCTCATGAGCCGGGAGACCGACGAGGACGAGACCCTCACCGGCAAGATCGCCATGTGCAACGATTTTGACCCGGCGGTGGCTCTGGATATCCACAACAACGCCGGCGGCGGTGACGGGGCGGAGGTCTACCACTCCCGGCACGGCGGCACCGGCAAGGTACTGGCGCAGAACGTGCTGGAGGCGGTCACGGCCATCGGCCAGAACTCCCGGGGCGCCAAGACCCTGATCAATTCCCAGGGCGTGGACGGCTACCTGTTCATCCGCAACACGGCCTGCCCGGCAGTGATCGTGGAGTGCGCCTTCATGGACACTCCCAAGGATCTGGACATGGTGGACACCGCCGCCGAGCAGAAGACCATGGGCATCGCCATTGCAAAGGGCGTGCTGAAGACCCTGGACATCGAGTGGAAGGAACCTGTTGTTGAACCGGTCAGGGAGACCCTGTACCGGGTGCAGATCGGCGCGTACAGAGTCAGGGAAAACGCCGAGAACCAGCTGAAAAAGGCCCAGGCCGCAGGCTTTGCAGATGCCTTCATCCTGGAGGTAGATGCATGACAGAAGCCATCGTGGTGGCATTGATCACCGGCGGGCTGTCCCTTGCCGGTGTCGTCATCACCTGCATGGCCACCGCCCGCAAAAGCGAAAAAAATACCGCCGTCGCCCAGGCGGTCACGGACACGAAGATCCAGGAGCTCACCCGTGAGGTCCGGACGCATAACGGCTTTGCCGAGAAGATCCCGGTGATGCAGGAGCAGATCCGGGGGCTCAACCGCCGGCTGTCCTGCCTGGAGCAGGCCGAAAGCAACTGACATCAAATCGATATTTGCAGAGCAGGCGCAATGCAGGGCGGGGGCTTGCCCCCGCCGTCTGGAATGTCTGAAACACCTGCCGGGCAGAGGCTTGCCCCTGCCCTGCAGGAGGCTGACCTTCTGCTCTGCAAACGGAACCTTCGGAAAGGAGTCTCTATGAAAAATCTATTGCAGAATCTTGCCAATCTCGTAAAGGTCAAGACCATGGTGACCTTTACGGTGATGGTGGTGTTTACGGTGCTGGCCCTGCGGGGCAGTATTTCGCCGGACAACGCCATGATCATCATTTCCATGGTGGTGTCCTTTTATTTTGGCACCCAGCAGGGGAAATAACGCCCAATGGGAAATGCGAAATGGATGGGGCTGTCTCAAAATGCTTGTTTGTAGGGACACCGCTCAACCACAAACAAAAGGAAACATCGGCACAATTTGTGCAGATGTTTCGGTTTCAGACACCCCGGAGGGGTGTCCCTACGATGCTGAATTGAAAATTTTACCTTAGTGAGACAGCGCCATGATAATCATTTCCGAAGGAAATACCACGGTTCTGCATTCAGAATGCAGAAATTAAAAAAGCACCCCCGGAAGGGGTGCTTTTGGACTTAGGATATTTCGATGCAGACGATCTTCTCGTCCCGGGTGCCCACCACCAGCTTGTTGCCGTAGACGGCAGGCGATGCCTCCACCAGGCCGCCCAGCTCGATGGTCTGCAGCACCGTGCCGCTCTTGGCATCCAGCAGGAACAGGTAGCCCATGGAGTCGGCCACCGCCAGATACACCGTGCCGTCATTTCCGTAGAAGGCCACAGGGGAGCTCCAGGCGTAGTTGGTCATGTCCATGCGCCAAGCCTCCTCGCCGGTGTCCTTATCCAGGGCCACCAGCAGGCCCGTGTACACATCCGGGGTCCGGGCGATGGTGCAGTACACAAGACCGTTGCGGTCGTCCAGCAGCATGGTGGACTGGACACCGCCGGACACGCCGCTGACGGTGTGGACCTGGTAGGGTGTCTGCCACAGCACTTCGCCGGTGATGGCATCCAGCTTGTAGATGCTCACTTGCCCCTGGGCATTCTCGTCCTGGGTCCAGTGGAGGCTGGGCGCGGTGTAGATGGCACCGGAATCCTCACCGGTGCGCTCAAAGACGGGTGAGCCGTTGGAATCGTCCTTGGTATCCTGGGCCCACACCAGCTCCATGGTGTTCAGGTCGATGCAGTAGAACATACCGCCGTTTTCCGACACGTACAGGTAGCCCTCGCAGACGCTGACGCTGGCCTCGTAGCCGTACCAGTAGCTCTCTTCGCCGCTGCGGGCGGTGGAGTAGCGGGTGACCACGCGGTCAGAGGGGGCGATGGACAATGTGCCTGCGGCCTGGTCATACTGGGTGTTCAGCTTCATGGTGTAGAGGATGCCGTTCTCGCCGGGCCAGATCAAGGTATCGGTCTCGGCATCCACCAGGGGAGAGGAGTCGAAGGCTGTCCAGCGGCTGTTGTCCTGCCGCAGGGACAGGGGGTCGTCCTGGCCAAATTCGTAGAGCACAGAGCCGTCGATCAGGCTCAGGATGTAGGCGTGGGGGCGCTCGCCGTAGTAGTTCACATCGCCGGAGCCCACGTACATAATGGGATACCCTCTGGGGTCAAGAGCGCCCGCGCCCTTGAAGCACATGCCCAGCTCGATGGGATCCCGGGTGGCAGAGCCGTCATCCAGGTCCAGGAAGTAGATGTGGCCGTCCAGTGTGGCGTAGATCACCTCTACCAGGCCGTCCTTGGCCTGCTTTTCCGGGTAGAGATTCATGATGGCCTTGGTGGCGTCGTCCCACTGGACGATCAGCGGCTGACCGGTCCAGCCGGAGCCGGACCAGACACCGCCCTCCAGCGTGCCGGTCTGGGCAGTCCAGGCGGTGGTCAGGGTCTTATCCACAATGTCGGCAGAGCCGTAGGTGGTCTGATTGCGGTAGTTGTTGCCCCGGAAGGTGGCGATGCCCGGCAGGGAAAAATAGTCGCTGTCCTCGCCGAAGCAGATGGGCTCGGTGCGCTGATAGCTGTCCACCTTCACGCCGTCTTTGTAGATTTCCCAGGAAATACTCCAATTTGCCGGATCGGTTTGGGCCGTCTTCTCAGGGGCGTAGACGATGGGCGGCTCGGTAGGCTCGGTGGTGGTCTGCTCGGTCTGCTCCGGGTCTTCCGGCGTATCGGGGGTTTTCTCTCCGCCGGGGATCAGCAGGATCACCACCAGGCAGACGACAGCCAAAATGTAGAGCAGGATGGTCAGAAAGTCCAGGGGCCGCACCCGCTTGCCGGCCTTTTGGCGGCGCTTGCGGTAGCCAAGGTACTGGTACGTCCGCAGTCCCGCGAAGCCCAGAAGCAGCACACCGGCTGCAAGCAGCAGGATGGTCCATACAAGACCTGCACCGCTTGCGGCACAGCCGCACAGACCCACACAATACACGGCAGCCAGCGCCGCGCAGATCGCTTTTTTCATGAATACCCCTCCCAGGTGATCGGAAATTTGCTACCAGTATACCACAGATTTCCCCACCTGCCAACGAAAGATTTTATGAAATTCCGATTGATCGAGCCGATAGCGCCATCGATCATGGAGAATTCAGAATGCATAATGCATGTGTGGCCTTTGGCCGCGCATTTTAAAAGCATTCAGCATTTTGCATTATTTCCGTTTATACCTCCGGCAGAGAGGCAGCCGCGGCGGACTGACCCACTCTGCGGGTCTTTTCGTCGGGCAGGGAAGGCTGCACGGGGCACTCCGGATACTCGTCAGAGAGCACCCGCAGGCACTCGGAAAGGATCAGGTCGCCGCCCTTTCCGGACATGACGCGGCCCAGCAGCAGCACGTGGCGGCAGCCGTACAGGTCGTAGTAGTAGGCCAGGCTGTGGCCCAGGTAAGTACCGATGGTGCGGTAGATGTCCGCAGCCGCCGGGTCGTCCTGCGCCATCAGACCCTGCACCACCTTTAATTTTTCGGCAGGGGACAGGCTCTCGTCCAATTCGATGCCTGCCCGGGGTGCCAGCTTGATGACACCGTCCTGGGAGAAGTACTTGACACCGCAGCCGATGTCGCCGGACCACTCGTCCTCCATGGCATCGGGGGCAGCGTCCACAGGCATGAAGGCCAGCTCGTTGAGCCAGCCGGTGATATTGCCCTGTGCGTCCACGAAGCCCACAGCCTCGCTGGTGCCCATGGCCATGCCCAGCACGTTATTTTCGCCCAGGCCCATAGCGCCGGCCAGGGCGCTTACGTCGCCGTCGTTGCAGACCACCAGGGGCACACTGGGGCCGAAGGTGTCCCGCACCGCCCGGATGTAGATGTCCTGGACCTTGGCCTTGAATGCGTCCTTGGGCACCTGCAGGAACAGGGATGCCACCATGGTCTTGTTGTCGATGTAGATGCCGGCGGAGGACACGCCCACCGCGTCCACCCGGGGCATTTTTTCAGCGGCTGCCTTCAGGGCAGCCACGATGCCCTCATAGTGGTAGTCCGGGTCAGCGTTGACCTTGGGAAACCAGACGGTCTCCTCGGAGTAGACCGGCGTGCCGTCGATGACAGCGGAGACCTTCCGGTCAGAGCCGCCTGCATCGAAGCCGATGCGGCAGCCGCCCAGGTGGCGGCCGATGGCCTGGGAAGCGCCCTTTTCCTGGGGCACGGCCTCACACAGCACCACCTGGAAGGGGTGCTCGTAAACGGTGGCCATGAAGTCAGCATCGAAGGCACGGCTGCCGCCGGGGGCGTAGGCTGCCTTCAGTTGGGCGTAAACGGTCTGGTCGGTCACGTAGACCTTGAAGCCGCCCTTCTGCCAGAGCATGCATTTGACCAGCCGGTCGGCGTAGTAGCGGTCGGCCTCTGCGTATTCAGCAGTGCCGTGGAGCTTGGTGTTTACCACAGCCACCTGACCGTTCTCCCGCTCCAGAGCGAAGCTCACAGGCTTGGTGGCAGTTTCCAGGAAGGCCTTGTTGAACAGGCCGATGGGCAGAAAAGCCGGGTCCAGCACCGGCTGATTTTTGACATTGACGTGAATGTTAAACCGTTCCATAAGAAAAACCTCTCATCGTTTATATTTTGTACCCAGGTTACTGATGGCGTTGACGCTCTTACGGTACTCCATGGGCGACATGTTGGTAAATTTTTTGAACTGGTTGCAGAAATAGTAGATATTGTCGTAGCCCAGTTCCTCAGCGATCTGGGAGACATTTTTTTCCCGCTCACGCAAAAGCTTTTTGGCCTGCTCGATCTTCATGGTGGTGAAGAATTTCATGGTGCCCATCTGCTTGTACTGGGAAAAGAGCCGTTTGATGTAGGAGGGACTCACGTGGAATTCCTCGCTGAGCAGCTCCAAAGACAGCTTGCTGGTCAGATGGTCCTCCATGTAGGCGATGATGGCATCCAGCATAGGCTGGGAGCCGATCTTCTTGTCCACAGCCTGGGGGCGGTTGACCTGCCGCAGGTGGCTGACCAGCAGTGTGGTCAGGTAGCAGCCGATCATTTGCTCAGCGCCGATGGGCGGGTCTTTTTCCCGGATCAGCCTATGGTCGTTGGGGTCATCCAGCCGGGAGGCAAAGCTTGACCGGCTTTCTCTGAGGATATCCTTCAGCACTGCCTTTTGAGCGGTGTTGGGCCGCAGCCGTTTTCCTTTCAGATCGTACAGAATGGGCGACCGGCAGGGGAAGAGCACCGTCAGCACATTGGCGGCGGTTTTGCCGTCACCCTGCAGATTGTGGGGCACGTCGGGCGGGTGCAGGATCAGCTCACCGCTGGCCATGGGGAAGGACTCCACGTCGGTATTCACGATCAGCTTGCCCCGGTCAACGTACACAAGCTCCCATGCAGGGTACTGCTTCCGGGGGGCAGTGAAATGCTTGGGCAGTTCGTAATAATGGACTGCATGCACAGCATTGATCACAAGATCTTTTCGAAATGTGACAGTTTTCAGTTCCATCTGATCACCTCAACGGTAGCTTACCACAAAAGAGCCGAAATGAAAAGCAAAAAGTCTTTTTCTATAAAAACACAGGCGGTTTCATCAAAGCCTGTGAAAAAAGGCACTGCTATAATAAAAATATCTATCAAAATACCGTGTCATCGCGAGCCGGTGCGCACACTGGCGCGGCGATCCGTATCTTAACAAAATGCTGGAGGACTTCCTATGTCTGTAACTGTCTTAAAAAATGCAAATGTCCTGTTGCCGGAGCTTTCTTTTGTCACCACCGACGTGGTGCTGGAAGATGGCGTGATCCAGTCTGTAGGAAATACGGAGCTGCCCGGCCAGGACCTGGGCGGCAAATATCTGATCCCGGGCCTTGTGGATATCCACACCCACGGCTGTAACGGGGGTGACCATCTGGACGGCGACCCCGAGGCCACCGCTGCCATCTGCAAGCGCATGGCCCAGGTGGGCACCACCACGGTGCTTTCCACCATCATGACCCAGTCGAAGGAGAATATGCTCAAGGCCGCAGAAAACACCCGTATCTGCGCCGCCAAGGACTTGGGCGCGAAAATTCGCGGCATCTATCTGGAGGGCCCCTTCTTCTCGGAGCAGTACAAGGGCGCTCAGCACCCCATGTATCTGTGTGACCCGGAGCACGCGCTCATCGATGCATTGCAGGCCGCCTCGGGCAATATGGTGAAAATTCTCTCCTTGGCACCGGAAAAGAACGGCGCGCTGGAATTTATCAAAAACCGGACG
Source organism: uncultured Oscillospiraceae bacterium (assembly GCA_964450205.1). GTDB lineage: Bacteria > Bacillota > Clostridia > Oscillospirales > Oscillospiraceae > Faecousia. The sequence goes on along the minus strand of CAYVCR010000007.1, from coordinate 7,723 downwards.
GATGTGCGCATTTTTGCAGGCCACACCGCTGCCGATTACGATACCGCGGCCAGCGCTTTCGACGCAGGCGCTCGGGGCCTGACCCACTCCTTCAACGGCATGACCCCTCTGCACCACCGGAAGCCCGGCGTGCTGGCGGCCGCCATGGAGCGGGCGTACGTGTTCTGCGAGTGTATCTGCGACGGCTTCCATGTCCATCCTGCCATGGTGGCTCTTTTGTACCGGCAGGTGGGCGCCGAGCGGTTCTGCATGATCTCCGACAGCCTGCGGCCTGCCGGTCTGCCCGACGGCGCGTATACCTCCGGCGGCCAGCCCATCACCGTTCAGGACGGCAAGGCCTACTTGTCTGATGGCACTATCGCCGGCTCTACCGCCTGTTTGCTGGAAGAGGTCAAAAACCTGGTGGCTTGGGGCGTGTGCGACCTGGCACATGCAGTCTACGCCGCCAGCGCCGTGCCTGCCAGGGCAGCGGACATCTATGATGAGGTCGGGTCGATCGAAACGGGCAAAGCCGCCGACCTGCTGGTGCTGAACGCCGACCTGTCCCTTAACACCGTCTACATCTCCGGCAAACCCGTATAATCAAAGATGCGTGTTGCAAAATACAAAAAATGCCTGTTAGAATCGGTAGGGGCGACGGAACGTCGCCCGCGGGCGAACGCTTTAGGGCGCGTTGCAGTCATTTTGCAGCGCGCATTTTTAATTGAAAATTTTCTCTGCACTATCAATATGCGCGTCATTCTGCGCAAGCGCCAGCGCGTCGAAGAATCTACGCATGATCCCTGCTGCGCAGCAGAGATCAGGTGCGAAGATCCCTCGGCTACGCGCGGGATGACGCTTTTTCGGCGGGCTGCCAGCGGCACGATAAACGGAAATTTGACACCGTTTGCCATGTCTGTTATACTGTGAAAAAACGCGAAGGGGGAGCGCCTATGGACATCTTATACCAGGACAGGGACATCGTCGTCTGCGTCAAGCCTGTGGGCGTGGACTCCGAGCACGAAATGCCCCAGCTGCTGGGCGGCGAGCTCTATACGCTCCACCGATTGGACAAGAATGTGGGCGGTGTCATGGTCTATGCCCGCACCAAGTCTGCTGCTGCCCGGCTTTCCAAAGATATCCAGGAGGGCCGCATGGTCAAGGAGTACGTGGCCCTGGTCCACGGCACGCCCCCGGAGACCGGCGACTGGCAGGACCTGCTTTTCAAGGACAGCCGGAAAAACAAGGTTTTCGTCGTCACAAAGCAGCGCGCCGGGGTCAAGGCTGCCCGGCTGGAATTCACCCGCCTGCGCGCTTCCGAGCGCTCACTGGTGCATATCCGCCTGCACACGGGCCGCAGCCACCAGATCCGGGTCCAGTTCGCCTCCCGTGGGTATCCGCTGGTGGGCGACCACAAGTACGGCTCCCGGGCAGAGGAAACTGCCCCCATGCTCTTTTCCTGCACACTTACCTTCCCCCATAAGGGCGAAACCGTCACCTTCTCCGCCAAGCCCGGCTGGGCAATGGACAATTGACAATTATTTTTCGCACCATCAAACATGCGTCATCCTGAGCGAGCATAGCGAGTCGAAGGATCTTCGCGTTACCGGTGCTGCGCAGCAGCCATTCGATGCGCAGATCCTTCGTCGGCTGCGCCTCCTCAGAATGACGCACTTACGAGGCTGCGTTCTATCCATACAGGTGTTCCTATGAAAAATCAACTACCAAAACTCCAATTCCTGGCCGCCATGGGCATCTTCGGCACCATCGGCCTGTGCGTACGCTGTATCGGCCTGTCTTCGGCAGCGATCGCCTTTGCCCGGGGCGTGCTGGGCTGCGGCTTTTTGCTGCTGTTCATGCTCCTGACCCGTAAGCGCTTTGACCGGGCGGCGGTGAAGCAGAATCTGCTTCTGCTGATCCTGTCCGGCGCAGCCATCGGTGTCAACTGGATATTGCTGTTTGAGGCCTACCGCTACACCACCGTGGCCACAGCCACCGTCTGCTATTACTTAGCGCCGGTGTTTCTGCTGCTGGCCTCGCCCCTCATCGGCGAAAGGCTCACCGTCAAAAAGATCATCTGCATCGCCGTGGCGCTCATCGGCATGGTGTTCGTCTCAGGCATCATCGAGGGCGGCATCCCCCGGCTTTCCGAGCTGACAGGTGTGCTGTGCGGCATCGGCGCGGCAGCCTTCTATGCCACCGTCATGGTGCTCAATAAGCGGCTCAAGCCCATTCCCGCCTACGACAAGACCGTCCTGCAGCTGGGCGTGGCGGCCCTTGTGGTGCTGCCCTATATGCTGCTGACCGGTGTTGGGGAGATGGGCGCTGTGACGCCTGTGGGCTGGGTGCTGCTGGCTGTGGTGGGCATCGTCCATACCGGCGCGGCCTATACCATGTATTTCGGCGCCATGGGCAAGCTGCCTGCCACCACCGTGGCGGTGTTCAGCTACTTGGACCCGGTGATCGCGGTGCTGCTGTCGGCGCTGGTCCTGCAGGAGAAAATGACCGTCTGGGGCATCGCAGGCACGGTGCTGATCCTGGGCAGCGCCCTGTACAGCGAATTGCCCAGCCGCAGGAAACGGAAAATGGAAAGTTAAAAATTATTTCTGTACCTACCCAGAAGCGTCATCCTGAGCGAGCATAGCGAGTCGAAGGATCTTCCCATTACCGGTGCTGCATTTTAAGCTTTGCATGAAAAATCCCTCCTCTGCGCAAACTGGCAGGGGAGGGATTTTGTATGCAGGAGAAGAAAAAAGAAGAGCAAAAGCCGGTGCCCTGGGAGTTAAAAGACCCCAAGCCGCCGGTGATCCAGTCCGGCCACATGGAAAACCGCACCCAGCATTGATACAAACGGCGCTGTCTCAAAATGATTATTTGTAGGGACACCGCTCCCGCGGTGTCCGCTCAACCACAAACAAAAGGAAAAATCGGCACAATTTGTGCCGATTTTTCGGTTTCAGACACCCCGGAGGGGTGTCCCTACGATTCTAAATTGGAATTTTTACCTTAGTGAGACAGCGCCTTTTATCACTGCAGGCCTGCTCGGTGCTGGCAGATAATGACAAACAGGTGGACTGCCGAATGGGCAGTCCACCTGTTTTCATGATTTAAATTTCTTCCAGAATGGGTGCGGAGAGGATGCCCAGCTTCTTCAGCCGGTAGGACTCTGTCCAGCTGTCGCCCACAGTGCGGTAGGTGGAGGGGCGGACCCGGATCATGGTGGGGTCGGCATTGTGGAGCGGGCCGAAGCAGTTCTCCCGGTTGCCCAAAAGTGTCAGCTCCAGGGTGTGATCACCGGCAGGCAGCTCCAAGACAGCAGTATAGGGCGGATAGACGATACTGCCTTCCGCATTGCCGGCCTTCAGCTTGATGGCAGCGCCTGCGTAATGGGGGATGCGGACGCGCAGCCTGCCGCCATGGGTGGTGACCGGGATCCGGTAGGTCAGATTGCTGCCGTAGTGGGCAAGACCCTGACAGGTCACAGTATCGAAGCCCAGCTGGGGCTGCAGGGGCAGCAGATACCGATACTCGCCCATCACATGGACACCGAAATTGCCCAGCAGATAGCACCACTCAGCGCCGATCCGCTTACCAATGGGCAGGGACAGCTCGATGATATTTTCACCTTGCCGGAGGCTGCCGATGGGGATCGTGCCGATGGACTTGTCACAGAACCAGCCGTCAGGCTGGGCGGCAATGCTGCTGCCGTTCACGGTCACTTTGGCAAGCTCCGCGTCCTCGGTAGCCAGCTTGATATGATCAAAAGCGCAGGCGCAGTGGACTGTAAAACGCAGATGCATGGTATGCTCCGGCTCGTTTTCCGCAATGGCCCAGGGCTGCACCACCTTACCGGTGCGGTTGGGCCAGCCCAGCTGAGCGCGCATGACATTGTCTGCCCGCAGCAGCTCCTGGGCAGGCTGATAAGCGCCGTCATCCAGCGCAAACTCCGCCTTGTCCAGCAAATACACATTGGGTTCCTCCAGCGTGTAGTCCACGCAGAGCGGCACCGGGATGGGTCTGCCCGCCGCCGTCGGCATTTCCGTTGCTGCCTCCGGCACGGCTGCCCGGTCCGTAAAGCGCAGCAGCAGGGTCTGCAGATCCCAAAGCTTCGTCCGGATCACGGTCTTGCCGTTTTCTACAGTGGAGGCCATGGGGGCAATGTGGCCGGTCATGGTGTCGTATCGGATCACACCGTATTCCCCCTGGAGGGTGATACGCAGCTCCTGGCAGGCCGGCACATCCGGGTTATAGTCTGCTCTGCTGTGGGCAATAAACATCCAGTAGTCGCTGCCGTCCTTGCGCAGCTGGTGGACCAAATTATCCGTCCGCAGACCCTCAGCGGTGCGAATATCCACCAGGCGGTCAGCCTCCAGTGCTTCCAGAATGGTTTCCCGACCCATCGCCACGTGCTCAGACAGGGCAAACAGGTCGCTGCCGCGGGTGCTGGGGAGGGCATCGGCATACCGGGGGGCATCTCCGATAAAGATCAGTCGGCCACCGGCTGCCCGGAAGGCCTCCAGCCGTTCCAGCGTGGTGCTGCGCAGGGTCTGACAGTTGGGGACAAGGATGGTATCATAGGCCATGCAGCCCACCTGCAGCGGTGCGCCGCCGGCTTTGCACTGGTCGGGCAGCAGCGATTCGCAAATAAAATCAAAATCGATGCTGCCGTGGAGCAGCCAATCGGTGAGATTTTGGAAATTCTGATCCATCTGATTGCGAATACCGGCAGTCTGATCCTTCGGGCCAAAGTGGAGCCAGTAGCTTTCGATGGGATGGATCACACCCACCTTCACCTGTGCCTTGCCGCGGGTCATGGCGGTTGCCACCCGGGCAAAATGATCCTCCACCAGGCGGTAATCCTGCCACCAGGGGGACTGATAGTTGATGGAAGCGGGGTAGTCCCGCTTGGCTTCGCCCTTCATGGACACAAAGGACAGATGGGGCACACGGACGGTAACGCCCAGCGCCGCCTGCCAGTCACCCTGGAATTTATGACCGCGGAAATCAAAGTCCCAGCCGGTGATGCCGTACATTTCGCAGAGCATACCCTCTCTGCCATACTGCCGGACGGCAGACTGTGTCTGCTTGGCGGTGGTGAACTCGGTTCGGTTGCAAAGCATATCGATGCCGGGCAGCTGGAACGCCCGGTAGCTGCGCATGGCTTCTCCCAAGGCAGTGGTCTGGCTTTCCAGGGTGGACTCCAGCATCACATGGCCGGTGAGCATCAGGTTATGCTGACCGCACCAGGCACCGCACTGATCGGCAAAGGCCTCGGCAAAGCGCTGGCAGGCGTGGTCGTGATAACGGTAGCGGGTGGCAGAAACCTGTCCGTCGGGCAGATTCCACAGAAGCTCCGGCAGCTTTTCGAAAATATCTTCCCCGTAGGCAGCCTGGTAGGTCTGCGGCAGATCCTCGGTCCAGGGCAGGATCACATCCCGGATCTGGCTGGCAAACCCCAATTCCTTTTTCCGGACAAACTGGGGCTCGTCAGTGAAAATGGCAGGCACCAGTCCGCCGAAATCCTCACCTACGGTTTCCAGATAGCGCTCATAGGTCACATCGATAAACCGCTGGATCGCCTCGGGATTCATAGTGTCCACGTAGGTCTGTCCGTTAAACCAGCTGATGGGGCTTAAGGACTCTACGTACACATACCACTTGGTGCCCTCGGCACTTTCGTGCGCCCCGATCTTCCGGGCACTTGCCAAACAGCCGTTTTCGTCCAGAATGATATCATAGCAGGCCACCAGACAGCCGTTATCATTCCGGACAGCAGGCACGGTGTGGGGGCTGGTCCTGTCGTGGGTCATGCTGACCTCATAGGGCTCTACGGTGAACAGCAGCTGTCGGCCACGGAAGCGCTCGTCCTTGGTGACGATGCCGCCGGCAGCACCGGAGGGCCAGCGATCTTCGTCGTAAAGCCAAGCCAGCATATTCTCCTGACGGCATTTTTCTGCGCAGGTTTTCACCAGATCCATATGCTCGTCGCTGAGGTAGGGGGTGGTCATGCCGGTGCGCACATGCATATGGACGCCACCCATGCCCATTTGCTTGAAAACCTCCAGCTGACGCAGCAGCTCGGCCTTTTCCAGTTTGCAGTTCCATGCCCAGAAGGGGATGGCGCGGTATTCACTGGTGGGGGAGCGGAACAGCGCATCGGACAGCTGGGGCGCTTGATTTTTTGGATACAGCATTCGCAATTCCTCCGTTTAATGTGTTTTCTCTTGACAAAAGCATAGCAAGAAAAATTTAATAAGTAAACACCCTGTTTTATCATGTTTTATGTTTTAGGGCGGTGATTTTAAGATATGGAAGTTTTAAATCTAAAGGTTGACCGTACAAAACCGGGAGACGGGCAGATCCGCATGATGCACATGCAGCAAAGGGACGGCAGATCGAGCATCCGCAAGTGAGTAAAGAGGACATCCCCGCAAGTTTTCTCCGCCACTACCCCGCCCATAAGAACGGACAACTCAACATCAGCGAATTGGCGAGAGTGTGCGACATTAGCAGACCCACCGCCTACAAATTTGGAAGCATAAAAAGACAGGGAGCCGTGTGGCTCCTTGTCTTTTACATATGGAGATAATCAGTGCATATCCGGGTCATACAAACCTGCCAGTTCCCAGGAGGAGAAGGGCATATCCAGCCGCTTTAGTGTGTTATTCAATTCTTCCAGGAACTCGTCCGCATCAGTTGTTTCTGAAAACATTTCATTCAGCGTATCCTCAGATTGAGTATAAGGCCACTCCTGCAGTCCTGTTCCACCGGATATTTCCATTCCTAAGCCAGATACTTTCTCTTTGGAGGAAACATTACTGAAGTGCGTCATCCAACTGACCCAACAAACATCATGCTTATTATATTTGAACATATCACAACGGCTGAAAAAGCCACCGCCTGTTGAATAAAACCATATTTCTGACTCACTACTGGATAATCTAAAAGAACTTTTTGCGTTTGCGCGAGAGTTGCTGTTCGCTTTGATAACTTTTAAATATTCACCATCCACTTCAAAAGTGAAGGAATCTGCACTTGTGCCGTCCTGTGTTACGTATTGCTTAAGAATATTATATGCCACAACGGCAATTGCTTTGTTAGTTTTATCGCAATTGGGGAGTTTTCTCAATTCATCCAATGTTTCTGCGTTCGGCTCGGCAGCCAGAAGTGCTTCCACTTTAGCATTGAGTTCGTCAAGCAACCTATTGTACTCTGCTTCCGCATTGGTTAGTTTTTCATAATTACCGACTTTTTGCTGTTCCTTTTCAGATAGACCGTCATATGCAATACGGGCATATTCAATGGCGGAACTGCTGTCAAGTGTAATATTCCCAAGATTTTCAATTTGTTTTTCACAGTTTAATACGGCCTCACTCTTTCCACAAGCGCACAGGGACAGGCACAGCACAAGTGCCAAGATTAGGGATAATACTTTTTTCATAATGCGTTCCTTCTTTCTGTAAAATAAAAAAGTGCGTAGCCGAAGCTACGCACCGAAAAACGCATAGCTCCATTTGTTGCCACACAAATCCTCTACCTTCCAATAGGGAACGCAAAGCGGAGAATGCGTTTTTACCAAAAAGTAAAAACACATTCCCTATCGTAAGGTGATATTGATTTGTGTGGCGAGAGTATGATACCACATCTGTCCCGAAAATTCAATAGAAATTAGGAACTTCTAACTTTTCGCTTTCCTTTTGGTATGATATAATGAAATCATTAATAATGGGTCGATGTGGGCATC
>CAYVCR010000006.1:0-29584 GCA_964450205.1 uncultured Oscillospiraceae bacterium | reverse complement strand
CCTGCTGAAATTCTAAAGAAAGCGTCCCTGCTGTATTTAGCAGGGACGTGTTTTTATTTGGTTGTTTCCAGGGCCTCTACCCGCCTGCGCTCTTTGGAAGCGCTGATCATAATGAACTGGAAGACGACGGCGATGACCGCCATCATGATACCGAAAATGATCAAAATGGTGCGGTAGCTGCCTGTTCCCTCGAAACTCAGATTGGCCACCGGGGTGCCTAGGGCGTAGCCTGCGGTGTTCAGGGATACGAAGATGCCCAGCAGCTTGGCGAATTCCTTCTCACCGAACAGGTCAGCGGCGATCAGCGGCACCAGCACTGTTTCCAAAGGCAGTGCCAGAGAGGCCATCACGCCGTAGCACATGGCAAGCACGCCGCTGCCGGCACCGGCAAAGGCCAGGCACAGGAATGCTGCACAGCCGAACAAGTCGCAGATGGTCACGGTCAGCTGCAGCCCCAGCCTGTCGTAGCTGAAGCCCACCAGAAACTTGGAGCAGGCCAGTACCAGTGCGGAAACGCTGAGCACCGTGGCAACGTAGTCTTTGTCAAGGCCCACGTCGTACATATGGGTGGCGGCAATGCCGTGGATGCCCTGCAGGGCCATGCCGGTCAGCAGTACGCACACAGCGGCGGCATAGAAGTAGGGCTTCGTCAGCACTTCCTTCATGGAAATGCCCGTCCACTGCTTGCCCCGGCGTTTTTTGGCCTGTACCGTTCCGGGCAGCGTTCGCGGCTCCCGCACCAACGCGGTGACCAGTACGCCGGCAATGAGGGTCAGGATCACTACCAGAGCATAGGCCCGGCGGTAGCCGAAGGGGTCAGCGGGGTCGTTGATCATGGGGCTGATGATCTGGGCAGCCACCGCGCCGCCGATGCCGTTGGCGCACAGGATGATGCCGGTGACGGTGCCCCGATGCTCCGGTACCCACCGATTCACCAGATAGCTGACCATGGTGGTGGAGCAGAATGCCATACCCACACCCAGCAGGCAGCCGCCAATGTAGAACTGCCACAGCCGGGTGGCAAACAGGCTGGCCACCACAGACCCGGCAAGACAGCCGAAGCCCACGCCCACCAGCCTCCGTGCGCCAAATTTAGCGATCAGAGCGCCAAAAAACAGATTGACGATGGCGGTGGAGATGAAACGGAAGCTGTCATTGAGGGAAAACAGGCTGCGCTTGATGCCCAGCGCCTGAGTGATGGCGCTCAGGTACATGCTTTTATTGCTGCTGCAAAAGCCCAGTCCCACAAAGATCATGAGAAAGCAGGCAGCCGCTACCACCCATTTGTACCAGGGCTTGTCACCGGCAATGGTTTTTTTCATAAAAAGACCTTCTTTTTCCATGCTGTCTTGTCAAAGTATATACCACATACCTGTTGCAGGCAAATGAAAAATACTCTTTTCGCAGACATTGGCATCCATTCATAAGAAATGCATTCCCACCCGTAAAATTCCGATTTATCGAGTGGTTTCTAACACTCCAAAGGAGCGTCATTCTGAGTGGAGCGAAGCGGAATCGAAGGATCTTCGCACCGAATATTAGCAAAGTAGTACTGATCATGCGTAGATTCTTCGACTCGCTTACACTCGCTCAGAATGACGCATTTAGGGTGGTGCAGTGATGATTTCAACGGCTCTATAAACTGAAATTTGAACTGCAGTTCCCATTCGAGCGCAGGTAACACACTGTCGATGACAAGGAGTGTCCGTAACGTATCGACACCGGACGCGAGCCTGAGCGCTGCCGGTGGCAGGAAGAGTGAAGGCGCAGCGTGTGCCGCGGTCGGCAGGGAGCAAGCCCGCTTCGCCGGGCGCCGCTACCGCCGGGCACCGCAAACGGGGGCACGCCGGCTCGATAAACTGAGATTTGAAGGCTTTACTTTTTTGGAAAATGCCGTTATCATAAAGAAAAGGAGGTACGCCCATGGAACTGCTGCAACTGAAATATTTCAAGACCGTGGCTGAGTGCGGCAAGATCAAGACCGCTGCAGAGCAGCTGTTTGTGTCCTCACCGGCCCTGAGCGCCTCCATCTCCCGGCTGGAAAACGACTTGGGCGTCAAGCTGTTTTCCCGCAGCAACAACCGGATCGTGCTGAACAAGCAGGGAGAGATCTTCCTGAATTATGTAAACCAAATATTCGCCAGCCTTGAAAATGCCCAAAAGGATATGCAGTTGTCCCTGGAGGAGCGGAGCATCAATATTCCCCTGGCGGTGACCGCGTCCAACCTGTGGATGGAGCTGTTTGATGCCTATTCGCTGACGAATCCGGATGTGACACTTTCCGTGAGCACCTACCATCTGTCCCGGCTGCATGAGATCGACCTGCTCAACCGCTATGTGTTTTTGCTGGCCGACCGGGATGACATTCAGCAGTCCAATCTAGATTCTGAGCTGCTGTTTGTGGACAGACTCTACGTGATGCTGCCCAAGGACCACAGGCTGGCCTGCAGAGATCGGGTCAGTCTGGCGGAGCTGGTAGACGAAGTGATCTTTTTGTCCATTCCCGGCCAGTCCATGAACAGCAGGATCCGTAGCTTGTTTGCCAAGGAGGGGATCCCGCTGAAATATGCCAGCGAGTATTCCAGCGAGGTTTGCCGCCACATGGTGGCTAAGGGCAGAGGCATCTCCTTCACCACCCAGCACACGCCCCATAACCACCCGGATATCCGGTATCTGCCCTTGCAGCAGGCTGTCAAATGGGAGCAACGGCTGTACTGGCACCGGGATCGGCAGCTGACCAGCCAGGAGCAGGATTTTAAAGAATTTGTGACCAGCTTTTTCCAAAGCACTGCGGATCTGCCGGTATACATGTATTACAACTATATTGACAGCGACTAAAAGATCCCCCAGGTTAATGTTTGTGTTAACCTGGGGGACATGTTTTGTTAATTGCAAATAGGGGAAAACGGCCGTATAATCAAAGGGAAATGAACTTTCCGCGGTTTTTTGACTGCGTTTTGTAAATCAAAACCAGAGGAGGATGCCCTATGCCAGCTGAGCGGCCGGAATATGTATTGGTGCGGTATGAAAAGCTGCGCCATATCAGCGTGCAGATCCGGGATATGCACCGGGAAAAGCTCCATGAGCACGGTGTGCTGGAGCTGGGACTGGTGCTGTCCGGTACGGTGGAGCTATGCAGCGAGGGGAAGCTGCTGCAGGTAGAGGCTGACAGCATTTTTCTGGTGAATCCCTATGAGCCCCATAGACTTTGCGGGTGCGGTGGTCCTGCCCGGGTGCTGTCTGTGTGGATCTCCCATAACTTTGGCAGAGAGTATTTTGCCGGCATCGCCAACACGGTCTTTGCCCAGCAGACGGTGACGGATTTTTCTGTGCCGGCCCATGTACAGCTGCGGCAGCTGCTGCTGGACAGTGCGGATTATTACTTCCAGGATACGCCCGGCAGCCGCCTGGAATGCGCAGGCACGGTCAGCCGGCTGATCGCTGCCCTGCTGCAAAGCCTGCCCCATAAGCTGAACACCGATACCCAGAAGCTGGTATGCAAAAAGCGGACAGGCCGCATGCAGCGGATCGCCGTCTATTTGGATCAGCACTACAAGGAGCGGATCTCTCTGACCCAGCTGGCGGAGGCGGAGGGTCTGACACCGGCCTACATGTCCCGGGTATTTACGGAGCTGTTCGGCGTGTCCTTCCAGGAGTACCTGAATCTTCTGCGGCTGGAGCAGGCGATTCCTCTGGTGCTGGACCCGTCTGTCTATTTGATGGACGTGTGCATGGAATGCGGCTTCTCCGATACCCGATACCTGAACGCGGTGTTTCAAAAGGTCTTCGGCGTGACTGCGTCGGAGTACCGCCGCTGGCACACAGACGAGGATTCCGCAGTCTTCATCAGTCAGTTACAGGAAAAACGGACGCAGTTTTTGAAAAATAATTGACAGTTTTCCCGTAAGCCATGTATGAGAAAAGTAATATATTGTAGGAGGTACATACAATGTACGGATTCAGACTTCCTAAGGATTTTATGATCGGCACGGCAAATTCTGCCTTCCAGTCGGAGGGCGCATGGGACCGTGACGGCAAGAGCGTGAGCAACATGGACTACTACGCCAAGCTCTACGCAGGCAAGCCTATGCGAAAGGTCGGCTTCGGTGCCAAGCAGGTGGTCAAGTGCTACTCCGAGGAGCTGCCGGACCGCGGCTGCTTCTTCTACGATCATTACGAAGAATATATCGAGGATATGCAGAGGACCGGCCAGAACACCTACCGCATGAGCCTTTCCTGGCCCCGGATCATTCCCGACGGTGTGGGCCAGGTGAATCAGAAGGCCATCGATTACTATAACAAGGTCATCGACAAGCTCATTTCCTGCGGCATCACGCCCTTTGTGGATATCTATCACTGGGATCTGCCCCAGTGCCTGCAGGACCAGGGCGGCTTCATGAATCCTCAAATGCCCGAGTGGTACGAGGCCTATGCCAAGGTCTGCTTTGAAAGCTTTGGCGACCGGGTCAAAATGTGGAGCACCTTCAATGAACCGGATATCTTCATCGGCGGCGGCTACGAGCGCAAAACGTTCCCGCCCTTCCGGGACGGTGATTATTTCACAGACAACAATTACCGGGATTCCCAGCTGGCAGCGCACCACTGCATCCTGTCCCATTACCGGGCAGTGCGGCTGTACAAGTCCATGAACCTGGGCGGCAAGATCGGCGCAGTCAACTGCCTGTCTGCCATTTCTCCTGCAACCATGTCCGAGGATGACTTTGCTGCCGCGGAGCGCCAGACCAGCCGCCGTTTCGAGTGGTGGGTGGCACCCATGCTGGAGGGCACCTATCCCCAGGTGCTGCTGCGCCAGTGTCCCGATTCTGTGGCGGCCAACATGCCTGCCCATTTTCAGGAGGACCTGGACAAGTGGTTCGTGCCCATGGACTTTGTGGGCGTGAATTATTACGTGGCTTCCCGCACCCGGTACGACCCGGAAAAGCCGCTGAAGTGCACCTATGCGGCCAGCTTCTATTCTGCCCCCGGCCAGCAGTTTGCTCCGTATCCCGCCGGCCTGTACGACGTGGTGTCCTACATCTGCAAGCGCTTCCACAATGTGGAGGTCTACATCACCGAGAACGGCTGCGCGCTGCCCAACCGTCACGACCGGGAGCTGGAGTGCAACGACCCGGAGCGGATCAGCTATCTGCGTGAGCACCTGCGCATGTGCGTCCGTCTGATCGAGGCAGGCTGCAACCTGAAGGGTTACTACTATTGGAACGATGCCGACTCCTACGAGGAGCTGGACGGCTATCATTTGCGCTTCGGTCTGACCTGGGTGGACCACACCACCGGTGAGCGCCGCTGGAAGCAGAGCCGCCATTATTTCAGTCAGATCTGCAAGACCCACATGGTGGACTAAATTCGAATTTCTCGCGCTGTTTGCAAAGCACCGTCGTCATACCCTGTCATTGCCAGGAGCGAAGCCACGTGGCGATCCGCTTTCTAACTTATAGCGCCACTGATGACGCTCCCAAGGAGCGTCATCCTGAGCGCAGTGAAACGGAGTCGAAGGATCTTCGCACCGAATTTTTGCTGCGCAGCGCGGATCATGCGTAGATTCTTCAACGCGCTGGTGCTTGCTCAGAATGACGCGCATAGGGTGGTGCGATGAAGACCCCAATACCTCAGCAACGGAAATTTGAAGAATAAAAAGCAGCCGCAGGCAAACGGGTGTTATCCTTAACGGAGAATTTGAAAATTCTTTCAATTTTTGTTAAGAACCAGCAACGCATTTGTAAGCACAAATGCAGTTGGGCGGTAGCCCAAACCCACTAACAACAGAAAAGAGAGAGCAAATCGGGAAACCGAAATGTTCTCTCTTTTTTTCTGTAAGTGATGTATTTGCTGACGCAAAAGTGATGTTATTCTCTACGTTCATAATGATGTTGCTCGCCATTTGCTACGCAAATATAAGCTCGCAGTGATGTGATGTTTGCCCACTGTGCCGAAGGCACAACATCACTCACGCAGTGAACATCACTGACGAAGTCAACATCACTTGCCCGCAAGGGCAAACATCGTTTAGCGTGATACTCCGTTAAGAGTATCACGCTAATGCCTGCGGCTTTTGTCATTCGATCATGGGCAAGGTAGCACCGCCGAAGGGCATGGCGATGACCGTGGCATCGGGGCCGTACTTGACGAAGGCCTCATCCAGTGCCTGCTGGGCGCTGGGCTGGGGATTCAGGAAAATGCTGCGCACAAAATCCGGTTCCATTTCGCTGACCAGGTCAATGGCGGAATTCTGCAGCACCATGGCGATGGCGGCAGCCTTGTGGCCGCCCAGCTGGAACTGGGCGTGGATCCGGTCGATCATAGATTCGGCGGTGGGTGCGCTGAGCAGCCACTGCTCAAAGGTCTTGCTGCCAAGTCCCTCGGGGCACGCACCCATCAGAATGATGGTGCCGCCCTGCTTCACCGCGTGCTTGGCATTGTCCAGTGCCTTCTGTACCTGATACAGGTTGGCGTCCTTGGGGGCGCCGCCCTGGCTGACCAGTACGATGTCGGCCTGCTGGGTGATGGGCTTGCGGTACATTTTGTCCAGATAGGCACAGCCGTCCCGGTGGGCCTTGTGTGCGTCACCGGCCACGGCGTAGACGATGTGCTTGTGCTCGTCCAGCACCACGTTGACGATGTAGTCGATCCCGCAGATGCGGCCAGCCTGTTCGATATCCTGGCGGATGGGGTTGGTATCCAGGTTGCCGGCATGGGCTGCCTCCTGCACCATCATCCGGTGGTTTGCCTGGATGGCGGCAGGGGTGGAAACGCCGGGCATGATGGCCTTGGCGCCGCCGGAGTAGCCTGCAAAATAGTGAAATTCGATATTGCCGGTGCAGATGCGGAAGTCAGCCTCTGCGACGGTTCTGGTGATATCTACAGGGGTGCCGGCATCAGTGGTGCCCATGTGGATGCAGTCAGCCGGGTCGGAGTCCACACAGCGGACAGTTTCATAGATCCGGTCGCCAGCCAAATGGCGCATTTCTTCCTCGGTGTGGCAGCGGTGGCTGCCCAAAGCAAAGACCACGGTAATATCCTGGCACTGACAGCCGGCAGCCAGGAGCCGGTCTACGATCGAGGGCAAGATTTCATAACTGGGCACCGGACGGGAGATGTCGCTGGCGATAATGGCGATCTTCTGACCGGGCTTCACAAGGGCTTCCAGAGGCGCAGCACCGATAGGGTTGTCCAGTGCATGCTCCACGGCCTCCACGCCGGTGCGCAGATGCTCCATCTTGTTGGCAGTCAGCACGCCCAAAAGATTCTTTTCATCCAGCGTGACGACCTGCTCGCCGCTGCCGTATCCAAATGTCAGACGCATAATCGTGTCCTCCCCGTATGTTGGTGGTTGTATATCCATATTATAGCATAAAAATACGGATTTGAACAGATACAATTTTAAGAAATTATCTATAACAAAAATGCAGGAGGTTATGCGAAAGAAGAGAAAAATACAAAAATTATTAAAGAATTTATAAAAATTACTTGCATTATTGAGGAAAGTACTATATAATCATGTCAAAATGTACTATAACATTTCTGAGAATGACAGGGATTTAGCCAATGTGCACAATAAATATATATGCAAAATGTGCATAAGACACAAAATCAAAACGAAAGGTGACGGAATATGGCAGCACAGCATTCAGAATATGTACTGGTCTATTACGAAAAAATCAAATATGTCACCATTGGTGTTCATCAGATCGTCACCGGCAAGCGTCACGAACACGGCGTGCTGGAGGTAGGTATGGTGCTCAATGGCGCCGTACGGGTGAATGCCCACGGCACCAGCCGGGAACTGTACCCGGGAGATCTGATGCTGTTCAATGCTTATGAGCCCCACGCGATCACCTCTATTTCCCGGGAGCCTGCCCAGGTGCTGACACTGTGGATCTCCAGCTATTTTGCCCGGGAATACTTTGCCGGCATGGCAAGCACCGTGTTTGACAGCAGCGCGCTGAGCAGCCTGTCTCAGGAGGGGACGGAGCAGCTGCGCAGCCGGATCAAGCAGGCGTCAGAGAGCTATTTTGCCCAATCAGACGGCTTCCAGATGGAGTGCATCGGCCATATGAGCCTGCTGATGACTGACTTGTACCGGCTGCTGCCCCACAAGCAGAGCACCGAGGCGGAAAACGCCGCCAAAAAGAAAAAAATGGGCCGTATGCGCCGGATCTCCATGTACATGGAGCAGCATTACAAGACCAAGCTGACCATGTCGGAGCTGGCCAAGGCCGAAGGCGTGACCACGGCCTATATGTCCCGGGTGTTCCGGGAGCTGTTTGGCATGTCCTTTCAGGAGTACTTAAATCTGCTGCGGCTGGAGCGGGCCATCCCGCTGATGCGGGATACCTCCATGTACTTGGTGGATATTTGTATGGAGTGCGGCTTCTCGGATACCCGGTATTTGAATGCGGTGTGCCAAAAGGAGTTTGGCTGCAATGCCACCACCTACCGGAAGGAGCTGCGGACAGCACAGGTACAAAGCCTGAGCAGGAAGCTCCAGCAGGGCTCCCAGGAGCCTGTGTGCAGCGACGAAGAAAGCCTGCAGCTGTTAAGATCGTTATAAAAACCGGGTGCGTTGCATTCATTTTGCAACGCACCCGGTTTCTGTATACAGCTAAATTCCGATTTATCGCGCTGATAGCGCAATCAATCATGCATAATGCATGTGTAGCCTTTGGCCACGTATTTTAAAATCATTCAGCATTCAGCATTTTGCATTATTTCCGTTTATCGGGCCATCGGCTTGATAAACGGAAATTTGAGGAGCGGGTGCTTTTATTGCAGCAGCTCCTCCGCGGAGATGGCAGCGGTGTGGGCAATGGGCTGCCACCGGCGCTTGCGAAACAGAGCCGCCGCTGTAATGGGCAGATAGCTGAGCAGATAGACAGGGAATGCCAGCACGCCCATGATCATCTGCGGCACAGTGGCCCGAATCCTGCGGTGCTCGGTCAGCACCGTCAATCCGGCAGTCAGCAGGGAAGTCGCCAGCAGGAACACAGCACCCATGAGCAACGCAGTAAGCATCGCCCATACACCGCCATTGCATGCGGCCCAGACCAAATTCAGCGCACCTACCGTGCCGGATACCAGGTGGCCCCACATGGACAGGGTAAGACTCTCCATGCAGGCGATGCCGGTCCGTCCGCCCTTTACCATGCCCCGGAGCATATCGCCGCCGTGGCGTACAGACACCTGTATAGTACCCTGTACCCAGCGGATCCGCTGCCGGAAGGACTGCCGGAGGGTCACCGGCTGCTCGTCATAGAGCACCGCATCGTGGCAGTAGCCAATGCAGATGCCGTGGGCAGCGCACCAGACGCTGAATTGAATATCCTCGGTCAAAGTGAAGAAATTCCAGCCGCCCATGGTTTCCAGCAGCTGCCGGGTGAAGCCAAAGCCGGTGCCGGTGACCGCGCAGCTGATGCCTGCCAGCTGGCGGGAACGGCTCAGATGGACACTGTCATGCAGAAACCACAGGGAATGCCCGGCCGATACCCAGCTGTCGCCGAAATTCTTGCTGTTGCGGTAGCCGCAGAAGGCTGCGTATCCGTCGGAGCAGGTGCGGTTCATTTGGCAGATATAGTCCCTTTGCAGCAGATTGTCTGCATCAAAAATGAGGAAGGCATCATATAGGGCATACTCTGGGCTGCTGCGGATGTGCTCCAGCAGGTCGTGGATGGCATAGCCCTTGCCCACCCGCCTGGTGTCAAAGCGCTCCCATACCCTTGCACTGTATTGGGCGGCCACCAGTGCCGTGCGGTCTGTGCAGTTATCGGCGACCACGTAGACGGTGATCAGTTCGGCAGGGTAGTCTTGCTGCAGGATACTCTGCAGCAGATGGGGCAGAACCGCTTCTTCATTTCGGGCGGCGATCAGCACCGCATACCTGTGGAGCTTTTCCGGCTTGTGGGGCCGTGGCTTTTTCAAAAAGGGAAGGAACAGGTAAAGGATCTGATAAAAATAGCAGACGCCCACCAGTGTGCTGAGTATGCCGCTGATCAGTGCAAGAATGGTGCGCCAGTCCATTGTATCCACCATCTTTCGTGTAATTTCGGTGGAATTATTGTAAAACCGAAAAAACAGCCTGTCCAATTAAGAAACCGGTAAGGCCGCTTAAGATTTTATTAATCGGCACTGTGACTGTGTCACAGAGCGTTCGCCGGTTTTTTCTTGCAATTTACATAGTTTATGGTATGATAAAAGAAAAAGTACGTATTTGGAGGTGTCATTATGGCAAAAGAAGTACTTTCCTGGATCCTTGCCGAGCAGATGACCCAGGAAAATGAAAACCGCTCGTTTATTGATTTGGCCTGCCCGGACAGCGCGGCGCAGCGCCGCAATGCGGACAATAAGCCCACTCAGATCTGGCGACCCCCGTTTGCCAAGGACATCGACCGGATCATGTACAGCCCCTTCTATAACCGTTATACGGACAAGACCCAGGTCTTCTCCTTGATCAAAAATGACGATGTGACCCGCCGGAGCCTGCATGTGCAGCTGGTGTCCCGGATCGCCCGTACCATTGGCCGGGCCCTGCATCTGAATCTGGATCTGATCGAGGCCATCGCCCTGGGCCACGATATCGGCCATACCCCCTTTGCCCACTGCGGCGAGGTGTACCTGAACGAGCTGTACCACAAGCATACCGGCCGCTATTTCAACCACAACATCCATTCCGCCCGGGTGCTGGACAAGATCTTCCCCCTGAACCTTTCCCTGCAGACCCTGTCCGGCATCGCCGGTCATAACGGTGAGATCGAGCTGGCTGAGTACCGGCCCGTGCCCCTGGACAGCTTTGCGGACTTCGAGGGAGAGCTGGAAAAGGCCTACACCATTGCCGGCTACGCCAATAAGATCCAGCCGTCCACCCTGGAGGGCAACGTGGTCCGTATCTCCGACATCATCGCTTACCTTGGCAAGGACCGGCAGGACGCGGCTATCATTCAGATGGTGGAGCAGAACGCCTTCCCCAATCAGGAGATCGGCACGGTCAATTCCGAGATCATCAATAACCTGGTGGTCAACATCATCGAGAACAGCTACGGCAAGCCCTACATCAAGATGGACGAGGCCCACTTTGCGGCGGTCCAGTCCTACAAGAAGGCCAACTACTCCATGATCTATGCCAATGAGCCGGGCCGTGTCATTCTGAAGCGGGTGGTGGAGCCCATGATGCAGGAGATCTACGAGCAGCTGCTGGAGGACCTGCAGCAGGAAAACCTGAATTCTCCCATCTTCCATCACCATATAGATTATGTAAACCAAACCCGGTATCCCAGAGAAGTTCCCTACGGCCAGAACGAGGAGCCAAACCAGATCATCGTGGACTACATCGCCAGCATGACCGACGATTACCTGATCGACCTGCACCGCTACCTGTTCCCGGATAGCAGCTACTACGTGGAGTACACCGGCTACTTTAACGACCTGTATGCCCTGCGCAACCGAATCGACGGCCAGATCACCATGGAAGACTAACAAGATACCCCCGGAAGCCATGCTTCCGGGGGTTGTTTGTTTACAGATACCAAAGCACCGCACCAATGCGGTCACAACAAGGGATCAAAGAACGCAGATTTGCCCACTCGGAGATGCTGTGAGAGCCGCCGCCCTCAATGCCCAAGCTGTCCACACCTACAAAGCCCCGGCTGACCATGTCCGCACAGTCACTGCCGCCGGGCACTGCCGTGGGCATCAGCTCCGGCAGGCCGGTCTTAGCGAAAATTCCGTTCATTTGGTCAACCAGCGCCAGCGCAGCCTCTGTTCTGGGCATAGCCAAGCGGGTGCTGACCAGAGTCATGACGCAGGATGTGCCGGGAATGTGTGCTGTATCTGCCACTTCCTGCAGGTAGGCGCGAATCCGATCCTGCTCTTCGACATTGGTAAAACGCACGTCCATGGCAAAACTACAGCTTGCAGGCACCACGTTGATGCCGGTACCGCCAGAGATCGTACCCACGCTGCAGGTGATACCCTCTTTTTCCTTCCAGGACTCCACCTTCAGGATCTTGTGGGCCGCTTCCGCGATAGCGCTGGCAAAGTCATAGCATTTGCCGGCGTGGCCGGCCTTGCCGGTCACATCAAACCGGATCTTCATGATGCCCTTCCGCTGGACGGTGACCTTGGGCGCAATGTGCGGCTCCATATTCAGGAAGCACAGGCAGCCTTCCGCTTGCTTTGCCATGAAATCCACGGTGTGCTTTTGGCTGGCCGCCGAGCCGGTCTCCTCGTCGCTCTGCAATATCAGCTTGATGGGCCGCTTGGTGTAGCCGCATTGCTGCAGGGCCTCCATGGTCATGAAGGCGGCCACGATGTTGCCCTTGCAGTCGTGGACGCCGGGCCCGTAGATGTGATCACCCTCGGTGCGCACAGCAGGGGCGCCGAAGCTGCCTACTGGGTGGACCGTGTCCATGTGGGCAGACAGGCAGATGGCCTGCTCCGTGCATTTCGGATTCATGGTGATGCACACCGGATCACCGGACGCGGGCTCGCAGCCCCGTACCACTTCCCAGCCAAGGCTTTCGGCATGTCGGATGCAGTAATCGGCAACGGCATCCACGCCCTCCTTGCAGGACGTGGGACTTTCGATCAGGCAGATCTCCTGCCACATCTGTATGTACTTGTCTTCCAGCTGCCGAATGGCAGCGAACAGATCCTTGTAATCCATAGTAGCCTCCCAATAAAATTTTTCTCATTATACCACCGCCTACCTCCAAAAGCAAGGCAGATGCCGACAATGACAGCGTGCAGACCTTGGCTTTTGATAAAAATACGCTGTTCTTTTTGCAAACTTGTGTTATAATAACAAAAAAGCGACGATAGGGGTGAACGAATGGGCCATTTCGGAAAACTGTATCTGGATAAGGAGAAGGATATCGTTGTCCATCTGGATATGGAGCAGGATGTTTTGTCCTACACCGTCTCCGCCAACAACCACCAGTCCGACAATCTGATCCAGAACTTTGCCACCATCTCCGGGCAGAGCACGGTGCAGGTTGGCGGCAAGAGAGTCATCACCGGGCAGGTGCCCTGTTACATCAAGGGTGACGGCCAGCGGGTCTATATCCTGCGGCTTAACGGCACCAAGCTGGCAAACATCTACCCCGATGGCAAGATCGAGCAGGGTTCTGTGATCCCGGCCATCGCCAAGACCCTTATGAGCCAGACCACCGACTATAAGTACTCCTTCCGGGAGACACTGGTCAAATCCTACGTGCCGGAGCAGGTGAAGCTGACCACCGACCTGCACACCCACGGCAACGCCAACCTGAGCGCCGATGTACTCATCGCCCTTGCCATCAAGCACCAGCTGCGCTATCCCCTGTACTACATCAAGAAGCTGGGGCTCAAGGTGACACAGGCCCAGCAGGCCTTTCTGGATGCCCAGCGGGAGACCGTAAAAAATACCGTCGACCTTTCCGGTCTGTCCGGCAAGCACCTGGACCGCCGCATCGATGATAATACCTTTATCAACTTCGCGGACCTGATCCTGCTTGGTATCGAAAATGCCAAGGAGAACATCAAGAAGATCCGTATCTCCCTGTCTATCCTCAAGGACTCCCAGGCGGTATTCACCAACCTGGAAAAGCTGTATCTGTACCGCTATGTGTTTACCAAGGGGCAGCCTGCCAGCTACCGGATCGCCCTGCAGAATTTGGATGGCATCGAGGACCGGGACATCCGCAGCTACCTGGACAGGATGCTCCGGGACGAAACAGACCCCAATTACACCGGCATCACCTTCTACGAGGATACCCTGCTGTGGATCGGCAGAGAGTACAGCAAGAAGCATATCCGTTACGTGGAGATCAGCGACACCACCCTGGTCAAGCCGGATGCCTCCTGCGCCAGAATGCTGGAGCAGATCCACCATATTCTGCCGCTTGTAAAGCAGGAGACCGGTGTTGACATCCGCTTCCTGGCGGCCATCCGCCGGATCCCCCTGACCCTGGTGAAGGACAATATCGACTCCGGCGACTACCTGACCAGCGCTGTACAGGCACTGCAGATTGTAAGCCGCGACCCCTACGTGGTAGGTAGCGACTTTGTGGGCGAGGAGATCAACGATATTGCAGAGCTGCGCACCGTGATCAGCCAGATCGTTGTCGGCATCGCAAGCCGGGACCGGGACTGGACCATCCGTGTCCACGCCGGTGAGAACGATTCCCTCAAGGGCAACATGGCCAAGGCCATCCGCCTGGTGGAGGAGTCGCTGCTGCCAGGACAGGCTTTCCCCTATATGCGCATCGGTCATGGCCTGTACTGCGCCAAGCTGGGCAGCCGCCAGGGCAAGGAGCTGTTGGATAAGATCAAAGCCCACAACATCGTCCTGGAGTTCCAGCTGACCAGCAATGTGCGGCTGAATAACATCATCGACCTGCGCCGCCATCCCTTAAAGAGCTATCTGGCCAACGGCATTTCCTGCGTTATGGGCACCGACGGCTGCGGCCTGTACGGCACCGACAGCATCGACGAGCAGCTGGCGCTTGCCAACTTCCTTGGGGTCACCGACCCGGAATTTTTGCAAATGAAGGCGGCTGAGGATGCTATCGTTGCCCGGCAGGAAGCCAACTTTATCCGCAAGCAGGCGTCCTTCGGCCCGCTGCTTGCCGGACGTACTGTGGAGCAGTACTATGAGGAAGAACTGGCAAAGCCCGGAGAAAATACCACTGAGGTCAAGTTTGAGATCCGCAAACGGCCCTCCTACCCGGTGCTCAAGGATCATCTGGAGGAGCTGCCCTGGGACAAGTTCCCCATTATCATTGCAGGCGGCAGCTTTACCGGCAGCCACACCTCTACCCGGGTCAGCGATCTGGATAAGGCCTACCTGCAGACGCTGCTGGACCGGCTGGACCCCCAAAAGGTCTTCTTCGTCATGGGCCACAAGCTCTCCGGCCACGAAAAATATATCGCTGAGCACAACCCCGGCTTTGATATCTATTGCATCGTGCCGTCGCTCATGTCTCCTAAACAGATGAGCAGACTCCTGAAGGCCAACATCAAGGGCATCCGCATTTCCACGGAGACCCAGGAGATGGGCATTTACAAGTCCTTCAATTACGAGATCTTCGAGCGGCGCAACTGTGCTCTGTTTGCCTTCGACGGCAACTCGTCGGTTGCCAATTTGGTCCAGGAGGCCCGTAACGGCAAGGGCCGTGCCCAGATCTTCATCCAGCCCAGATCTGCCATGCTCAAGGCCAAGGCAAGCTCTCTGCGGGGCTACGTGACCGTGGGCGCCACGGCGGAAGCCGCCGCAGCCAAGATCCGCCAGCTGCAAAATAACATCGGCACAAAGAAATAAAAACCGGGGCAGTCGCAAGACTGCCCCAACACATTTATCATATCACAAGCACAGCAGGATTGTCAACGGAAAATTGCAATATTTTCTCTTTTCTACCATTTATACGAAAGCTGAGCCGATATATTATGCAACATTCCGTCTTGCAAATTGCAAAATTATGGATTATGATATAGACACAAAGAGGTGATACCAATGATCATGTAACACCCAAGACACTGCTTCTAAAAATCTTCCGATCCTATAAAATGAAAGATCCACCTTTGAATTTATTAACGGAAGGAATTCAAATTTCGTCATGAGAAGAAGCCGTGTCCATCCTGTAGAAAGAGAGGTTAACCAATAGATGTTAGATATCAAGATAGAAGAGAAATAACCCTCAACTTGCCGCAGTGGTCAGGCGAATGAGTTGAGGGTTATTTCTTTGCCGGGTGTCCCGGTTGTTAATACATTACGTACCCTGTCGGTGATCGTTACACCATTGGGCACGCTTGGTTCGTTCCTGCCGTTGTCATCGGCAGGTTTTTTGTTGTTTGCTGTTGAAATAGCGCGTCATTGTGAAGCCGCAGGGCACTGGCTGTCTCCCGCCGCCCGTGGCGATCTCAAGGGCTTCTGCTTGAGGAGAAGCTGTCGGCAACACTATAATTTTCAACTTTCAATTTCTTTGTTTTCCCAATTGCCAAAATGCCACCGCGCTGGCGGCAGCCACATTCAGCGAGTCCACCCCGTGAGACATGGGGATCTTCACTGTGTAGTCGCAGGCCGCTATAGTACTGTCCTGCAGACCTTCTCCCTCAGTGCCCAGGACAACAGCCAGCTTTTCTGTGCTTTGCAGCACCGGGTCGTCGATGGACAGGGTGTCCTCCCGCAGAGCCATGGCAGCGGTTTGGAAGCCCAGGCTGTGCAGTACCTCCTGCCACGCATCCGGCAGATACGTCCAGGGCACCTGGAACACCGTGCCCATGCTCACCCGGCAGGACCGACGGTACAGGGGATTGCTGCAGGCCGGCGTCAGCAGCACGGCATCCATACCAAGTGCCGCCGCAGACCGGAAAATAGCACCCAGATTGGTGGGATTCATGATATCCTCCAGCACCGCCACCCGGGTGGCATTGCGGCAGATCTCTTCTACAGCAGGCAGCTCCCGGCGGCGCATGGCGCACAGCATGCCCCGGGTCAGCTGATACCCGGTCAGCTGGGTCAGCAGGTCAAATTCAGCAGTATATACGGGGATATCTCCGCACTTGTCAATGACTTCTTTCGTCTCGCCCCGGTACAGCCGTGTTTCCACCAAAAAGGACACTGGCTCGTAGCCGGCACTGAGCGCCCGGTCGATGACCTTGGGACTTTCTGCAATAAAAAGGCCTTCCTTCAGACAATGGCGGTTTAAAAGCTGTGCCTCGGTCAGCCGGGCGTACACATCCAGTGCCGGGTCGTTGAAATCTGTGATCTTTATAATATTTGCCATAGCAGGCACCTCGTTTTGAATGGTTGTTTTCATTATAGCGGCTTGGCGGCTGGCTGTCAATTTGCTTGACTTTTTCCCCTGCAAAGCTATAATAAGATTGAAATATCCCAAAAGGAGAATATGCAATGTTCTATCGTATGAAGGTGGCAGGCCTGGAGCGGGATCTGCCGATCTGTAAGGTAACTGACAGCCTGTATATTGCGGGCTTTGTGATTTTCGGCGACCAGGAGCTGACCGTGGCCTGTGCGCGGGAGCTGCTGAAGGTGGCTCCGGAGTATGATTATATCATCACCGCCGAGGCAAAGGGTATCCCCCTGGCCCATGAGATGGCCCGTCAGACCGGCGCACCCAAGTACTTCCTGGCCCGCAAGGGTCCCAAGCTGTACATGACCGGCGTGTTCGAGTCTTCTGTCAAGTCCATCACCACCGCCAAGGCGCAGCACCTGTATCTGGACACTGCTGATGCAGAGCTGATGAAGGGCAAGAAGATCCTGATCGTGGACGACGTGATCTCCACCGGCGAGAGCTTGTCTGCACTGGAGGCCCTGGTGGAGAAGGCTGGCGGCATCATCGCAGGCAAGATGGCAGTGCTGGCCGAGGGCGATGCCCAGGACAGAGCCGACCTGATCTACCTGGAGAAGCTGCCCCTGTTCCACCCCGACGGCACTATCATGGAATAAGAAAAAGGACCGCTTGCGGTCCTTTTTTAATTGAAAATTATGCTTGCACCGTCTTACAAAAAAGCGTCATCCTGAGCGGAGGCATAGCCGAAGCCGAAGGATCTTCGCACCGAATGTTTGCTAAGCAGTACAGCTGATGTGAAGATTCTTCGGCGCGCTGCGCTTGCTCAGAATGACGCGTTTAGGAAAGTGCGTTGTTCATACGCCCATTTACTTTTTCTTTTTTCCGTGCTATAATAGGAAAAACGCAATTTCTGGAGTTGAGAATTTTGAAATTCGACAATACCCATGTGACCATTGATCTGGATATTATCTCCCAAAATTTCCGGGCGATCCGGGAGAAAGCCGGCGTGCCGGTCATGGCCATCGTCAAGGCCGATGCCTACGGCCACGGTGCGATCCAGGTGGCCAAGCAGCTGCAGGATGACTGCGCCTTCTTCGGCGTGTCTTCTATGCTGGAGGCTATGGAGCTGCGGCAGGCAGGCCTTACGACCCCCATTCTGATCCTGGGCCATACGCCTGTGCGTTCTTTCTCCACCGCCATCCGGGAGGGGATCCGCCCTGCAATTTTTCATTATGAGGACGCTGTGGCCCTGTCGGAGGCAGCGGTGAAAAAGGGCCTGACCGCCCCCTTCCACTTTGCTGTGGATACAGGCATGGGCAGACTGGGCTTCCAGGTCACCGAGGAGGACGCGGACATCTGTGCCAGGATCGCCCAGCTTCCCAATCTGCAGGCCGAGGGTCTGTTCAGCCACTTTGCCACCGCCGACTGTGAGGACCTGTCCCAGGCACGGGAGCAGGCGACCCGGTTCGACCGCTTCTATGAGATGCTGCAGGCGCGGGGTGTCCAGGTGCAGATCCGCCATATGGATAACTCCGCAGGTCTCATGAATTTTGAAAACCACTACGAGATGGTCCGCTCCGGCATCGTCACCTACGGCCTGTACCCCAGCCACGAGGTAGACCCTGCATTGCTGGCACTGACACCGGCGCTAAGCTGGCGCAGCCGCGTGACCCACGTAAAGTGTTTGGAGGCAGGCCGCCCCATCAGCTACGGCGGCACCTACGTGACGGAAAAACCCACCATGGTGGCCACAGTCCCGGTTGGCTATGCCGACGGCTACCGCCGGAGCTTGAGCAACTGCTTCTATGTGCTTATCGGCGGCAAGCGCGCACCGATTTTGGGCCGGGTCTGCATGGACCAGCTGATGGTGGACGTGACCCAGATCCCGGACGTGCAGGTCAATGACCAGGTGACGCTGGTGGGCCGGGATGGGGACGAGGTCATCACCATGGAGCAGGCAGCCGAGGCGGCGGGCTCTTTCAACTATGAATTTGTCTGCGGCATCAGCCGCCGGGTCCCCCGGTATTATTATCAGGGTGGCCAGGTGGTCCACCAGGTCCACTACTTGCTGGACACAGAGAAATAAAGAAACAGCCGTGGCGCGCCACGGCTGTTTTTTAATCTTCAAATTCCAATTTACCGAGTGGTTTCTAACGCTCCAAAGGAGCGTCATCCTGAGTGGAGCGAAGCGGAATCGAAGGATCTTCGCACTAGATTTCTGCTACGCATTTCTGGTAATGCGAAGATTCTTCGACTCGCTGTCGCTCGCTCAGAATGACGCACTTAGGGTGGTGCGTCAAAGATTTAAATTGCCAGATAAACTGAAATTTACCGCTGCTTACAGGCGTAAAAATAGGCTTTTTCAAAGTTTCCCAGCTCCCGGTAGCAGGCTTCCAGCCGGGCGTAGACCTTTTGGGAAGGGGCGGCCTGTGCGTAATGCGCCGCTGCCTGTGCATACTGTTTTTGGGTAAAATATACCTCTGCCCGCAGATACTGCCAGGCTGCATCTTGCGTTGGGGCTGCATCCAGCAGTGTCCCGGCCCGTGGGGGATCGCCGTTCTCCAGGGCGGCCTGCGCCCGCAGCAGCAATTCTGACCCGTTGTCCGGCAGCAGCTGTGCCAGTACCACCGGGTCTTCTGCCTTTGCCTGGTAGCATAGCAGCACCCTGCGCCGCTCGGTTTCCGGGGTGTAGTAGGGGGTGCTTTCCCCTGCGTGGGAGGCTCTCGTCAGCAGACTGGCAGCCAGTCCCGGCTTGCCATCTGTGATCGCCCGCTCTGCCAGCGTCAGACAAGCCAGCGCTTCCAGCAGATACCGCTCGCTGTCAAAGGTGGCATCCGGTGTCCGATAGTCTTTCAGCAGCTCCAGTACCTGGGCAGGGTCTGCCTGTCGGGCCTGTGCCATCAGCTCTGTATTGGAAGAAGTCACAGCCTGTTCCTCCAAAAAATATCCCATAGGCTTCCCCAGCCGGGCAGCCAGATACCGCAGCGTGTCCATGGAGGGCCGGGCGCTGCCGTTTTCGATCAAGGATAGCATGTTGCGGGTGATCACATCGCCGCACAGCTGCCGCTGTGACAGCCCGGCCTGAAGCCGTGCCTGTTTCAGCCGTTCGCCTAGATCCATAAGCCACCTCCGGGTAATTGTAATTTACCTCATTGTACCACGTCTGTCCGAAAAAAGCTACGTTCATAAAATTTTTATTTGCTATTTTTCTTAGTTTGTTTTACACTATTTGTACATGTATGAGAAAAGGGGAGACCTTATGACGATCCGTGACCGGAAGGCGCTGAAGCAGACAGCCGGACGCCGCATTGGCGTGGCGGCTTACCCACCCCGCAAGCTGATTCTGATCCACAGCGGCGTGATGCTTGGCGTGTCCCTGCTGATGACCATTTGCAATTATATTATCACCTGGCAGATCGATGCCAACGGCGGTGGCCTGTCGGGCATGCAGCTGCGCAGCATCCTGGAAACAGCGAGCCAATTCCTGGCCCTGGTCTATGCAGTAGCGACACCCTTCTGGAGCATGGGCATCGTCTATGCCACCTTGCGTCTTGCCCGGGGCAAAGCCGCTTGGCCGGGAAGTCTCTTGGAGGGCTTCCGCCGGAAAGGTCCTGTACTGCGGCTGATGCTTCTGCAGACGCTGATCTACGGCGTGATCGGAATTGCCAGCATCTATGGCAGCTGGATCCTCTACTCCATAACCCCGGACGGTCAGGCCTTTATGGAGGCCATCACGCAGCTGGTGTACCAGGGCATTACCGATTATGCTCAGCTGATCGAGGCCATCCCCACCGCTGTCATAGAGCGGGTGGCCCGGGTGTACCTGCCCATCCTTGGCGTGGTGCTGCTGGGACTGACAGTCCCGGCTGCTTACCGGCTCCGCCTGGCTCCCTATGTGCTTATGGACAAGGCCGGTACCGGTGCCTGGAAAGCAGCTCGGATGAGCGGCAAGCTTACACAGCGTAATTGTTTCAAGCTGCTTTGGCTGGATCTGAGCTACTGGTGGTACTATCTGATCCCGGCAGTGCTGATGCTGCCCGCTTTTGCCGACCAGCTGTTGCCTGTGCTGGGGATTCAGTTGCCTGTGGACAGCGCGGTGCTCTATATTGTGGGCAACCTGATCTATGTGGTGCTGACGTTGATCTTTGAGTACTTTGCAAAGCCAAAGGTCATGACCACCTATGCTCTGGCCTACGATGTGCTGCTGGATGCTTACAACGCCGCCCAGCCGGCCAAGCCGGAGGGAAGCGAGGGATAATATGGAATTTCAAGGCTTCACCCCGGAAACGGTGGATTTCCTTTGGGGCATCCGCATGAATAATAACCGGGACTGGTTTCTGGAGCACAAGAAAGATTATGTAAACCATTTATACGAGCCCATGAAGGCTCTGGGACGGGATCTGTTTCAGCCCTTTCTGGATAAGCCCGGCAATCTTCTGAAGGTCAGCCGCATCTATCGGGATGCCCGGCTCCACCACCCGGTGCCTTACAAGGAGAGCCTGTGGATCTGCATCCGCCAGGATGTGGAGTGGTGGGCGGAAAATCCCTGCCTGTTCTTTGAGATCCGCCCGGAGGGAGTCAGCTACGGCTTTGCCTGGCTGCGGCCCCGGGTGGCAGTGCTGGAGCAGCTGCGGCAGGACATTGCCAAGCGCCCCAAGGAATTTTTACAGCTGATCGCTGATACGGAGCAGGCTGCGGGCCTGCCGCTGACGGCAGAGCGGTATAAGCGGCCCAAGCCTTGTCCCAAGCAGGCGTTGGAGCCCTACTACGCCTGGAAAAGGGACATCTGCTGCATCCGCAGCGAGGAAGTATCCCCGGAGATGTTCGGCCCGGAGCTGGGCAAGCGGGCAGGGGAGTTCCTGGAGACCCTGATCCCCCTCTACGACTTCTGCAACCGCTATAAAGTATAAATTCCGATTTATCGAGCAGATAGCTCAATAAATAATGCAGAATTCATAATGCATAATGCATAATAAATGTGTGGCCTTTGGCCACGTATTTTAAAATAATTCAGCATTCAGCATTCTGCATTTTGCATTATTTCAGTTTATCGAGCCATTGGCTCGATAAACTGAAATTTGAAGTGCTGCATTCAAAATATGTAGGCAGACAATTTTCGTATTTCTACAAAAACTCTCTGCCTTTTTCGCATCTTACCGGTGATACACTTGACAGGCAGTTGCGTGTCCTTTGATTCCCATCGTCATGGCAAGCAAGCTTCCCGCTTTGTCTGTCCGAAAACAGTTTACCCCCGGACCGGGCATTTATCCGGTCTGGGGGTAAAAATTTTATTTATCCAAATGTACATTCAGATGGGGGTACGTCATGGCAACCTGCTTCTCGTCGAAGATGGCCTTGACCCGCTGATTGATTGCAAACTGCACGTCCCAGTAATCTTCGGTCTTGCACCATACCCGCAGGGAATAGTCGATGGCGCTCTGACCGTAATTCACCACAACGGCGGTGGGGGCAGGGTCGTCCAGCACTTTACAAACCTTTCCGGCCTCCAGCAGAGCCTCTATCACCTTTTCCGGAGCCTCGGTGTAGGCGGCGGACACAGCCACTGCCACCCGGCGGGTATCGGAAACGGAGAAGTTGATGATCTGGGCGGATACCACGGCACTGTTGGGGATGGAAACGATCTTGTTGTCGGGAGTCGCCAGCTTGGTGTAGGTCATGTTGATCTCTTCCACAGAGCCCTGCTGACCTGCGATCTCTACGAAGTCACCGGACTTGAAGGGCTTGGTGTACAGCAGGGTAAAGCCGCCGATCACGTTGGTCAGTAGATTCTGCACAGACAGGGAAATGGCCAAAGTCAGCACACTGGCCAGTGCCACCACGCCGGTCACGTCGATGCCCAGCTTGGAGGCTACGATCAGACCCAGCAGCAGGACCAGAACGACCTTCACCAGAGTCTTGATCAGACTGTGTCCGGCCTTCTCCAGCTTGGACTTCTCTAAAATATTGGTCACCAGCTTGTTTACCAAAATGATGACCACGATGCCGATAACGGCAATAAAGATTGCAGGCAGCAGATTCTTCAGGGCAAAGCCGCCCAGATCTGCCAGCCAGCCCAGGAACATATCAATGAATTTTTGCATGGGGCACACTCCTGATGTAAAAAATTTTTAAATGTATTATAGCAGATAGAATATGTCCTGCAAGTGAATTTTTTGTTAACAGCTTTAATGGCATCTTAAGAAAACTCCCACTTTTATCTTAATAGGATACCTGCTATAATGGGGGTACTACCATAAAAACCGTATATCCCCAATGCTGCGTCATCCTGAGCGGAGGGCATAGCCCGCAGTCGAAGGATCTTCGCATGGAATATTTACTTAGCAGTCATGTGAATGCGTAGATTCTTCGACTTCGTTTCACTTCGCTCAGAATGACGCACCAACACAACTGCACACAATCGCAGCCTATGTCACAGATAAAAGGAGGAAACCGCCATGTACAACGTTCTGATCGTCGATGACCAGCCGGACATCGTCAACGCCTTAAAAATATACTTAGCGCCCGAGGGCTATCAGCTGTTTACTGCCTACAACGGTGCGGAAGCTCTGGAAACGGTACGCAAGGAGGATATCCACCTGATCCTTCTGGATATCATGATGCCGCAAATGGATGGCATCACGGCTTTGTCCAAGATCCGGGAATTTTCCAACGTGCCGATCATTCTGCTGACAGCAAAATCCGAAACAGAGGACATGGTGCTGGGCCTGAACGTGGGTGCTGACGATTACATAACCAAGCCCTTCGTGCCTGTGGAGGTGCTGGCAAGAGTCCGCTCTGCCCTGCGCCGCTATGCCAAGCTGGGCAGCCGGGCAGAAAACCAGGAGGAGCTGACCGTGGGCGCCATTACCCTCAACGATACCACCAAGGTGGCGGCCGTGGATGGGGAGCCTGTGGCGCTGACCCCCATCGAGTACAGTATTTTAAAGCTGCTGATGACAAATCCCGGCAAGGTCTACTCCACCAAGGCCCTGTATGAAGCGGTCTGGCAGGAGGAGGCCATGGGCAGCGAAGGCGCGGTGGCGGTCCATATCCGCCATTTGCGGGAGAAGATCGAGATCGACCCCTCCAACCCCCGGTATCTGAAGGTGGTGTGGGGTCAGGGCTACAAGATCGAAGGAGGTCGTGGCGCTTGAAGCATAGTATTACCGTAAAATTTATCGCCATCCTGTTGGCCGCGCTGACGTTGGTGGGTGCTGTGATCAGCGCCGCCGGCGTGGCACTCCTTGGGTGGCTGGATCTGTATTCTGCCTCCAGCTACGAGCAGTGGCAGGAGCAGGAGACCGAGGAGCGGGCGGAGGATCTTGCCCGGAACGTGATCCTGCTTTGGTGCACGGAAGCCTTCAGCGACATCCCCCTGGAGGTCTGCCAGGATATGATGTGGCTGTTTGCGGAGCAGGATTTTGAAAGCTGGATCGGCATCCTGCCGGATACCTACGGCTATACCATCCAAGACAGCGCAGGCACACAGGTCGATGCAACGGGCCAAACCTCCGGGCAGTGCTACAGTTATACCCTGTGGGCCCAGTACCCCGTGATGGCCAACGAGGAAAGCTGCGAAGAGACCTGGTACTCTAACGGCAAGGAATACTACATTACCTATGTGGACTCTTCCAAATACACCGTCACCGTCTATATGACCCCCCAGAGCCTGAGCAATTACCAGAGTATCCCGGTGATCTATATCGACATTCTCTTCGGTATGCGCTACTGGCTGATCGCCGCATTGGCAACCTGCCTGCTGCTTTTTGCGGCGCTTGCTGTGTACCTGTGCTGCGCCGCAGGCAAAAAGCCCCACAGCCAGGAGGTGGCCCCCGGCGGGCTGAACAAGATCCCTCTGGACATTTATTTAGCAGCAGGCATCGGTATCTGCGTGGGATTGGTGGCCCTGGCCTGGATGATCTTGGAAAACTGGGTCATCAACGAGTCGGTCAACGTGGGCGGCTTGGCCCTGGCCGCACTGGTGCTGCTGGTGGTGGCGGTGGTGATCATCGGTTTCTTCTTCGCGGTGGCAGCCCAGGCAAAAATGGGCAAGACCTACTGGATCCGCCATACCCTCATCGGCACCCTTTGCATATTGGTCTTTAAGGGCCTGCGATTCCTGTTCCGTGCCATCGGCAGGCTGTTTTCCCTGATGCCGCTGATCTGGCAGTATATCCTGATCGCCCTGGGCATGGCTTTTGGGATATTCATCACCGTAATGATCTGCGCCATTGGTGAAAGCGTGGTGGCATGGTTTTTCCTGACGCAGACGATCTTTGGCTGCATTGCCATCGTCTGCTACGGGGCGTACGCCCTCGGCACGATCCTCAAGGGTGCCAAGCGCATGCGCCAGGGCGACCTGAATCAAAAGATCGATACCCGGTTTTTGGTGGGCACTTATAAAAAAGGCGCAGAGGACTTAAATGCATTGGCGGACGCTGCCAAGCTGGCCGCCCAGCAGCAGCTCAAAAGCGAGCGCATGAAGACGGAGCTGATCACCAACGTGTCCCACGACATCAAAACGCCGCTGACCTCCATCATCAACTACGTGGACCTGCTGGAAAAACCCCACACGGAAGCGGAGGGCGCCCAGTATCTGGAGGTGCTGGGCCGTCAGTCCCAGCGTCTGAAAAAGCTAATTGACGATCTGATGGAAATGAGCAAGGCCACCACCGGCAACATGGCGGTGGAGATCACCCTTGTGGACGCGGCAGAGGCTGTCAACCAGGCCTTGGGCGAATTTGCCGACAAGCTGACGGCTGCCGATCTGACCACCGTGTTCCGGCAGCCGGAGCAGGCCGTGGCCATGCATGCAGACGGCCGGCTGGTGTGGCGGGTGCTGAGCAACTGCTTGAGCAACATCGTCAAGTACGCCCTGCCCGGCACCCGGGTGTACATTGACATCCAGCAGCTTCAGGGCCAGGTGCTCATCAGTCTGAAAAACATCTCCCGGGAGCCGCTGAATGTATCTGCTGACGAGCTGAAGGAGCGCTTCGTCCGGGGAGATGCCTCCCGCAATACGGAGGGCAGCGGCCTGGGGCTGAACATTGCCCAAAGTCTGATGGAGCTGCAGAAGGGCCGGCTGGACCTGTTGGTGGACGGCGACCTGTTCAAGGTCACCCTGGCCTTCCCGGCAGAGTAAATTACGGTTTATGGAGCCGGCGGCACGCTGTGTTCACAATTTTTTCGTATTTTGTTTTCATTTGCGTCACGGCATGTTCAAAAGCGACAGGTATTTTATAAACAGAAAGGCGGCAGCAAGCCGTGAGCTGCAGTCTTTTCGGAAAAGAATCCTCTTTTCTACCTCTCTTCTTTTTTATTCCCTTTCGCGAAAAGCCCGCTGTCTCTGACAGCGGGCTTTTCCATATTTGTTGACAGAAGGATCGGTCTGTGCTACAATATCTTCGACAACTGGATAACCCAATGCGTGGCAGGCAAGGCGTATGGCCGGGCCTGCTGAACAAGATAATCGGGTGCAAACCCCGAACGGTACCGCCGCTGTATATGTCGAGACGTTCCCTTAAGGTGAAAGCTGGCCACTGGAGTAATTCCGGGAAGGCTGGGCGCGTCGCTGAGGCTGCAACCCCTCTGAAGACATGAGTCAGAAGACCTACGCAACCGGGCTTTCTCCGTCCTTTGCGCGTTTACGAAGGATGCGTTTGTCGCAGAAAAACGGCTGCGGCACCTATGATAGGTGCCGCAGCTTCTTTATTTCTAGGAGGAAATTGTATGAAAAACAAAAAATTATTCGTTTCGGTTGTTGCCCTGGTATGTATGCTGGCACTGCTATTCTGTGCTTGCGGCGCAAAGGAGCCAGCCGCTTCCGGTGAGGAAAAGACCTTTACCCTCCAAGTGATCCACGGCGACGGTACGGTAATGGAAAAGGAGATCACCAGTGCCCAGACTTACCTGGCCCATGCGCTGATCGATGAGAAGATCCTGACCGACGAGGGCCTGTCCACCGGCATGTATCTGACTGTGGACGGAGAAGAGGCCAGCTGGGAAAAGAACCAGGCCTACTGGGGCTTCTATGTAAATGGGGAATACGCCGTGAAGGGCATGAATGATACGCCCATCGAAGAGGGCGCGGTCTATAAGCTGGAGTACACCATTGGCTAAGCCAAAGATCGTGATCCGGGAGATCGCTCTGTTTGGTATGCTGGGGGCATTGACCTTCGGCGCCAAGGTTGCCATGAGTTATCTTCCCAATATCGAGCCGGTGTCGCTGTTCGTGATGCTGTTTGCGGTGGTCTTCGGCATGAAATGTCTGTACCCGATCTACCTGTACGTGATCCTGGAGATCTTGATCTACGGCATCGGCACCTGGAATTTGAACTATCTGTATGTTTGGACGATCCTGGCGGTGGCTGCTTATTTTATGCGGCGGCGGAAGCACCCGATCTGGTGGGCACTGCTCAGCGGCCTGTTTGGTCTGTCCTTTGGCGCGCTGTGCGCGCCGGTGGATTTCCTGCTGGGCGACCTGGGCTATGTGGTAGCCAAATGGGTGTCGGGACTGTCCTTCGATGTGACCCATGCCATTGGCAATTTCGTGATCGCGCTGCTGGCCTTTGTGCCGCTGCGCATACTGTTAACCAAGCTCTACAGCAAAATAAGAACATAAACGCAGAAAGGGCACGCCGTTGGGCGTGCCCTTTTTCTGTTATCAGGTATATCTGTTTTGCCAATGGGTAAAATTTAGTAAGATCAATCAACCGGCCAAAACCTCGGCCTTGATCACACCGTGGGTCTGCCGCAGTATGCGCAGCAGCTCCTCCAGGGGAATAGACAGATCCATGGTCTCGGCGGAGATGGTCACCACCGCGCAGCCATTGGTGGGTACGATGGAATTGATGGTGATGATATTTGCCTTCTGGTCGGCAATGATGTTCAGCAGGGTAGACAAGATGCCTGGCTCATCATGCAGCAGCAGCTGGAAGGTGATGATCCGACCGGTCATCATATTCTGGAAGGGGAGCACCGCATCCCGGTACTTATAAAAGGCGCTGCGGCTGATATCCGTCATGCGGGTCGCTTCATTGACGGTAGCAGCTTCGCCGGTGGAGAGCAGGCGCTTCGCTTCTGCTACTTTCAGAAAGACTTCCGGCAGAGCCGTTGCTTCTACGATGTAATACTTGGATGTGTTAGCCATAATGACCTCCTGTCAAAAACGGTTATCGTCAAAATGAACAGAAACCGACGGGTTTTTCCAAGAGTTATTGTAACATATATTTTATAAAATGCAACCCCCTATACGCCACTGGCGGACATTTTTTCCGAAGGAGTACGTTATGCAGGTAAACACGGTGCGCAGGATCCTATTGTTTTTGGGGATATTTGTGGCCCTTTGGCTGGGCGTGCGGTATCTTTTGCCGTTGCTGCTGCCCTTTTTGCTGGGCGGAGCCATTGCCTTGGCGGCAGAGCCTGCCGTGCAGTTCGCCTCCCGCAAAATGCGCCTTCCCCGGCCCGTTGCCTCCGGTCTGGGCGTCAGTATCACCCTGCTGCTGTTGGTCAGTGTGGTTTCTCTGGTGGGTGCACTGGCCGTAAAAGAACTGGGGAGCCTTGCCAATTCCTTGCCGGATGTGGAGGCTACGGTAGACAAGGGCATGCACCTGCTGCAGGACTGGGCAGTGGGGGTAGCTGACCGCCTGCCGGAGGGCGCCCGGTCCATGGCCACCGATGCGGCACTGGAGCTGTTTGACAGCGGCGCAGTGCTGAAAGGACAGGTGACAAGCCGACTGCCTGCCATAGTGCGCTCTGTGCTTGGCTGGCTGCCCGGCGGTGCCCTGGGGATCGGTACCGGCGTACTGGCAGGCTTTATGATTTCCGTGCGGCTGCCCAAGCTGCGGAAGTGGCTGTCTGACCGGCTGCCCCAAACCTGGCATGAGAAGTATCTGCCAGCCCTGCGCCGGGTGGGACACAATGTCCTGGCGTGGGTAAAGGCCCAGCTGAAGCTGTCGGCGGTGACTTATGGGATCGTGACCGTCGGTTTTTTGTTGATGGGTGTCTCCTTTGGGCCGTTTTGGGCGGTGTTGGTAGCCCTGGTGGATGCGGTGCCCGTGCTGGGCACCGGTACGGTGCTGCTGCCCTGGGCGCTGATCGAGCTGGTGCAGGACAATTCTATGCGGGCGCTGGGGCTATTACTGACCTATGGTGCAGCGCTGCTGGCCCGGACGATTTTGGAGCCGCGGCTGGTAGGCCGGCAGCTGGGTCTGGATCCGCTGCTGACGCTGCTGTGCCTGTATGCAGGCTATCGCCTTTGGGGGATCGGGGGCATGATCCTGGCTCCCATGCTCACCGCTGCCGTCAAGGGCGTGACGCAGCCAAAGGTAATTGAAAACTGAAATTTGTTTCCCTAAAATCCTATCTTGCTATTGTACATCCAGGGCATTTTTGTTATAATATAAGGAAAATGTTAAAATTGGATGTGTATTGCTTTGAAATATGGAGTTTGGAATGTGAAGCAGCCGCCGGTGGAGGCCGTGAACGCCCTTGTGCAGGGCGGTTACGCACCGTTGGCTGCCATGGTACTGGCCGCCCGGGGCAAAAATGACCCCCGGCAGGCCCACACGTACTTAGACTGCAACGCACCCCTGCTGGACCCCTTCCTGATGACGGATATGGACCTGGCTGTGGGACGGGTCGGCCTGGCTATGACCCGTGGCGAGAAGATCGCCGTGTTCGGCGACTACGATGTGGACGGCATCACTGCCACCTGCCTGCTGACAGATTTTCTGCGCAGCCACGGCGCGGACTGTGTGCCCTATATCCCCGGCCGTCTGGAGGAGGGC
>CAYVCR010000005.1:0-29702 GCA_964450205.1 uncultured Oscillospiraceae bacterium | reverse complement strand
AGCTACATGACCGCTCTGTACCGCTACATTGGACCTGACATCGACGTTCCTGCCGGTGATATGGGCGTCGGTGGCCGTGAGATCGGCTATCTGTACGGCCAGTATCGCCGTCTGAAGGGCGTTTGGGAGAATGGCGTTCTGACTGGTAAGGGCTTCAGCTATGGCGGCAGCCTGACCCGTCCCGAGGCCACCGGCTACGGCGCAATCTACTACCTGCAGGAAGTGCTGAAGCACGAGGGTGAGGACATTAAGGGCAAGACCATTGCCTGCGCCGGCTTCGGTAATGTTACCTGGGGTATCTGTAAGAAGGCTATGCACCTGGGTGCCAAGGTCGTGACCCTGTCCGGTCCCGACGGCTACATCTACGATCCTGAGGGCGTATCCTCCTCCGAAGAGAAGGTCGATTATCTGCTGACCATGCGTGCCTCTGGCCGCAACCGCGTTCAGGACTATGCTGACAAGTTCGGCGTTCAGTTCTTCCCCGGTGAGAAGCCCTGGGGTGTCAAGGTTGATATTATTATGCCTTCTGCTATGCAGAACGATGTGAATATGGAACAGGCTAAGCGTATTGTTGCCAACGGTGTTAAGTACTACATTGAGGTTGCGAACATGCCCACTACCAACGACGCACTGTTCTACCTGATGGAGCAGCCCAATATGATCGTGGCACCTTCCAAGGCTGTTAATGCTGGCGGTGTTGCGGTTTCTGCTCTGGAGATGAGCCAGAATAGCGAGCGCCTGGTTTGGACTGCTGAGGAAGTTGACAACCAGCTCAAGGGCATCATGGTCAACATCCATAAGGTTTCCATGGAAGCTGCTGAGGAGTACGGACTGGGTTACAACCTAGTTGCCGGTGCAAATCTGGCTGGCTTCAAGAGAGTTGCAACTGCTATGATGGAGCAGGGTATCTTCTAATTCATTTACCCCCAGTTGACCTGCCGGTCAACTGGGGGTATCCTATATGATGCTGGGAAGAGGTCTGTGTACACAAAACATTTTCAGCATCTTTATAAATACTTCAAATTTTGCACGGCAGTGTATGGTATACTGTCTGTAGAGAACCAAGCATGGTAGGGAAGACCGATGCCGTGGAAGCTCTGCGGATGAGCCGACGGTCATTCCCGTGACATACCATACTTGTCAAAATGTTACAGCAGTGGTTTGCGTTTTACAAACCACTGCGATTTATCACAAAACCCGGAGCTTAGCTCCGGGTTTCGTTATCATGGAGACGAATGTCAACTGCCTGGAATTTTGAGTTTCTTGCAATATAGGTAATGAGATAATCGGCAAAAGCGATCATAAGGAATACAGCATCCACAATAATAATGATATTTGCTGTAGTTTCTGGAAGGCTGGGGAACAACACCATGATGATTAAACTAATAAACAAAACTGTGGTACTGATCTTGCCAGAGAGCAATGCTCCTTTCAGCATCATACCTTTACGCAAAAGTCTGCAGCTACCGGCAATCAACTGAAAGAGTTCCTTAATAAAGAACAAGCCTACAACAAACCAAAGGTATTTGTACTTTGTTAAAAGACACAGGATCAAAGCGAATTGCGTTAACTTATCAGCCAAAGGATCTAGAATCTTACCGAGATTGGTAATCATGTTAAAACGGCGAGCGATTTGTCCGTCAACCAGGTCGGTCAAACAGGATACGGCAAGAATTCCGCCGGCGATATAATAATCGGTTGCGTTCTGTGCATTCAGATAAATAATTATATATACAGGAATTAGAACAAGTCTGAAAAGACTCAGCAAATTTGGTATTGTAAATATCTCTTTTTTCCAGTCTTTGATAAACATGCCAAGAGTCCTCCGTATCATGTATGTATAAATATAAATCAATTATATTCCTAAATTATGTTTGAATCAAGCGTTGATTTCGTAATATGAAAATTTTAAGAAATCTTCCCCAAATTTTCTATCTGTTGCTTTACACAGGCTTGGTGTTGTTATGATGCACATTTAAGGAAAATTGCCTTACCAGGTGTTTCCAAGAGATTTTATCGAGTTCACCTGTCTCGGGCAGACCGGACAATTTTTGGAATGCACCTAATGATTCGGATGTTATATCGTCTAGAATCCCGGTGTGATCTGGCTGCGGAATCCTGGGATGGTCAAAAGACAGCTGTGTCAGCATGCTTTGCAGCAGGTAGATATATGGGCTGCTGTCTCCCCGGTGAAACACCTGACCAGGATCCATAATGATTTCAATAGACTCAGCTTTGTCAATGCGCACAATGGCGTCTTCATAAGATGCCACGACTGCTTCCCATGTATATTGATCAGCTACACCGGTAACAGGCAGCCCTTCTCTGCGTTGAAAGGCAGTGACTGCTTGCATCGTTGTAGGACCGTATATGCCATCAGGTACAACGGCAGGCAGTTTTCTGTCTTCTTCTGCGAGTACTCGCAGCATGGTTTGCAGGCTGCGGATCGGCTGCTCTATAAAGGATTCTGGCGGTCTCATCTTACTACCTCCTGACGTACCGGATCTTGCGCACCTATACTAAGATCTCTGCCGGGAAACTGCGTCATTGCAGTAGTCCGGCTGTAGTTTGCGCGTCTTGGTTGATTATTCCCATTTGTTCTAAAGTTACCCGCAGGACGGACAGAGGATGCATTTACTTGTGCGTTTGGAGTTGGAAACAGCTCGGTGCTCCTGAGGGACACATTTTCAATGCCAGAGAATTGATCATATATTTCATCCCAGGTTGCTGCATCTACACTGCCGGTTTCCGGCAAAACGAAACGCCTTTGCGCTGCAAGCACAGCCGCGCGGGTGCGCTGACCAAAGATACCGTCTACAGTTAATGGCGGTATTTCAGAAATATAGGATGACAGAACAGACAACATATATTGCAGAAGACGAACTTTTTCTCCTGTGTCGCCCACTTCAAGGGAATTGGGGGGAGACCAATCGATGGCATAGAATTGCTGTCCCTGACTTCTTAGCTCGGAAAGTGAAGTTACTGCAGTGTACAATCTGACGATTTCGTACCATGTTGCCGGTCCAACGATTCCATCAACCGAAAGACCAAAGATTTGCTGAAATGCACGAACAGTAGCTTCGGTGCGCGGACCGTATATTCCATCTACAGCCGGGATTTTTGGAATCGCCGGATAACTTTGGGAAATCCTGTTGAGCGATACCTGAAGGACGACTACGTTTGGCCCGGTACTGCCTTGCCGCAACGGTGTTCCGGGATACGAAGAGGCAATTCCGCGAATAGGTGCATTGTTTACTCTTTCAATATCGCCATAATAGCTGCGCAGGATCTGATCTGAGTTGTAGCCTTGCTGCGCAAGATTTTGACTGCCCCATTGGCTGAGTCCCTCACATGTCACAGTGGTTCCATTGCAAAACTTAGCTGCCAATGGTTCAACAAATCCGGGGCGGCGCAAGTAATCGTTAAAAAGCTCATCAACCAGTCGGGAGATATTCTCAAAATAGCTTCTGCCGTTTACAAAGGCCTGATCATAGGCAGTATTGTTCGTTATTTCAAAATCATACCCTCTGCTTCGGTAGAATTCAGTATATACGCGATTTAGGGCAAAAGATACGATTGCCAGTATATTGGCACGTAATGCGCTCTCATCCCATGTAGGATAGATTTCACTGGATGCGACATTTTTTACGTAATCTGAAAAAGATACGGTTACATTGGCCGCGTTGGAGCTTGGCGAACCAAGATGCACAGTAATCTGCTGGGGTACATATGGAGTTACAGTTGGCATACGGCTTCTCCTACAGATTTTGGGCTGGTGTATCAAATATTTCGGACTTATTCCATTTGCTGGGGAATTCCGATAGCGGGATCAACTCCAGATTCTGAACGGTAACAGTATTTGCAAAGACTTGAACACGCTCAACAAAGATTTCTTCATAATTCTCGATTCTGGCATACAGATCTACCGTAGCAAATGGTATCACGCCGGTATTGGGCGATTGACTGGCGGACAAGTCCGGCACATCGATCACGATTGGTTCATCCAGTAAACCGCTGCGATTTGTCAGGCGCATGGCGATTGCAGCACCGCCAACGTCGGTGACGGTCACAGCAACGTCTTTTAACGGAAGTTGTGCGTTGCTTGCGTATGCACGTACCTGTAAATAACCTTGAGCTGGCAGAGTGACTCCTCCTTTCATTCCTTCGAAACTATGATATGCACTGATCGGGTTATTTGTGAAGATTGCAGGAAATGCGTTTATGATCACATAGCTGCTGTGCCAGATATGCAATTCGCCAATCCGTGGTATGGTTTTTGCTCCTTTTTAGGCGAATTCGGAAGTCATACCGCAAACAATGTGTATATGCGATACCAATACTCAGACAAAGGTTGACGTATAAATAAATGCGGCATTTTCTTCTTGGAGTTAGCCGGGGTAAATCCCAACTATATGTTGATGCAATACGAAATGCTTCGGCTTCGATGCTTTCGTACATTGCGGAGCACGAGCGCAATATGCTTTGTTCCTGCAACGGGATAGTGGAACCTAAAATGCACTTAATTTTGTAATTCTCGGATTGTGCAGCCTTTAACACGCTGACCAGGAGTTTTCTGCTATATTGCATATAATCACCATTAACATTTTCTCCTATGTATTTTGATTCATGCACATATGGAGAGGATTTGCATACACTGACTGTATGGAAAGGAAAGGGATGTATATGTGTGCTATTGCAGGTTTGCTGGATCTGACAGCCAACGATATCATACTAAACAACATGCTGCGTACGATGCAAAATCGTGGTCCTGACGAAAATGGTATTTATATATCAAATTCCTGTACACTATTACACAGCAGGCTAACGATTATTGATCCCGTTGGCGGCAAACAACCTATGCACCTGAATTATGCCGGTAAGAAGTACACGATCGTATATAATGGAGAACTATATAATACTGAAGAGCTACGCAGAGAATTACAGGGGCTTGGACATGTCTTCAATGGACATTCGGATACGGAAGTTATGCTCCATGCATATGCCCAGTGGGGCGAACATGCACTGGAAAAGGCAAACGGCATTTTTGGTGTCGCCGTATGGGAAGATACCATGCAGATCTTATTCTTGGCACGGGACCGTATGGGCGTGAAACCTCTGTTTTATAAACTGCATGACGGCGGCCTGATTTTTGCTTCAGAAATCAAGACGATATTGTCGTACCCCACGGTCAGAGCGGAATTGGATGCCGTGGGCGCAGCGGAACTCTTGCTTCTGGGGCCTGGGAGAACGCCAGGAAGTGGTGTTTTGCGGAACATATATGAATTGGAGCCGGGGTGTTTTGGCTGTTATAGCGGCGGCAAATGGACGTGGAAGCGATATTGGAAGTTAACAGACCGTGAACATACGGATTCCTTTCAGGATACTGCCAATAAAGTTCGGTATCTTGTCACAGATGCCATCAAGAGGCAAATGGTATCGGATTTTCCCGTAGGCACCTTTTTGTCCGGCGGTCTGGACTCCAGTTTGATCAGTGCTGTTTGTTCGGAGGAAATGAAGAATCATGGAAAGGTTTTGACTACTTTTTCGCTGGATTACAAAAACAATGATTTGTATTTTGTGCCGGAGAAGTTTCAGCCAAATTCTGACAACGCCTATATCGGTTTAATGCAAGAGCATTTATGTACAGATCATCATTGGACAGTTCTAAGCCCTGAAGATCTTGTTTGTGCGTTGGAAGCGGCCACATATGCAAGAGATCTTCCGGGTATGGCGGATGTGGATTTTTCATTATTATGCTTTTGCCGACAAATCAGAGAGCATGTAAAGGTCGCTTTATCCGGGGAATGTGCCGATGAGATATTTGGCGGCTATCCCTGGTACCGTGATCCTGCCATACGAGATGCAGACGGATTTCCATGGGCACAAAATACAAAATACCGCCAAGCTTTTCTTGCGGACTGGATAGGCTCGGAAATAGATGCTGAAAGTTTTGTCAGGGACAGATATGCGCAAACTGTGGCAGAATGTGACATTTTACCGGATAATTCGCCGCTGGAATGCAGAATGAAACAGATGGTCAACTTAAATCACAGGTGGTTTATGCAAACCTTACTTGACCGTAAAGACCGTATGAGTATGTATTGCGGCTTGGAAGTGCGCGTTCCATTTTGCGACTACCGAATTGCGGAATACTTATATGGTGTACCGTGGCAATTTAAGGATTATCAGGGCAGAGAAAAGGGTTTGCTGCGCTATGCAATGGCCGATCTTTTGCCTGAAGAAGTGTTGTACAGAAAGAAGAGTCCCTATCCTAAAACCTATGATCCGCGCTATTTAAATTTAGTGCAGGATCTGATGCAGCAAGTTTTAGCAGATCCTGATGCACCAATATTCCAATTGGTACAAAAGGAAGCCCTGGGCAGCTTGCTTACTTCTGAATATGCTTGGCCGTGGTACGGTCAGCTTATGCGCGTGCCGCAAACGATTGCATACATGCTACAGTTAAATTTCTGGTTAAAGGCGTACAAAGTACAGTTGATATGAGATGGTAATTTGTACCATTGACCATGGGGAGGCGATGTGATAGAATAGCAGGCAGATTTCGATAGATAAGAGGCATATAGATGAGAAAAACAAAGATTATTTGCACGATTGGTCCTGCCAGCGAAACGGAGGAAGTCTTGACACAGATGTGCCACGCC
The DNA here is from genome assembly GCA_964450205.1 of uncultured Oscillospiraceae bacterium. Classification (GTDB taxonomy): domain Bacteria; phylum Bacillota; class Clostridia; order Oscillospirales; family Oscillospiraceae; genus Faecousia. The sequence continues at coordinate 23,040 of CAYVCR010000005.1, read as the reverse complement.
GGCATGAATGTTGCAAGACTTAATTTTTCGCATGGCACGCACACAGAGCACAAAGCGAAAATTGATCGCATTAAGAGCGTACGCGAAAAACTAAATATTCCACTGGCGATTATGTTGGATACGAAAGGGCCAGAATATAGAATCGGAACCTTTGCTGAGGGTCAAGTGACTGTGACGGATGGCAGTACGTTTACTTTTACGACAGATGAAGTTATCGGAGATGGGACAAAAGTTTCCGTCAACTATAAAGGCCTGATCGAGAATCTCACCGTTGGTGACAGGATTCTTGTAAACAATGGTTTGGTGATTTTTGAAGTTAAGCAGCTGTGCGGAAATAATGCGGTTTGCAGGGTTATTAACGGCGGAATGCTCAGTAACCGCAAGAGCATGTGCTTTCCCAATAAGGTAATGACCGGACCGTACCTGTCAGAGCAGGATAAAGAGGACATCCTGTTCGGCATCAAAAATGACGTTGATTTTATTGCGGCCTCTTTTGTATCGACCCGTGCGGATCTGCAGGAGCTTCGTAAGTTTCTATGTGAAAATGGCGGCCGTAACATCGATATTATTGCAAAAATTGAAAACCGTTCCGGTGTCGAGAACATAGAAGACATCTGTGAGGAATGTGAGGGTATCATGATTGCACGCGGTGACTTAGGCGTTGAGATTCCCTTCGTAGAAGTTCCTGCTGTTCAAAAGATGCTCACCAGTAAGTGCCGCCTTCTTGGCAAACGTGTGATCACAGCTACAGAAATGCTGGAGTCTATGATCTACAATCCCAGGCCCACCAGAGCCGAAATTTCTGACGTGGCAAATGCCGTGTACGACGGGACGTCTGCAATCATGCTCTCCGGCGAGTCAGCTGCGGGAAAGTTCCCGGTAGAGGCAGTAAGAAGTATGGCGCAGATTGCCGAATACACAGAACAGCATATCAGCTACCGCAAGCGTTTTTTTGCAACTGAATTTCGAATTCAGAATATTCTGGATGCCATATCGCATGCAACCTGTTCTATGGCCATCGATGTGGATGCGAAGGGAATCGTAGTTTGCTCTACCTCCGGTAAAACGGCCATGATGGTCAGTCGATTCCGCTGCCCTGTGGACATTATTGGCATGACTACCGTAAGAAAAGCATGGCATCAGCTTTCTATGAGTTGGGGTGTTACGCCAGTGCTTGCTGAGGAATTCAGCTCCATGGATGTGATGTTCTATTACGCAGTTGCCAGCGCAAAGAAACACTTGCACTTGATATCCGGAGATCACGTAGTCCTGACTGGCGGACCGATCAACGGTATGACCGGCAATACAAATACAATCAAAGTCGAAACAATATGATAATAAATCCCCAACAGACAATAACTGTTGGGGATTTTTCCTAAGTAATATTATACAAAAAATTTATATTACCACACAAAGAATTTGCTTTTTTATATAATATTTCCGTACACGCTTGTATTTTATCAGCAAAAGTGTTATTATTGCTAAAACATTTGTGCGCTGACTGTGGACGCACGAGCAGAAAAGAGGGGAATAAAATGTATAATGTACATTACTTAAATCCTATTTCACCCAAAGGCGTTGCGCTATTTACTGATGAATATCAAACGGCAGGATCCGCGCAGGATGCGCAGGCCATTCTTGTTCGAAGTGCGGCAATGCATGAGATGGCTTTTTCTGATAATTTGCTTGCTGTTGCTCGTGCAGGTGCCGGAGTTAACAACATTCCTTTGGAGCGCTGCGCGGAAAACGGTATTGTTGTATTCAATACGCCTGGCGCGAATGCGAATGGTGTGGTTGAGCTGGCTTTGTGCGGTATGTTATTGGGCTGCCGCGATGTGGTTGGCGGAATCAACTGGGTACAGACCATTAAGGATGATCCCAATGTCGCAAAGCTTGTCGAGAAGGGAAAATCCAAGTTTGCCGGCCACGAGATCATGAATCGCAGCCTTGGTGTCATCGGTCTCGGTGCCATTGGTGGACCGCTTGCCAATGCGGCAAAAAAGCTTGGGATGAATGTCTACGGTTGTGATCCATTCATTTCCATTGACGCAGCATGGCATCTGGACAGCCATATTGTACGCGTTAAGACACGTGATGAAATCTATGCAAACTGTGATATCATTTCCTTGCATACACCACTTTTAGAGGATACAAAGAAAATGATCAATGCGCAGGCCATTTCCAAGATGAAAGATGGCGTCGTCATTTTGAATTTTGCAAGAGATCTGCTGGTGGACGACGATGCAATGGAAGCGGCGCTTAAGTCGGGCAAGGTCAAGCGTTACATCACGGATTTTCCCAATACCAAAACTGCAGGCATGGAGGGTGTATTAGCGATTCCGCATCTGGGTGCTTCGACGGAGGAATCTGAAGATAATTGTGCTAAGATGGCAGTCAAACAGGTAATGAACTATCTGGAAAACGGAAATATTGTTAACTCAGTGAATTTTCCTGCTTGTGATATGGGTATTTGCACAAAACCTGCGCGATTGACAATCTTGCATCGGAACATTCCAAACACGCTGAGCAAATTCACATCCGCTATGGCAATGGAAGGAATCAATATATCTGATCTGCTGAACCGCAGCAAGGGAGAATATGCATACACCATGTTGGATCTTGACAGTATTCCGTCTGATGATGTAGTTGCCTCTCTGCAAAAGGTAGATGGTGTCTTAAGAGTTAGAATGATAAAAGATTAAAAAATGCAGCCGATTACTCGGCTGCATTTTCTACTGTAAAGGCCTGATCTGTAATGAACTGACCATTAAAATAAATACAAATGTGATAGTTTCCGGCCTCTTCCGGAGTATACGGAATTGCAAGAATGGATTCCCGGTAAGTCCACAGATTGTTCCAAGTAAGGGTTGTGGAACTGTTGTTGATTACTTTTCCGTTTTCATCGCGAACGACAAACAAAATAGCGATTCTATCATCAGAGGCAGATGCGCTCTTGTCCAGCTTGATCTTCATATAAATACTGTCACGCGCGGTAAAGGTCGTGGTGTATTCAATGTCTGGCGCTTTGTACAGACTAAAGGACATGTTCTCGGCGGTGACATTATATGCAGAGAATTGTTTTGCCTCGGGGATTGTGTAGCTGAACGGTTCGCAGAGAACTGGTGCACCGGTTGCATCCTGGAGAGCAAACTCGTACACTGCGCCGGGCACAACACCATTGATGACTGCGCTGTTACCACTGCAGGGGACAGACGCTTGTTTTTCCGCACCGTCAACTGTATAAAGCATCAACCAACCATCCGCATTGGCAGCAGAACCAACATCCCAGGTAATACTCAACTTGTTCGGGTCAGAATTATCTGTTTTGAAGTTGGATGCAGTCAGTGCGTTCTTTGCCACAAAGGCACGCTGGCTGACACTCATTCCCGCTGCTGTAACCTCAACAGTATAGTTCTGTGCATGATCCAATGACTCGAAAACAGCCGATGTATCAGAAGTGATCATTGTTTCGTTGTAATCGCTATCATTATAGCAGCGGACTGTCCAATGCTCTACGACAGTGTCCTTGGGGGCATTCCACTTAACAGAAAGATTGCCGTTAACGAAGCTGGTGATAATCACCTCATCTGCGTAGACAAGTTTATTTGCAGTGAAACGAATCTCGTTTGTTCCTGTTACATACAGGTCGGAGTCTGTAACCAACGTGAAGGTGTATTCCTTGCCGACAGTCAAACCGGTCAAAGTGACCATGTGAGAGGGAATATTCACGATCTGTTCGACCTCACCAGGAGCAGAGCATATAACTGACCATTGACCGTCATCCGGGCCCTCGACCGTAAAACCAAGAATTGCACTTCCGTCCTCGGAACCGGTCACAGCATTGAATTGAACGATGTTGGTCTGTGCCGGTGTGGAGTATGCCGTTGCAGTATTGCCGGTCAGCCGATGGAAACCATCAACAATGACTTTAATGTTGTATGCTGTGTTGGGAACCAAATTTTCAAAGGTTGCCTTGCCGTTAACAACAGGCAGGGTCATCTGATTGCCGTGGGAATCAGAACAGACAACCTTCAGCTGAGATTCATCGTCTGCATCTACCATAACGATCAAGGTATCTTCGGTACCTTCAAGCTTTATGGAATTGATAGGCATCAAGTAGAAGTAGCGGTAATAGAGGAAACCTGCTGCAACGACGGCAAGCAAAGCCAACGCTAAAATAATACCAATAAGCCAACCTTTAGATTTCTTTTTTGCCGGTTGGATTATTTCATCGTCGCTGTCATTATCTTCCGCGTGATCGTCTGGGATAAAGACACCAGACTCGCTTTCCAATGGCTCAAAATGCTCAGGCAGTGCAATCTCTTCTGCAATTTCCTCGTCAGAGGCTTCTTCTGCTTCTACGATAACAGGTTCTGGAACAACAATCTCAATGGGTTCCGGCGCAACAACAGGATCCGGAACATCATGCGCAGTCAATGCATCTACTTGGGCCAGTATTTCGGTCAGTTCATCGGAGACCTCGTTGTACGCGACTTCTTCATCAACATTTCCAGGATCTGTCTCATCCTGCAGATCTACCAAAAATGTCAGATTCTCATCATCAGTTTCATCGGACCTAACGTCGGTCTCACAAGCAGCATCGTCATCTGCAAGCATTTCTGGTGCTGCAGAAACTGTATCCTCGGAAGCGGTGGTCTCGACACCATCAGTTTCTGTTACAGCGGTGATGGATACGTCTTCAGCATCAGTATTTTCATCGGAATCTGCTTCTGTAATGGCAGCCACAGCATCAATGATATCATCCACAGCAACAGAGGGGACAGGAACGATCGGCGTATCGTTTGCGCCATTGCGCTGCATGTAGCTGACCAGTGCTCGGCCCATTTCTACCGGATCCTGCCAACGGTTTGCCGGATCAGCTGCACAGGCCTTTAAGATGATCTCTGCTATCTCATAGTCTGCATATTCGGGCGGGGGGATTGTGCCGTCTTCTGCCGGGATCGGCAAGCTGCCATTGTTATATGCCTGATACAGAATTAAGCCGACCGCATAGGTATCAACCGTTGTGTTCAAAGAAGCGAAAGCGTCCGATAATTCAGGTGCAGTATATGGACTGCGGTATTTATCGGGAAGAGAGGCATAGACCAGAGAATCAAGTCGTACAAAACCCAAATCGCCAATGCGGTATTCCTTGTCTGCGGTTACAAAGATATTACTTGGCTTTAAATCCACATACAAGAAACCGGCTCGCCGACATACCGCCAGAGAAGCACACAGATCAAGTCCTAAGTTGATTGCATTCAGGTGCGTCATCGGTTCGCGGACAAACTGCTTTTCCAGTGTGCGCTTATAAGCACCGAGTAAGTACACGTGATAGCCAACAGCATCTTCTATTGCGACAGTTTGCCAATCTTCATAGGGAAGAAAGCCTTCGAGGCGTGAGAGCTTTTGCAGAGTTTGAATTTCCTCTGCCACATCGTCGGCCAATTCTTTAAAGTAAGAAAGTGCTGACTGTTCATCCGGATAGGCACCCGTCAACAGCAATGCATCAAGCTGTGTTTGAGATGCGGGGATCGTGATGATTTTTACAATGTATTTTTCCGTTGTACCCTTTTTCATTGCAGGGCAACAACGCACACCGTCATGTGCGCTGATAGGATCGCCCATGTCAAATTGATCCAGCAATGGCGAAATCAGCTTAAACTCTGACATGCAAATCGCCTCCTTTTTACATACATCTATATCATAAAATAAAATTAACAAAATTGCAACTGGTTTGTAGTTGTTTTATTCCACAAGAAATGCTATAATAACCAGGAAGGTATCGTGCGAAGTTTTTCGCACTGAACAGGAGGTATAATATGAGCAAGATTATTTGCGATGTCTGCGGAACTGCTTACCCGGAAACATCTACACAATGTCCAATTTGCGGTTGTGTACGTACTGCAGATGTATCCGATGTTTTGGCGGATAATACTGCAGAGAGTAGTGCAAGAACATATACTTATGTGAAGGGTGGACGTTTTTCAAAGGCTAATGTGAAAAAACGCAACCGTGCAAACCAGTCAACTGAAAGCACCACCGCTGCATCACGCACGGCATCCCAACACAAAAAGCAGCAGGGAAAGAAGAGTAACATGGGCCTTGTAATTACGGCTATTGTTTTGTTGCTGGCGATTGTTGCCGTGGTTATTTATCTTGCATTAAAGCTCTTTTGGCCTGCACTGCCTTCAGGGGATGACTCCAGTGAACCGCCTGTACAGGAACAGACCGGAACCGTTGAGGCTGTTGTTGCATGTGAAGAGATCGTGCTGGATGTGAGCGAGGTTGTGTTTGACGAAGTCGGCACAGCAAGAATGATTTATGCCACACCCACTCCTGCGAATACGACCGACACGATTTCCTTCTCTTCGTCTGACGAATCTGTAGCCACAGTAACGAACGGCGGTAAAGTTGTAGCTGTCGGCGCAGGCGAAGCTGTAATTACGGTTACCTGCGGCGATATGCGGGCCACCTGCACTGTAATTTGTGAGATAGCGGAACCTACGGAAGAAACAATGGAGGAAACCACGGAAGAGACAACGATTGCTGCTGTAGATTTCCGCCTGAACCGTGAGGATATTACGTTCAGCTTTAAGGGCGAGGAATGGATGCTCTATAGTGGAAGTCTGGATGTATCCCAGATCACGTGGTCGTCTGATAATGAGTCTGTTGCAACGATTGAAAATGGTACTGTTAAGGCGGTCGGCTCTGGTACAACGACTGTATATGGTGAGTATAATGGTGTAAAGGTCAGCTGCATTATTCGTTGTTCCTTTACGAACTCAGACTATCAGGGCGTCGGTGGTCACGGTGGTGCCGGTGCCGATGGTGAAGGTTGATTGATATGTGTAAAAAGGCAGCACCACAATGGTGCTGCCTTTTCAAGGTCTTATTCACTTTCCTTGCTGATAAATTTTCTGCGAAACAGAAAACTAATGCACCACAGACCGGCCAGACAAATGATACCATAGATGATACGGCTGAAAACGGCATCCTGACCACCGAAGATCCATGCTACGAGATCGAATTGAAAGATAGCAACAAGACCCCAGTTGACTGAACCGATGATCGAAAGGATCAATGCAAGAATATCCATAAATTTACCTCCAAATGTTTTGGCTGTTTCTATGTTACCCAGGTCTGACTATAATTATTCGTAATTAATTTCAGTAAAACGATTGAAAACATTACAGCGTTACTTTATAATGTTATCAATCTTTATGCGAGGAGGCATTTACAGAAATGGCAAAGTACTTTATGCCTGCAAATATACTGCTGCCGAAGAATTGTGATATGGAACGTTGGGCTGTAATTGCATGTGATCAGTACACATCTGATATGGCCTATTGGAATCGAGTGAAAGAGAAGGCTGCCGGCGTTCCTTCTACGCTGCATATGATTCTGCCTGAGGCGGAGTTGAGCAGTGCTGACGCACAGAAGATAGAAAATATCAATTCCACTATGCTGGCATATATCAACAGCGGCGTGTTTGAGGAATACCGGAATTCGTATGTGTATGTAGAACGCACCCTGAAAAACGGTACGATTCGCCAGGGAATCGTTGGCATGGTGGATTTGGCGCACTATGAATATGATCCGGCATTACATCCAATGATCAGCGCAACGGAAAATACTGTTTTGGAGCGGATCCCGCCAAGAGTAGCCGTTCGCAAGGATGCAGCAATTGAACTGCCGCATGTTCTTTTATTGTGTGAGGATGAAGCACAAACAATCATTGAATCCGTTGCAGCCCAAAAGACAAGCCTCCAGAAACTTTATGAGTTTGATCTGATGGAGGGCGGTGGTCATATTGCGGGCTGGCTTTTGACCGGTGAAACTGCAACAGAATTTGAAACCGCGCTTTTGGACTACGAGCGTAAGAACGTTTATCTGGTCGGAGATGGGAATCATTCGCTGGTTACTGCAAAGACCTGTTATGAGAATCTTGTAAAAAATGGTGAAGCTTTGCAAAATCATCCGGCCAGATATGCACTGGTTGAGTTGGAGAATATTCATTCGCCTGCCATGGCTTTTGAACCGATTCACAGGATTATTACTGCGGCGGATACGGATGCATTGCTGCGGGATCTGCAGTCGATATGTTCGGATGACGGTGTGGTGATACCATGGCTTTCCGGTAGTCAAAGCGGCGAGCTGCGGCTGGCTGTTTCCGATGGAGAACTGACGGTTGGTGTCTTGCAGGATTTTTTGGATCAATGGTTAAAAAATAACGCGGGTCAGATCGACTATATTCATGATGCGGAAGCGGTAATAGCTTTTGCGAAGGAACCGGGAGCGATTGGTTTCTTGTTGCCTGCAATGCCTAAGAATGCCCTGTTTCCGTTTGTGAAGGCAGGCAGAACACTGCCCAGAAAGACCTTCTCTATGGGCCATGGCTCCGAAAAGAGATACTATTTGGAAGGAAGAAAAATTAAATGATCACGCTCTATGAAGGCGCATTTGCAAAAATTAATCTGACATTGGACGTTCTTGGTAAGCGACAGGATGGGTACCACGATCTGAGAAGTGTCATGCAGACCATTTCCATACGCGATGACATTGAAATTGATTTGGATACCGGTAAACCCTGGACGCTTTCCTGTACAAAGGAGGGCATTCCCTGCGACGAGCGAAATCTGGCCTGGAAGGCTGCGAGGGTTTTCTTTGATGCCGCGAACAAGGATCCTAATGGTCTGGAAATTCGTATTACTAAGCGAATTCCGTCAGAGGCAGGCTTGGGCGGAGGCAGTGCTGACGCCGGTGCTGTGCTGCGGGCGTTAAATAGGTATTATGGGAATCCGTTGTCCATACTTGCTTTGGCTGAGCTTGGTGCTCAGGTAGGCAGCGATGTGCCTTTCTGCACACTCTGTGGTACTGCAATGGTAGAGGGAAGAGGGGAACGCCTGCGCAAGCTGCCGGATATGCCCGATTGCTGTTTTGTTGTTTGTAAGCCACAGTTTTCCTCTTCAACTCCGGAATTATACCGGAATCTCGATGCTTTGGAAATTGCCAAGCATCCGGATAATCAGGCAATGGAGAGTGCTTTGCTGGCAGGTGATTTAGGCAAGGTTGCGGAGAACATTTATAATGTTTTTGATCCTATCGTTACTGCCGAACACCTGGAACTGAACTATATCAAGTCAATATTTAACACCTATGGCTCTGTTGCACAGCAAATGACCGGCTCCGGATCTGCAGTGTTTGCCATTGTTCCGGATTTTGAGTTTGCTGCTGTAATTTGCAGTATGCTGAAGGACAATTATCCCGAGGTGTTTATTGCCAAACCTGTATAAAAATGTCTGCTGCCGCCCATACTGGTCAAAACAGTATGGGCGGTGTTTTGTTGAAAAGAATGTTTAGTGGGATCGTTTTGATCCTTTTGGCTGCTTTCCTTTTTCTGTGCGGTGGCTTACTGGCAGACAAAGATTTGCTTGATGGGTTGATCGTGTGTATGGGTGAATTTTTTGCGGCTGCAAAAAAAGGGCTTTTGGAGATTTTCTATGCGATCCAAAAAGCATAGAAATCTTGGAAAAAACAAAATCAGTCCTGTTATTAAGACAAATAATGTGCTATTATATATTATAAAGAGGTGAATAGCATGCTGACATTGCTTATTGGTACAGATTGGGTCGAAAATAGAAATGTTCTGTTGCAGATGATCGCAGATGACGTAGCCAAAGAGAAGCCCGGCTGTATTCTGATGGTCCCGGAGCTGATCAGCCACGACACGGAACGCAGATTGTGTGCTGTGGCAGGTGATACGACCAGCCGTTTTGCGGAGGTTTTGTCTTTTACACGTTTAGCGCAACGTGTTGGTGAGGCTGTGGGACATGGTACACAAATGTGTCTTGATAATGGTGGCCGCCTTGTTGCATTGGGCTCTGCGGCGCGCCAGCTGCACGGAAAACTAAAGACCTATGCTTCTGTTGAAACCCGCCCTGAATTTTTGTCCGGCTTGGTCGAGGCGATAGATGAGTTTAAGAGATGTTGCATTTCTCCGGAAGATTTGATGTCCGCGTCTAGACAGACAGAAGGAACGTTAGCACAGAAGCTGGAAGAGCTATCCTTACTATACGAGGCATATGATGCTATCTGCCAACGCGGAAAACGGGATCCTCGAGATCAGATGACTTGGCTTTTGGAGCAGCTTGAAGACAGTGACTTTGCACACAAGCACATATTCTACATAGACGGCTTTCCGGATTTCACTCGCCAGCATATGGCGATTCTGGAACATCTGATTGTCAGCTCCCCGCAGGTCGTCATTAGTTTGAACTGTGACATGGCCAATTCTGTGAATCCTGCCTTTGAAAAAGCGGGCATGACGGCTGCAGAAATCATTCGTTTTGCCAAGGGTGCAGGTGTACAGTTAAATATTCAGACGGTGTCTGGACGTAATGATGACTTGACACCAGTCCGCACCCTGCTATTCCAGGGGAACGCAGAATATCAGTCTCAGTTGAAAGATAAGCTGAATGTTTATCGCGCTAAGACCATTTATGATGAGTGCTTGGCCGCAGCAGAAAGGATTCTGGATCTTATTCAATCTGGCGTGCGGTACAATGAGGTCAGCGTGGTGTGTTCGGATATTGGCGTCTATCGAAATGCCCTGAGCATGGTCTTTGAAAGATTTGGGATTCCGTCCTATCTGTCCGGCACAGAAGAGGTATTGGGCAAGTCTGTGATCGTGACTGTTCTTGCTGCAATTGATGTTGCGATTGGTGGCTTTGAACAATCAGATGTCATTCGGTATATTAAGTCTGTTTTGTCGCCGGTTGATATCCACATATGTGATCAAATTGAAAACTATGCGATTATGTGGAACATTCAGGGTAAGCGCTGGCAAGCAGAATGGATCAATAATCCCAATGGCCTTAAAGAGAAATGGAGCGATTATGAGAAGTCGCTGCTGGCACAGCTAAATCAGCATAGAAAGCGTATCATAGACCCCTTGACGAATCTGCAGCAGGGTCTCATCTCAGCGATAAGTATCAGGCAGCAGGTTCAGGCGTTGTATGATTTCCTGGAGGAGATCCGGTTTCCTGAACGTTTAGCTGCCTTGGCAGAGCAAATGGATACGGACGGGGATAATCGCAACGCACAAATTCTCAATCAGCTTTGGGAAATCCTGCTGTCCGCGTTGGAGCAGTTATATGATGTTCTGGGTGACACCGCTTGGGATACAGAGACCTTTACGCGCTTGCTGCGCTTGTTGCTCAGCCAGTATAACGTTGGAACGATCCCGCCTATGCTGGATGCAGTTACTGTTGGCCCTGTCAGTGCCATGCGCTGCCAGCAGACGAAGCATTTGCTCGTACTGGGTGCCACAGAGGGAGCATTGCCCGGATATGGTGGTTCCCGTGGCGTTTTGACGGATCAGGAACGAACCGCGTTGCGTAATATGGGGGTGCCGCTGACCGGCGGCGCCATGGAGGGCGTACAAGCTGAATTTGCTGAAATCTATGGCGTTTTTTGCGGCGCAGAGACGACGATTAGTGTATCTTGTCCTCCGGGGCAGCCTTCTTCCATTTATCGCCGCTTACTTTTCCTGGCGGGCTCTGAGTGTACAATTGATACTACATTAGGAGCAGCACGTGCCGATAAACGGGAAGCCGGTGCATTTCTCGTCAGATGCGGTGACAAGGAAACTGCCGAAAAACTGCAGTTAACTGATATTTACAATGAAATTGAGAAACGCAGTCGTTATGCTCCCGGTGCGATCGCGATCGATACCGTCAAGAAGCTGTACGGCGATAAACTGAATCTGTCAGCATCTCAGGTCGATAAGCAGGCATTGTGCAGACTTGCGTATTTTCTCCGCTATGGCTTGCAGGCAAAGGAGCGTAAGGCAATCACGGTTGACCCGGCTGAGTTTGGTACATACGTGCATGCGGTATTGGAAGAAACTGCCCGTGAGGTGATGGAACAGGGAGGCTTTCATGAAGTTTCGCTGGATACGACAATGGATATTGCAAGGGTGCATGCAGAAGCTTATGCAGCCAAGCACTTCAGTCAAATCGATTCTGAGCGCCTGACATATCTGTTCCGCAGAAACAGTCAGGAATTGGAATTTGTTGTAAGGGAATTCTGGGAGGAATTGCATAACAGCGAATTTGCACCGGTAGGATTTGAAGTCGCTTTTGGCGATGATGGTCAAATTGGGGCGATTCAAATACCGGGACATGATCTTAATGCGCAGCTGCGAGGTTATGTTGATCGCGTCGATCAGTGGAAGGAAAACCAAATCAACTATTTTAAAGTCGTTGATTACAAGACGGGCAAAAAGGATTTTGATTACTGCGATGTTTTTAACGGCTTAGGTCTTCAAATGCTGCTGTACTTGTTTGCACTGGAGGATGATGGTGTGCTCCTTCTCGGTGACAGGCCGACTGCAGCTGGTGTACAATACTTTCCGGCCAGGGCACCTTACATTCTGGTTGACGGTATCCAGGATACAGCACTGATTTCAGAAAGCCGCGAGAGGGCGTGGAAACGAAAGGGGTTGCTGCTGCAGAATGAAGATGTTCTGAGGGCTATGGATACTGACAGCACATCCTGCCGTCTTTGTTATGCAGTAAAGAAAGATGGCAGCTTGTCCGGTGATCTTGCCAATACTGCGCAGTTTAAAATGCTGCGGGCATATGTATTCATGCTATTGGGGAAAATCGTGGATGAAATTGCGTCTGGTTGTATTGACCCCAATCCCTATACGCGCGGCAGCAATGACAATGCGTGCAGATTTTGTCCCTATGGACCGGTTTGTCATCCTGCGAGCGTGGAAGGCCGACGAAATTACAAAACGATGACGGCGCAGCAATTTTGGGAGGATGTTGAAAAGGCGGTGAACAACAATGGCTGAAAAATTGACTTTCCAACAGCAGATGGCTGTTAGTAACAGAGGCGGTAAACTGTTGGTATCTGCTGCTGCCGGTTCCGGTAAGACTAAGGTTTTGGTTGATCGATTGCTTAGTTATTTGTTGGATCCGGATGCACCTGCCAATTTGGATGATTTCCTGATCATTACATTTACAAAAGCAGCCGCGACGGAACTTCGTGGTAAAATCGCGTCAAAACTAAGCGAAAAAATTGCAGAAATGCCGGAGAATCGACATCTGCAGCAACAAGTCCAGCGGCTGTACCTTGCAAAAATTTCAACTGTACATTCCTTTTGCTCGGATATTCTACGCCAGTACGCCTACCGATTGGACATCCCGGCTGATTTTCGTATCGCCGAAGATAATGAATGCCAGGAGATGCAGCTTCAGGTATTGGAGAAGGTGCTGGATAACGCATATACAACGTTATGCGGCGATCCGGACTTTCGCGCATTCATCGATACCCAAGGCTTGGGAAGAGATGACTATCTGATACCACAGATCATTTTAAGTACCTATAACAGTGCCAAATGCCACTTAAACCCGGATGCTTGGCTGAATTGGTGCGTGGAATCGTTCAATACAGCTGAAATTTCAGATGCAGCGGAAACTGTTTGGGGGAAATATTTAATAGAAGATCTCCGTGATTATGTTAAATTGCAGATTTGTGCGCTGGAAAAATGCATTGATCGGGCTTCATGTGCTGAGGGTATGGAAAAGCCGGTCTCGTTGCTACGCTCTACAGTAGCACAGCTTGAGAAGTTATGCTGTAACACTACATGGGACGGGATCCTCGCTAACCGCAACATTGACTACGGCAGACTGACATTTCCCAAGACCTGTACGGACTTGGATCTTGCTGATAAAATCAAGCATGTTCGCAATAGCTGTAAAAAAGGGCTTGAGACAAAGCTAAAAGCCTTTACCGATTCCAGTCAAACAATTTTACACGATCTGCAGCAATCCGGCGCAGCTGCCAGAGGATTGGTAATGCTAGTGCGGCAGTTTTCAGATGCTTACGATAGATGTAAGCGCTCTCGCCGTGTTATGGACTACGGAGATCTGGAGCATAAAATGCTTGATCTTTTATTGGGAAAGAGCCGGAGTTATCCGACATTAACAGCCAAAGAAGTTGGTGCCAGATTCCGCGAAATCATGGTGGACGAGTATCAGGACACCAATGAGGTGCAGGACGCAATATTTACTGCATTAACAGGGGAACGTGACAACTGTTTCATGGTTGGCGATGTGAAGCAATCCATCTATCAGTTCCGCCTTGCCGATCCTGAAATCTTTATCAAAAAGTATAATTCCTTCTTACCTGCTGAGACTGCAGTGGCAGGGGAGGGGCGAAAGGTTCTGCTAAGCAATAATTTCCGATCCTCCGGCGGCGTAATCAGCGCGGTGAATCATGTTTTTACCAACAGCATGTCGCCAGCTGTTGGCGGCCTGTATTATGGGGAAGAGGAGTTACTGCGGGAGGGCATACCCCATGTAGCATTGCCAGATGCTGAGGTTGAACTATACGCTATTGATGTGCAGGAGGACACCTATTCCGAGGAAGCATCGTTTATAGCGGACCGAATCTGTCAACTACTCGATGGCAATCATATGGTGCGCGACGGAGACGCGCTGCGCCCCATTACAGCCGATGACATTGTTATTTTGCTGCGTTCTCCAGGTTCTGTCGGTGCACATTATGTTTATGCGTTGGAACAGAAGGGGATACGGTGCACCACGGGCAAAGGTACCGATCTGCTGCAGACCGACGAGATCAGTACGCTGCGTTCATTGCTGCAGGTTATCAGTAATCCGTTGCAGGACATCCCGTTGATCGCGGTACTTATGAGCCCTGTTTTCGGTTTTACTGCTGACGAGCTTGCAGCTATGCGAAGCCGGAATCGTTATGCCAATATTTATGCTTTGTTAGCCGCAGAACAATCGGATAAGGCAAAAGCATTTATATGTACGCTGACACAGTTGCGCCAGGATGCACGGTTTTTATCTTTGTCTCAATTGGTGCAAAAAATCCTTGTTAGTACCGGTTTTGACAATATTTACGGTGCAATGACTGACGGCGATATAAGAAAAAGTAATTTGCAAGCCTTTAGTCAGCTTTTGACGGAGTTTGAAACATCAACGAAAAGGGATCTGAATCAATTTCTGTCCTATCTGGATATGATTGAGGAAGATGGCCTGCGCGTTGGTGTGAATGAGAAAGTAGCTGGCGCAGTAACCATCATGAGCATCCACACCTCGAAAGGTTTGGAGTTTCCGGTCGTGTTCCTTAGTGGCTTATCCAAACGCTTTAATCTTGAAAGCGCCAGGGAGCGTGTACTGTGCGATAAGGACCTTGGGCTTGGTATGTGCTGTACAGATGCGACATTGCGCGTGCGGTATGCCAATATTGCAAAGCATGCCATTTCCAGAAAGATCATTGCTGACAGCATTTCTGAGGAGATGCGTATTTTATACGTAGCGATGACGCGTGCGCGAGACCGTCTGATCATGACTTACGCCAGTAATAGATTGGCTGACGAGCTTCGGAGCATGGTCGTTGGTTTGGACATGTATGAAACCAAACTACTGAATGGATATGTTCATTGTGCGGGGGCGTGGGTGCTGCAAAGTGCGCTGCGAAGAACGGAGGCAGGGGAACTGTTTGCGTTGAGTGGGCATCCGGACTGCGCCGGTGTACACGAGGCTGTTTGGAATATCCGTGTTTTGCGGGGGAGCACGACAGATGATGCAGAGCTTCAGCCAGTCAAGCATACGAAGTCACTTCGTGCAGAGTGGACATCCAACTTGCAAAAATCACTTTCTTTTGATTACCCATACAAAAAGGCTACATTGGCCCCTTCTAAGCTCACAGCTACACAGCTAAAAGGCAGGATGAAGGATCAGGAAATTTCTGAACATGCTGCGGAAACACGCGCATATTGCAGAAACTTCCGCCGGGCTTCCTTTGCTGCAAAAGGTGTGAGCGGCCAAACATATGGCAATGCGGTACATGCCGTGATGCAGTATATAAAGTTTGATGCGTGTCAAAATTTTGAAGGTGTGAAAAAAGAGCTTGATCGATTGCTTGCGGAACGGTTCATTACGGCTGAACAGGAGGCACTTATTGATCCTGCAGTCATATTACAGTTCTTTGAAACGGATCTTGGTCGCAAGATTTCCACTGCGGAGAGTTTGCTGCGCGAATTTAAATTCTCGGTGTTGGAGGACGCAAAGCATTACGTAGCGGACCTGGAGAATGAAAAGATCCTGCTGCAAGGTGTGGTGGATTGTGCGATGCTTGAAAAGGATGGCATTACAGTTGTTGATTTCAAGACGGATCGTGTGACGGAGGCAACGCTTACAGATGTTGCAGAGCGCTATTGCAGCCAGGTAAAAGCATACGCATCGGCGCTGAAAAAAATTTATCGTTTACCAATGAAATCCGCTTGGTTGTATTTCTTCCAACTGAACCGGTTTGTAGAGGTTGCGCTTGACTGACAAAAACCCGCCGAAGCTTAGCTTCGGCGGGTTTCGTGTTAGCGATTGTTTTTATTTTGATTGTTCTGATTCTGGCTGTTCTGATTCTGTTGGTTTTGCTTGTTATTCTTGTTCTGCTGATTTTTGTTCTGATTTTCCATGTCTATTGGCCTCCAATTTTACATTACGGTCATACCGCTGTAATAGCATGCCCCAACATTTAGGACTTATCCATGGGCTTAAAGATCAGACTGACCAGAAGCCCTGCAAATACTGCAGCAGTAATTCCTCCGGCTGCTGCTTTCAAACCGCCGGTAAGCACACCGATGAATCCATTTTGGTCTACTGCTTCACGAACGCCCTTAGCCAGTGTGTAGCCAAAGCCTGTTAATGGTACAGATGCGCCTGCACCTGCGAAGTCTGCAAGAGGCTCATATACACCAACAGCACCCAAAATGACACCCATAACAACATATCCGACCAAAATTCTGGCGGGGGTCAATTTTGTTTTATCAATTAATAATTGGCCGATCAGGCATAAAATGCCGCCAACAACAAATGCTTTCAAATAATCCACTTAGCTGCGCCCTCCTGAAATGGAAACTGCGTGACATACGCCGGGAATTGGTAAACCTTGCTGCGTTGAAGTGGGTGACAGCAGTGCACCTGTACCACAAAAAAGAATTTGTTTCAATTTTCCGGTATTTAGCTGATTAAGCAAGTAGCCGCAAAGCGTGATCGCGCTGCATCCGCATCCTGAGCCTCCAGAATGAACGTCCTGGCTTTGCATATCAAACACAAGGGTGCCGCAGTCTGTCAGTTTACCCGCAAGATTTAAACCTTCCCGTCTGGCAAGATCCAAGAGGACTTCCTTGCCAAGCTGGCCCAAATCTCCGGTCACGATCAAGTCGAATTCATCTGCGGATACCGACAGATCATTAAAGTGCGCTTTGATTGTTGCGAGGGCAGCAGGCACCATTGCAGCCCCCATATTTGCAGCATCCTTGATGCCCAGGTCGGTAACTGTCCCAACCGTGCAGGCGGTTAATTTGGGACCCTTACCTTGGCTGCGAACCAAAGCTGCACCGGAACCTGTTACTGTCCATTGTGCAGAAGGTGTGCGTTGTCCGCCATAACCAAGTGGGAAGCGATACTGACGTTCTGAGGACGCAAAATGCGATGAGGTCATTGCGGCAACGCAGTCAAAAAATCCACCTCCTACGGCCATTGAGGCCACCAGAAGGCTCTCTGCCATAGTAGAACAAGCACCATAAAGTCCCAGGTGTGGGACACCGGTATTTCTGAGCGGAAATGAAGAACCAATACATTGATTTAGAAGATCACCGGACATGACAAGCTCCAGGGATTGAAGATCAATATTTGCTTTTTGGCAGAGTGTTTGCAGTGCCAGCTGCTGCATCCTGTTTTCGGCCTGCTCCCAGGATTTTTGGCCCCAATAGGAATCACGTCCCGTTACATCATAGGTGTTGGCCAGCGGTCCTTCTGATTCTTTTTTTCCGGCAATACTTGCCCAATGCGTGATGGTTGGTGGTGTTTGAAAGACAAAGCTCTGTTTTCCGCGTTTTAATTTTCCCATATACTGCACCTTTCCTTTTTCTTAGTGTGTGCAGTGTTTCCAATAACATACGAAACCCCGTTCATTAATAAATGAACGGGGTATGCATTAAATGAAAGGAACGGGGGTGGGGCGTGCTTCGTCAAATACTTCAGCTACGTCGAACAGATCGTCCAGCATTTCCGGATCATGGTACATTCTGTAACCGTCCAAGTTTCTGCGTCCGCCGCGGAAGTACTTCTTGCCCAGCTGACACCAGGCAATGTGGCTGTCAACGTTAAAGAAGTAACGGTAACCATCCTCATAGAGATAACTGAACTTTGCATTATCAAAATCGTACATCTCAATACCGGCAATATCAGAACCGTGGGGATAAAGAATGATGTCACAATCGCCAATGACCGTTTGTACGGTATCTTCCCATTTCTGAGAGTCGATGTCGACATGTTCTGAGGTGATATTACCATACGCAGGATGACCATAAGAATGGCTGGCGAGAACCCAACCGTGGTCACGCAGGCATTGGGCGACTTTTTTAGCTTCTTCTACTTCCTTTTGGAATGCTTCCTCACCCATGTATGCCTTGTAGTTGGGGTTGGTGCGGTAACCGAATACGCCCTCATAACCGGTCATGCCCAAAACTGCCCGGGCTCCCTGATAGGCAAAATCGGGATGCTTCTGTATAAAAGCTTCCAACAGTGGTACCAGGTCATAGTCTCCGGTAGTGACGTTGCCGTTGATATCCATGTACTCACAGGTAGGATACCCGTCCTCGCCAATGACAATTCTGTGGGCAAAACCGTCTCCTGCCGTGGAGGCATAGATGGGCTTTTCTCCTGTACCATCTTCACCGGCGATCATGTAGCCGTAGTAATTGAGGTCATCCTGACTCATAATAAAAGGAATCTTACCTTCAGGAAGACGAATGTCGCCATAAGTAAAGTGTGTTCCACTCTCATCCGCGACTTCGTAAGCGACTTGATATGGGGTCACCAGCACATAGCCACGTGCATACATTTGCTCAAGCATGGCATTGAACTCGTCTACTGTCGTCATGTAGAGGTTGTAGCCGTCATCTGTATACTCACCGTCAAAGGCTCTAGACGGATCAACAATCAGCGAATGGAAGAAAATATGTGTGATTTCATTCATGTAGGGATAGGAGACAAGCTGACTGTCTAACTGTTGATACTCGGTGACCTTTTGCGCTAAAGAGGGAACACGATCGAAGTATTCAAAGTTTTTCAGCATAGAAATGGCTTTCTGATAATCATAACCTGCAGCCACAAAGTCTGCCTGCGCAATCAATTCATCAGCCAGGGTAAAGATCTCAGTCTCTGACAATGTTGGGGCCTCAGTTGTCTCCTGGGTGGAATCTGCTTGATTTTTAGGATTCTCGAGGTTTTTGTTTTCCTCATTGCCACCGTTACCCGCAAGCTTGACGATACCTGTTATTCCCAGAGTAATGACCGCAAGGAAGGCAACAATGATCAGACCAAACCGGATGGGCGGCCAATATTTACGAAGCATTCGCTTCCATTTTGGCGTGCTTTTCTTTTTACGAACAGGGGGCCACTGCTTGATGGGTGATGATTGAGTCATATAACAACACCTCTTTTCTTTTGGTCATTATAGCAAAGTCTGTCAAAATATGCAACTGCACAGATAAAAACATCGGCACCAACAGGTGCCGATATTGGATATATTTACTTGCCGGCCAGAGCTCTTTCCAACCAAACGCAGCCAAAGTCCAACGCAGTGTAAAGACCGGCCTTTTCGCCCTTCTTAACGATTCTGTCGCGGCTCTTTGCGGCAGAATCGGTCAGCTGCAGCTGAACAGAAACGCGAGTGGCAATATCCACATCATTAACCTTTTTGGTTTCCAAAATCTGGAGCATAACAATGTGGGAATCTGCCATGGAACCATAGTAAATCAAGTTATCCTTGCGCATGAGGGGATGTCCCTTATAAATCAGACCGTTTTTATTTTCAGCCATAATAACCTCCTTAAGACAATGAAATCGGGAGGCTTTTGTGGTGGCAAAAGCCTCCCGGTGGGTTAGGTGCTTTCAAACAGATAGCAGTGGACAAGCGCTTGCAGAAGCTCATCACGATCAAGCTTACAAATCATGCTTCTGGCATTGTTGTAGTTAGTGATATAGGTGGGATCTTCTGTGAGCAGATAGCCTACGATCTGATTGATGGGATTGTAACCCTTTTCGTTCAGAGCGTCGAACACGTTACGGAGAATGCGGCGCATATTCTCTTTATCATCGCTCGGTACGGTAAATTTAATGGTATTTCTGGTATTGTCCGTCATGGGAACGACCTCCTTCCGAATATTGTAATTATTATATCCCAATTTTTTCAGAGTGTAAAGAGTAAAAGTTAAAAAAATGGAAATTTAAAGAATTAGCGAAGAGTGGCGCCAAGTTCATTGGACAAAGCAGCTAAAACCTTGCCGACAGTTTCCTCGGAATCCGCATCCGTCAATGTTCTGTCATCAGCACGAAGCTCCAGAGAGAAAGCCAGGCTCTTTTTGCCATCAGCAATACCTGTGCCGCGATAAATATCAAACAGACGGATATTGCGCAGCAGCTTGCCTGCAGACTTGGCAATGACAGCTTCGGCCTGGGCAACAGTCACAGCTTCGTCGCAAATAAAGGAAAGATCGCGGGAAACTGCAGGATACTTGGGCAGCGGGGTGTAGGTTGTTTCTGGCAGCTGCAGCGCAACAAGGTCAGCAAAATTGATTTCCGCGCAGTATACCTCACAGTCAATGTCGTAGTTCTTTGCAGCAAGAGGGTGGATCTGGCCGATATAACCAACGTCAATGCCCGCGATCGTAACCTTTGCGCAGCGTCCGGGATGATAGCTGGGGTTGTCGGATACAGCCGTGTAGCTTGCTTTGGGGATACGCAGACCATTCAAGACTGCTTCCAGTTCGCCCTTCACAGAGAAAAAGTTTTCAGTAGCACCATAAGCGCCCAGCAGCAGGATCTTGGGCTCCTCAGGCAGGACCTGACCGTTGACAGGCAGATAAATCTTTGCCAGCTCATAAAGCTTTGCTGCCTTGTTATGGTATGCATAGTTACGTGACAGAATGTCCAGCATGGAAGGCAGGGCGGTTGTACGCATGACAGAAGTGTCCTCGCCGAGAGGATTCTGGATACGCAGCGTATTTCGCAGTACAGAATCTGCAGGCAGCCGTATCATGTCAAAGATAGCCGGAGACACGAAGGAATAGGTGATGATCTCGCTGTAACCCAGGGAACGGCACAGGGCGCCGGCCTTGTTTTCCATCTTCATAACAGGGGAGTAGCCGCCCTGTGTGGAGGTCCGGAAAGCGGTTGTAGGAATCTCGTTGTAGCCATAGGAACGGCCAACTTCTTCCGCGATATCTGCCATCAGGTTTAAGTCAGGACGGAAAGAGGGGACAAGAATGGTGTCATCCTCCACGGGAACTTCCAGCAGATTCAGATACCGGATCATCTCTTCTTTGGAGATGTTTGTGCCCAAGAGCCTGTTGATCTTTTCCGGCTCCAAGGGCAGGGACTTGGATTCGGGAACATAGTTGATGATATCAATGATTCCGTCCATCACATCGCCGCACCCCAGCAACTCAACGAGCTCACAGGCCCGCTGTACAGCAGGAACAGTCATCATAGGATCCAGATTCTTCTCAAACTTACCGGAAGATTCGGTGCGCATACCCAGAGCTAAAGCGGTCTGTCGGATCGAAGTGCCGTTAAAATTGGCGGACTCAAATACCACGGTTGTCGTGTCGTCAAGAATCTCGGAGTTTTCGCCGCCCATGATACCAGCAAGGCCGATGGGTTTGCTTTCATCGGCGATGACGAGCATACCGGCCTTCAGAGCGCGGACATTGCCATCGAGTGTGGTAAGGGTTTCTCCGTCTTCTGCTTCGCGGACAACGATCTTGCCGGAGGCGACATAGCGGTAGTCGAATGCATGCATAGGCTGGCCATACTCCAGCATGACATAGTTGGTGATGTCGACTATATTGTTAATGGGGCGTACGCCGTTAGCGCGCAGGCGGTCACGCATCCACTTGGGGGAAGGAGCGATCTTGACGTTTGCTACCATTCTGGAGGAGTAGCGGTTGCACAGCTCCGTTGCAGGTACTTCCACGTCAAGCATATCGTACATGGAGCCGGCATTGCTGCCATTGACAACCGGCACGTGATGCTTCATCTGCATTCCGAAAGCCGCGGCAGACTCTCTGGCAAGGCCAATAATGGAATAGCAGTCGGGACGATTGTTAGTAATCTCAAAATCTACAACTGTATCGTCGTTGCCAATAACGGTGTTGATGTCGTCACCCGGATTACAGTCTTCTTCGATGATCCAGATACCATCTTCAATGGCGTAGGGGAAGTCGCCAAGAGTCAAGTTCAGCTCCTTCAGAGAGCAGAGCATGCCATTGGACTTTTCACCGCGGAGCTTACCCTTCGTGATATGAACACCGCCGGGCAGCCAGGAGTTGTGCAGAGCAGCAGGAACCAGATCACCCTCATGCACATTTTGGGCGCCGGTAACGATCTGGACAGTCTCTTCCTGACCCACATCGACCTGGCAGATCCACATATGATCAGAGTTCTGATGGCGTTCGATAGAGACCACTTTACCGACCACAACATTCTTGATCTCGGCATCCAGACGCTCATAGGTTTCCACCTTCTGGCCGAAGACAGTCAGCTTTTCCACGTATTCCTTATCAGAAATGTGGGACAGATCTACAAATTCTTCATTGATCCATTTTCTGTTGAGTTTCATAGTCTGTACCTCCTTAGAACTGACTCAGGAAACGAGTGTCATTATCAAAGATCAAGCGCAGATCATTGATGCGCAGGCGACCCATTGCCATACGCTCCAGGCCCATGCCGAATGCAAAGCCGGAGTATTTTTCGGGATCAATACCGCAGTTACGCAGAACCTCGGGATGCACCATGCCTGCACCGAGCAGCTCGATCCAACCCTCACCATGGCAGGTAGAGCAGACCTGGCCGTCAACTTCGCCGGTGCCGTGGCACTTATGGCACTGCATGTCCATCTCGCAGCTGGGCTCTGTGAAGGGGAAATGGTGGG
>CAYVCR010000004.1:0-30668 GCA_964450205.1 uncultured Oscillospiraceae bacterium | reverse complement strand
CTAAAGCTTTTTGGAACCACCAGCACAGCTGGTGGTATTCTTTAAACAATAAAAGCGGCACTTGAAAACAAGTGCCGCTTTTTATGGATACAGGATCAATTTTTTTGTTGCTTATGCCTGGGGTTCCATCACAGGCTCACTGTGAAAATCGATCTGCCGGTCGCAGAACTCCAGCACCGCAGCCCGGTGTGTAATGGTCAGCACCGTGCGATTGGTCATGGACCGCAGATTTTTCAGAAGCGCATACTCGGTTTCCATATCCAATGCGCTGGTACACTCATCCAGCAGCAGGATGGGGCGTTGGGAAAGGATCGCGCGGGCAATAGCGATCCGCTGCATCTGACCCTCTGAAAGGCCGCTGCCCTTTTCGCCCAACATGGTATCCAATCCCTTCGGCAGTTCTCGGACGAAGCCATCGGCACAGGCGATCTCCAGTGCCTTCCACATCTGATCGTCCTGCTTCAAAACAGACGGATCGCCGAAGGCCAGGGTCTCCCGGATCGTACCGGAAAACAGATGATTGCCCTGGGGCACATAGGCAAACAGGCTGCGCCAGCCGGCATGCAGGCTCTGACGGTTACCGTTCTTATCTGCCAGATACATATTGCCGCTATGGAGCGGATACAGATTCAGCAGCAGCTTCATGGTGGTGCTTTTGCCGCAGCCGGATTCACCGGTAAAGCAGACAAACTCACCCTTGCCCACTTCCAGATCCAGATCCTGCACGATGGCGCGGGCCTCATCGTCCCGATAGGCAAAGCAAGCCTGTTCCAGCCCCAGCGCAGAAAAATCATTTTCGTAGTACTTGCGGGCACTTTCCCCGGAAACCTCAGGTGCTTCAGAATCAAAGGGCAGCTTTTCGATCTCGATCAGTCGCTCGGCACTGGCCAGCATGGTGTAAACCTGGGAGATGTACGAGGAAATATTGACCAGAGGACCTTCCAGCTGGTTGATCAAATACAAGACCGCCGACATGGTGCCATAGGTCATATTTCCCTGCAAAATACTGGTGCAGCACAAACCGATGCCGATGGCCTGTGCCGCAAACATGCCCAGGCTGATACTGGAAGTACACAGATTGATAAAGATGCTGCGCTTCATTTTCGTTTTTGCCACATCTTCCAGCTTGCCGTTTACCTGTGTGACCGTGTTAGCTTCCTGGGTAAAGGCATGGATCACGCCCAGGCTGGTCAGCCGTTCCTGGATCGTACTGCGCATTTTGGAGTTTGCTTCCTGAACGACCTTATGGAACTGCTTCATCTTTTCCCGGAAGAACATGCTGCATACAGCAAGCAGAATCGCAGCCGGAACGATGATATAAACAATGACAGGGATCGTTTCCATCAGGAAGATCACCACCAAGGTAACACGCAGAATGTGGCCGGTAAGGTCAGGAACGATCCGGACGATCGCGCTTACGATCACGCTTACATCGGAATCGATGCGTGTCATCCAGTCACCGGAATGCGTGCCATTCACCGTTTCATAATCCCGGTACAGCAGCTGAGAAAACACATGGCGCCGATATGTTTTTTCCATTTCCGTCGTGGCTTTTTCCACAAGATAACGGCTGAGCACCAAAAGGAGCAAGGAAGCCAGCACCACACCGACAAAAATCACAAACATATTCCGGAAATCTGTTCCGCGTCCAGCCGCCGCCGCATCCACCACATTCTGCAGAACGTTGGCGTAGGCAAAGGCCGTACTAGCCTGCAGCACACGGACCAGTGTCAGCAGCCAGACCCACTTTTTGGATCTGCCGGCTGTTCGGAATATCCAGCGCAATGAAGAGAATTTTTTTGCTTTCATGATTATTTCTCCGTGATATCGTTATTGTTTTCCGCTATTTCTGACTTTGGCAGCGACCCGCTGTACGCCCTGCAGCACACGAGCCCGTTGCAGTGCTTCCGGCGAGACCGGGATCCCGTTTTTGTGCATTTCCGTCAGCACCTCACCGTAGTGCTGGCTGTCCCGTTTCATAACGATCTGTCCCAGATACTGCGTTTTGTTTTCCAGGAAGGTATCCACCGGGAAAACCTCCCGGAAATTTTCCAATGTGCCCAGAGCATACAGTGCCGCCTGCGTACGGACGCATTTGCCGCATTTGCCGCAGTTATCCCCCATGGCGTAAATGCATGGATGCAAATACTTCTGTGCCAGTGGGAAGGTAGACAGCGCTTCCAGTTTCCGGATCCGGGGAGTCGCGCCACAAGCAGAATAAAAGGCTGTGCAATCCGTTTCAAGGCACTGCAGAGGCAGCAGCTCATAGTAAGCACTGTTTTCCGGAACAAAGGCAAATTTTGCATATTCGTAGCCTGCCGAGTTCAAGAAAACGCCAAACAGCTTTTGCACTGCCAAAATCACTGCGGGCAGGCGGAACGCCGCCACTGCCAAATAATTTTCCTGCTGCAGCAGCTGTAAATTGGAGTCGATGCCGATGACCTGTAAGCCCAGTTCCGCGGCAACGCCTTTGCGGGCTTTTTCCACCATGTAAGCCAGCAGCTTTTGATTAAACTCGCTTTCCAGCGCACCGTTGTTGGCCACCACCAAATGGGTCAGCCGGTATCCGGGATTTTCCAGCTGCAGATGGTTCATCAGTGTATACATGCTGTCCACGCCGGCGGTCCAGCCGGTTCCCACAGCCTGTTCACAAGGCAGAATTTCGTCAGACAGCGGTGCATGAATGGAAATTGGATGGTAGATCTCCATGTTGTCTACCATAGAGGGGATCAGATAGTTTGCGATCTGATAATGCAGCCGTTTTGTCATGGGCGTGTCACACACGATGTCACAGCCCAGCCGCATAGCCGTGGTCAAAAAGCCGACCACGAAGGCATCGGAGCGCTCCGGTGTCAAATACTGGGCATATTCCGGCTCTACGGAGAAAAAGGCCTCGTTGGTCTGCCCTTCGATGGTGACAGGCGCGCATAAAAAGGTCCGCTCCAGCGCCTGCCGAAGATAGGTTTTGCCAATGGTGAGCGTCATCATATCTGCTCCTTTTGGAATCTAAGTGAGTTTTGTGTTGCTTTTTGCTTTTCTGAACTGCTGTTCGCAGGCATAGGCCGCGGCAGAGATCGGTACCTTTCTGCTTTCCAGCTTGCCCAGCCCATAGAGTGTCAGCAGATCCCATGTGCATTTTTGGCAGCGACCGCAGTTTTTCTTGCCGATACCTGTGCGGAAACAGGGGTGCAGCTATTTTTGTGCAGGGGCCCAGTCCGCCAGTGCCTCCAGCTTGTCCCGCCGCTTGATCTGGGAGCCGGACAAGTAAAAGGTCAAAGCTTCGGTCTGGGCACAATGGACCGTCAGCAGGTCATAGCTGGCCGTGTTGTGAAGGTCCAGGGTAAAGCCGGCAGCATCCCGGTCGGACGACAGTAAATATACCGAAAACAGGCCCTGCAGTGCCATAGCGCCAGCCAGGTTGCGGAACGAGTAAACATCCAAAAACCGCTCCGGCAGAACATCATTGATATTTGAATCCAGTCCAACCAGCTCCAGGCCCTGCTCTTTGGCAAATTCGGCTGTATTTTTGCAGGCGTTGCGGAAGGAGGTGCGGGCAGTCTCGCCCTCAAACACACCCAAATTAAACACCGCCAGGTGGCTGACCGGAAAAGCACTGTCCCTGCCGTGGGTCATCAGCGAGTACATGCAGTCCACACCGCCGGAAAAGCCCACACCTACGCCACCCAGATTGGATACGGGCGCATGGGTCATAGGGCCCTGGATCTTTATGGGACGATACCAGTCTCCTACAGTGGTCAAGGCAGGGATCAAATGGTTTTCCAGCTGATATTTCAGCCGGGAGGAGATGGGTGTGGTGCAGACGATATCATGCCCGCCCCGCATAGCGGCAGGCAGCAGTGCCATCACAAAGGCATCACTGCGCTGGGCACATAAATAGTGCTGCTGCGCAGGATCCACGCCAAACCAAAGGGTCATACCACGTCCGTTCAGAGAAAGCTCCCCGCACAGCCGCGTTTGATCATCCAATTTTTCAAGATAAATCTCACCGATAGAAAGCACAAAGATTCTCCTTTTTATTTCTGCAGCGTTCTTCCTAGGCCAACTGCATGCAGGTGATCTGCGTAATCCTGCAGCGCATCATCCTTCAACAGAACATGGGCCGCCTGATCCAGACGCTTTTGCAAAAAGATGAGCTCAAACCAACGAACAAACCAAAAAACAGGGGTCAACCAAGCCTTTCTCAGCAAAATCGGGTAACGATACTGCATGGTGGCCAGGGGTGGAAATATTCTCGTCATCACAAACCGGAATTTGGACTTTCCCAGCGCGCCGGGCGTATCCTGCCGGGATAGGATCGCGTGGCCCCAGCGAACGGTCTCATCATCAGCAACACCATGCTGAAAAATATCCTTGGTCATAATCTGTACCGCAGGGGTGGCGGCCCCGCCGCAGAACCAGTTGTTCAAAATCTCCAGGATATTGTGATAGAATTCTGTCAGGCCGAGCTTTTGGACTTCCGCTTCTATGTAAGCTTCCTCCAAATCCGGGTACGCGTTCCGGAACACCCAGAAATCGCAGATGTCCTTGGGGGAAATATT
This sequence comes from uncultured Oscillospiraceae bacterium, assembly GCA_964450205.1. Classification (GTDB taxonomy): domain Bacteria; phylum Bacillota; class Clostridia; order Oscillospirales; family Oscillospiraceae; genus Faecousia. The sequence continues at coordinate 26,109 of CAYVCR010000004.1, read as the reverse complement.
CCCGCGCATATAATGCTTGGCAAAGTGGATCACCAGGAAAACAAAATGTTTTTCCCTGTGCATGCGGTAAGCGTTTCCCGTCGGCTCTTTTTCCGCATGATCCCAGCTGTTTTTCAGGTATTCCGAAAATTCACCAAAGTCAGAGGAAACCAGGGATTTATGCAGCTCCAGCAGCAGCTTGGGATGGTTCCACACGTATTCATTTTTATCGCCGCGCCGCTCCTCCATGCCCATGCCGCGCATGATCTCACCGATGATGGGGATCTGCTCCGTGCGGATTAGGATATCCGCATCTTCCATCATGCGCATTTCCGGCTGGGGATACAATTTCTTCAGCACCGCGCCCTTGACCGGCATGTAATCCACACCCTGCGCATCAAAGGCGTCGTACACCGCCTGCAGCTGCTGCATCTGATTCCGGGACCGGCGAATATCCTCCAGAAAACCGATCATCATTTCCTTGACGACCGGATGGGAGCGGGGAACGCCTGCCAGAGTGGCACCCCGGATCAGCAGCCCCCGCAGATTTTTATATTGAGGAAGGTCACTGCTGAGCGCTTCCCAATCAAAATCTGCCGGGAGGGCTCGGCCGTTTTCCGTAAGGGCATTGGAAAGCAATGTAATAATGCCAAGCGTCTGTGTATCCATGTGTACGCCTCAATTCTAAAGATTTAATAAAATTATATAACATTGCGTCTCAAATTTCAATAAAAACACGATTTTGAAAAGATAGATGGTTTCTTGCTTGAAAAACGCAGCGGTAGCCAGTATAATCATTTTGGGAATTGACGGTTTTGTATTGAAAAGGGGGGAGCCGCGTTGGCAAAGTACCGATCCTTGCAGCAGATTCAAGAGCAGCTGCTCCTGTCTCAGCAGGAAAGCCTCCTGCTCCGGCTGCTTTTCCATCAGGCAGATCCCGCCCAAGAACGGGAATTGTATGAAAACCTGGTATTTGACGATCAGAAGCAAAGCTTTCTTTTGCTGCTGGCCAGGCTTGCAAAACGCGATCAATATGCCAATACCCCTGATGCCCTTGTTCCCCGGCTCCAGGGACTTCTGCGTTATCACGGCGTAAACAACAAGCTGGTCATGCAGCCTGTTGCCGCCCTGTTGGACGGCCTTGGCGACCAGCAGGCTATGCTGTACAGCCATAGCGCCATGTATGCTTATTATGACCGGGAGAATCCCCGCATTATGGGGATCGGTGATGTTTGTACCGCCCCCGGCAAAGCCGAAATGGCCCTCCAGGCCGCCAAAATTGCCGGGTTTGAGATCCAGTCACAATCCTCCCTGGCCGCATTTCTTAAATGCACCCAGGGAAATGTAAATCTGCACAAGATCCTGCATCTGCAGGCAGATCCGCAAATTTGGCAGCATTGCCAGCCCATACAGTTTCAAAATCGGCCTGCACTGGTGCCTGACTGCGTGGATACCCTGATCCTGCTGCTGCGCAGCGAATTCCGCTGGCTGTGCATCCTCCCCAAGCATGCAAGCAATATCAAATGGTATTATGACTGCGCCTGCCTTCTGCGGCATCCTGCCTTCCCCGGTTGGGACGTGCTGAGCGCAAGGGCAAAGGAATCAGGCTCGGTACAGACTGTTCATTTCATGCTCAGTCTGTTTGATCAGTCCATGCCCGGCTGGGTGCCGGAGGGATCTATCGATCAGCCGCTCCCCCGCCGCAAGAAAAAGCAGCTTGCCCTGGCGCTGCAATACGGTACCATGGAAAAGCAGTATGAAGATGCCAGAGCCCGTTCCCGGGTGGCAAGGGTGGTCCGCTGGTTCCCCTGGATGCGCACGAAATATCATTACTTAAACAGCGAGGTATCTTTTTCCAATCGGCCGGTGTCCCTCTGCTGCATGCTTAAGCAGCATTGGGGCGTATCCAGTCTGCTTCGGCTGCCGGCACTGTTTTGGACACGGCTGAAAAGAAAATTCAGAAGGAAGGGATGAAGCCATGAGTCTTCCCCGCAGAATTACATATACCCCTGAACAAATGAAGGATTTCTGGAAAACGCTGAACGCCCAGCAGGATGCTGTATACCACAGCGAGCAGACCATCCGCATGGGATCCATGGTGATCCGGCTGGTTTTTCACCATCCTGCCCTGGAAACCTACGGCATGAGCCAGCTGAAGCTGGCGCAGATCCCGCCTGCGGAGAAGCCGGATCTGGTGCTGCACTGTATGATCAGCGACATGCTTTGGGTCGCGTGCGATGCCCCGATCAAATATCAGAAGGCCCGGATCCTCTGCCAGGGAAAGCCTGTGGTGTTTAACCTGGATTATCAGACCGACTGCTTCTACGGTAACGACGGCACCCACTGCTACGTAGGCTGGAAGACCCTGGAAGAGGATATTCCCAGACAGCTGGGCCACTTCCTGTACAAGCAATTTTCCGCGATCCTGCGCCAGCAGGATTGTCATATGCTCCACGGCGGCTGCGTGGGCGTGGACGGCACAGGCGTTCTGCTCTGCGGCGTTGGTGGCAGCGGCAAATCCACCCTGGCGGCTGCTTGCTTATTAAACGGCATGGACTATGTGGCGGAGGACTACCTGTTTCTGACCCGCAAGGATGGAGAATATCAAGCCTTCCCCACCTATTCCACCATGAATCTCAGCGACTTTATGCTGGAAAACATGCCGGAATATGCCGAGCACGACCTGGGCTACCGGGGCTGGAAGGGAAAGCACTTCGTGGATCTGTCCCACTGGAAGGAGCAGTTTTGCCCCGGCATGAAGGTCACCGCCATGGTGCTGCCCTGCATCACAGACCGGGAAGAGCCGATCCTGTACGAGATCCCTCCTACGCGGCCTATGGCGCAGCTGATCTCCTCCACCGTGCGGCAGACCAGCAATCTGATGGACGATGCCCGGATTCTGGAGCTGTCACAGCTTCTGCAAGGCATGCCCACCTGGCAGATGGAATTGTGCCCCGATGTACGTAAGAATGCTGCGGTACTGCGTTCCTGGATCGCAGACCGTAATAAATAAAAGTAGAGGTAAAAATTATGTATAAGCTCAATGACGAAAAGATGTTCTATGATGTGGCTGACGGCATTGCCGTCATCATCGACTTCACCACCGGCGTGTACTACGGCATGGACGCCCTGTCTTCCGCTGTATTCGACGCTCTGATGGCCGGTGCCGGTGACGAGGCTGTGGTCAAGGCCCTGCAGCAGCTGCCCGGCTGCCCCGCCGACGTGGCAGAGATCTACAACGCATTCATTCAGAAGATGCTGGATCGCCAGATGATCCTGGGCGACGGCACCGGCAGCGAGTGCGCTCCCTTTGATGCCGCTCTGGCCGAAAACGGTTTCCAACTGAACTGCGAAGACTTCTCCGAGGTCCGCGACCTGCTGCTGGCTGACCCGGTCCACGATGTGGAGCCGGAAATGGGCTGGCCCTTCCTGAAGGAGGAGTAACATGCAGACCCCTCTGGTTTCCGTACTGGTGGTCACCTATAATTACGGCCAATTCCTTGCCGAATGTCTGGACAGTGTGCTTCAGCAGCGTGTACCCGGCGGTATGGAGATCATTGTTGTGGACGACGGCTCTACGGACAACACCGCCCAGGTGGCAGCACGCTACCCTGTGCGCTATTTCCAGCGCCCCCACGCCGGTGTGGCGGCAGCACGGAACTTTGCTGTCAGCCAGGCCAAGGGTGAGTGGGTAGCCTTTATCGATGCCGACGACCTGTGGACCCCGGACAAGCTGGCCTCTCAGCTGGCACTGGCCCGGGAAAATCCGGACTGCAATATCGTATTTTGTCCGGTGGTCAATATGACCATCAACCAGGCCGCAGAGGATGCTATCGCCAAGCGTGGCCGTGCCCTGAGCGACAATACTGTTCATTATCTGACCCCGGCATTGATCCGCCGCAGCACGCTGTTAAGCGTCGGTCCCTTTCCCGAGCATTTGGGCAGAGGCGAGGATACCTACATCCTTTGCCAGATGCGCATGAACCGGGAAAAGATGGACGTTTGCCTGGATACTCCCTGCTACCTGCGCCGCCTTCACGGGGATAACATTACCCTGAAGCCCCAGGAAAAGGCCGGTACAGATATGCAGTTCACGGCCAGCATTCTCCGGGAGCGCTTTCTGAAGCGCCAGGACGAAAAGAAAAGAGGTTAACGCAAATGAAGATTTCTGTGATCATTCCTGCCTGGAATGCAGCTGCCTACCTGCCGGCGTGCGTCAACGCCCTGCAGAGTCAGTCCTTAGAAGCTGAACTGCAGATCATTTTGGCCGATGACGGCTCAACAGACAACACAGTCGCCCTGGCAGAGAAGTTGGGCCTGGAGGTCATCCGGCTCAATCACGGCGGCGCAGCCCATGCCCGCAATGCTGCTCTGAAGCAGGCAAGCGCCCCCTTTGTCTTTTTCCTGGATGCGGACGATGTGCCCTCCCGGGACGCACTGGAAAAGCTGATCGCGCCCCTGCAGGCCGATGCGCAGCTGGGCGCTGTGTTCTCCAAGGCCGTGGATTTCATCTCTGACGAGCTGACGGACGAAGAACGCAGCCGCCTGCAGCCCCGCCCCGCCCCTTACAGCGGCGTGCTGCCCGGCTGCTCCCTGATCCGGGCAGAGGTATTTGCCAGGATCGGCTGTTTCGACGAGAACTTGTCCTCGGGCGAGACCGTGGCCTGGGTCATGAAGCTGCGGGATGCCGGTATCAAAACATTGCAGCTGGAGGATGTTACCCTCCGCCGCAGGATCCACAGAAACAACACCGGCCGCCGGGACGCAAAGGGAGAGGCTGCCAATTACGCCGCTATCCTCCGTGCCCGGCTGCGCCAGAACATGTCCGGACCAAAGGCAGGCGGTACAGCGTGAAGGTCAGCTGGATTGTTCCCTGCTGGAACGGAGAAAAATACTTACAGCCATTTTTGGAATGCGTGGCGGCCCAGACCTGGCGCCCTCTGGAGCTGATCTTTGTGGATGACGGCTCCACCGACGGCACTGCCCAAGTGTTTGCCGATATGCAGCCTGTTTTGGAGCAGGCAGGCATTGCCTCTGTGTACTGCCCTGTGCCCCACGGCGGCCAGGCCGCAGCCATGAACGCAGGCATTGCCAAAATGACCGGTGATTTCCTCACCTGGTCCGATGCCGATGATCTTCTGCTGCCCCGGGCAGTGGAGGCCAAGGTCCGTTTTTTGCTGGACCATCCGGACTACGGCATGGTGCGCCACGATGCATGGAACTATGAGGACGGCATTTTGAAAAGCCGGGTATGCCGCCCGGAGCATGTGGGGTTGGAGGATATCTTCCCCGCCCTGTTCCGGGAGACCCTGTACTGCTACGCCGGCTGCTATATGATGCGCAAGGACCTGTTTTTTAAGGCCTATCCCCAGGGAAGGATCCCGGTGTCTGCGGAGGGCCAAAACCTGCAGATGCTGCTGGCCCCCGCCAGCCACACCAAGTGCGGTTGGCTGGATGAAGCCCTGATGATCTACCGGATCCACAGCAATTCCCATGCCCACCACGAGCGTTCCCTGCCGGAAATGGTTTCCAGGGCACAGGGCTTCTGCAAGCTGCGCCTGGAAATTTTACCTTACTGTCAATGCGACCAGGATGCCTACCGCCGGGAGGCAGAGGATATTCTGGAAAACTTTAAGAAAAACATGCTCAAGCAGGCATCGTACCTGTATAAAGCAAAGAAAAGTCAGGAGAAACGGATATGAAGATCGGTATTGTCACATTCCATGACGCAGATAATTTCGGTGCAATGCTCCAGTCCTACGGCTTGCAGTCCTCTCTGCAAAAGCTGGGCGCCGAGAGCAGCTTCCTGGATTTTCCCACAGCCAAAGCACCGGCAGAGGTTCCTTCTTCTCCTCTGATGCAGCGGATCCTGCAGCACCGGGAACATCGGCAGCAGCTGTTCAACCAGTTCCGTCAGACTTATCTGAACTGCGAGCCCTTTAACGGCAGCCAGGCAGATGACTACGATCTGTTCATTTCCGGCAGCGACCAGGTGTGGAATCCCACCATTACCGGCGGTGAGGGTAAATTCCTGCTGACCTTTGCACCGGCATCCAAGCGCTGCGCCTATGCTGCCAGCTTTGGCGCGCCAGAGATCCCGGAAAACTGCGAAGCATACTTTGCCAGAGAATTGGATCGATTCCGCAGCCTGTCTGTCCGTGAGAAGAGCGGCACCGACCTGGTGCGCAAGCTGACCGGCAAAGAGGCCCGTGTGGATATCGATCCCACCCTGCTGGTAGAGGCAGCACAGTGGGAGCAGATGCTGGCTGCGCCGAAAACCGACAAGCCTTACCTGCTGCTGATCACCGTGCAAAACGATATGAATCTGCTGCGTCTGGCCAACCAGATGGCGGCGGAGCGGAATTTGGAGCTGAAGGTGATCTCTGCGTCCTTCTTCCCGCCCCTGGGCTTCCAGCCCTGGAGCGACGTTTCCGTGACCGATTGGCTGCGCCTTGTCCATGATGCACAGGCAGTCATCTCCTCGTCCTTCCACGGACTGGTGTTCTCCATCCTGTTCCATAAGGAGTTTTATTCCAATCCCCTGGTCTCCGGTCTTGCCGAGCGCAATTCCCGGGTGACGGAGCTGATGGAGCTGCTGAACATCCCGGAAAGGCCGGCAGGTATGGAGGCCGCACCTGTGGATTGGGATGCAGTGGACAGCCGCCTGGAGAGCCTGCGGAAGGAATCCTGGGCTTATTTGGAATCTCTGGTAAAGGAGACGCTGTGATGCTGCAAACAAACTGTACCGGCTGCTCTGCCTGCGCCGCAGCGTGCCCCACGGGTGCCATCACCATGCAGCGCGCCGCAGACGGCTTTGTGTACCCTGTCAAGCAGGATGACCTTTGCTGTGACTGCGGCCTGTGTGACCAGGTCTGTCCTGTTACCAAAGAGCCTGCCAAGTCAGAAAATACATATTTTGCCCTGCGGAATCAAGATCTGGCGCAGCGACTGGAAAGCACCTCCGGCGGCGCTTTCCGTCTGCTTGCCCAACGCCACCTGGAAAAAGGCGGCGTGGTGTTCGGCGCAGCCTTTGACAAAAACTTCCATGTGGTCCAAACCCGGGCCGATGACCAGCCGTCGCTGATGAAGCTGTTAGGCACCAAATATGTCCAGAGCGATGCTGCTGACAGCTTCCATGCAGTCAGGGCGCTTTTGCAGCAGGGTACACCGGTGCTTTACTGCGCGAGCCCCTGTATGGTCCATGGCCTGCTGTCCTATTTGGGCGATGACCGCCAGGGTCTTATCACCGTGGATCATATCTGCTACGGTGTCCCCTCTCCCGGTTTTTGGGAGGCCTACGTGTCGTATCTTGAAAAAGAACAGGGCGGCAAGCTGGAGCAGTTCACCTTCCGGGATAAGCGCAAGCCGGACAGCGCCCACTCCCTCAGCTACCGGATCGGTGGTCAGGAAACTGCTGGCGCGCTGAATGACAACCGCTGGTGCCGGGTATTCTTTAAAAATATTTCCCTGCGCAGCTCCTGTTTCTCGTGTAAATACTGCTCCCCGGAGCGGCACAGTGATCTGACCATCGGTGACTTCTGGGGCATTGAAAACTGCCACCCGGAAATGGACGATGGCTACGGTGTGTCCCTTGTTATGACCCACACCCTGCTGGGTCTGCAGACCGTTCAGGAGATCCTGCCCCATTGCGACTGGGCAGAGGTAAGCCTGGAGCAGGCCATGCAGCCCAGGTTGCAGGAAAGCGCTAAAGAGCCTATGCTCCGCCGGTTCTTCCTGCAGGACCTGCAGCGTGCCGGTGGCGCAGAAAACTGCGACATGGCCATGATGCTGAAAAAATACGGTGTATAAAAATTACCGACAGTTTACGAACTGTCGGTAATTTTTTATTTCGTTTTTTGCCCCCGGTTGAAGAACTTTACAAAGTTAAACCGGTCGATATACCGCTTTTTACTGTAAAGGTGGGGGTACTCCAACATCTTTCCGGGGATGTTTTTCAGTCGTCTGGAGAAGTAGGGCACCAGATCGCGGTCCAGTATTCCTACTGGGTAGGTTAACATAACTTTGTTTTTGTAAGGGAGCTGACGGAACATTTGATATATATCCGTAGATGGATACACCCTTCCCCGATGCAGAAAAACAATAAAGAGATTGTTCATGTCTACCCGCCGGCAGCGCTCGATCCATTTTTCTTTGGCTTCCTCAAAGGTTTCGTAGTGCACGAAGTACAACCGGATCGATTCCTGGTCCAGACGCAGCTCACCGATCGGGTAATGGAAGCGTTCATCAAAAACCTCTTCCAGCTCACATTGCAGGTACTCCTCTAACCGAACGACAAAACGCAGGAAGTCTTTCGGGAACAGCTGGAGATTGATGGTCGGAGAGTTAAACGGCAATTCCAAATCATGGTACACGATGCCAGCAACACAATTATTGGCAATGATCGTGGGCGTGGTATTGTGCAGCTTCCGCCGCGTTTTTTTCAAATATGCTGTTCTACGTTTGATTCCGACCGTTTCCAGCCAGGCCTTCCGCCCACTTTGATTGGATGTGTTTTGCATAGCACATTCCCCTTTTTTTGGAATACTCAGAAATCCTTCACTTCATTCACAACAAAGCTACGCATATCTGTTTCTGCGATCAGGTGCTGATACTTCTCAACATAAGCCTTCAGTGCCTTTTTGTCCACTGATCTTGGTGTTTCGCCTGCCCGCTTTTGGAAGTTACCATGCAGGATCTTCTCCCGGACTTCCTCCGGCAGATCGATGCCCCTGGTCTTCACCTGCAGCACCTGCAGTTCCTGATCACTCGTCAGGAACGAACGTACCGCCTGTCCCCGCTGAGCAAAGCGGGTCATGTCGTCGCCCTTGACAGAAGTATCGGTGCCGTATAGGATCCGATCGGCATACTTTGTAAAGAAATCCCGGTAAAATTCCCGGTTTTCCAGGAAGGCGCCGTACATCTCCGAGCCGGGAGTAATATCCACAGAGGTGCCAGGGTATTTTTCAAATACCGCCTTAAGCTGCTCCGGCTTATCGGCATAGAAGAAAAAATGAGCAAAGGTGACCGGCAAATTGGGGTGCTTATCCAGCACGTTGAACACCTGCTGATACGTCTGCTCGTAGGACAGATATGTACCGTCGCCGTAGTACCAGCCCCGCTCCAGGAAGCACTTCGGGATCCTGTCAATATCCCAGAAGGTATCCGGATCAGCCACGTGCCAGATCATATGGGTGCCATCTTGTTCCGCCGCAGCAAACAGACCGTCAAAGTAGCTGTCATCGATGCGCATGCCGTACAGCTTCTGCTCAGTGGGCTTGGTCTCCAGCATCTTGATACCGTCAAAGCCCAGGGCCATCAGCTCCCGGTACTGGCTCAGCGGATCCATACCTTCTGGCATGGGCATCCGGAAAGGGCATTCCGGGTATACCAAGCCGGCGTAGGCATAGGCCGCAGGGTTATGGAGCTTGTACAGGGCCGCCAGGATATTTTGGGCCGGGCCGAGGCCTCCGTAGACCGGGATCGCACAGATATTCACGGCTGTCAGACCGTTATCCTTTTGGAATTCATCCATCACAGTGCGGAAATCCCTGCCCTGTTCATCCTTATAAATATACAAATGCCAGTGGCAGTCAATGACCGTTTTATCCATAGCCATCTCCTCCTGTGTTTTTGTGTATTATACAACTCCAACTCTGGAACGTCAATAAAAAACCGCGGCTATGCAAGTAGCCGCGGTGCTTTTCAGAATGTATCGGTGGGAAGCTTGGGCAGGTAGGCGCCATGGCCAACCAGACGCTTGCGCAGTTCCTGGGTATCCACATTATGGATGTTGACGGACTCCATATCGCAAGCCAGCTTGGCAGCAATACCCACAGCCTCACCTGCATTCAGGCAGCAGGGCATAATGCGCAGGGTGCCGTTGGTGATCCGATCGGAAGACATGGAACGGCCGGCAACCAACACATTATCCAGATCCCGGGGGCACATGACACGGTAAGGCACTCCGTAGCTTTCACCTACGCCGTAATGCTCGTAGATCTTGCTGGTATCGCGGACCATACCAGGTACTTCCTCGTGGACATCGATATGATATCTGCCTCTGAGGACCTCGTCCGGGAAGGACTGGCGGTTCAGATAATCTTCCACCGTGAAGGTGTAGTCGCCGATGATCCGGCGGGACTCTCGGACGCCCACGGTGACACCTGTCTGCATCATCTGGGAATCCTTCCAGCAAGGCGCATACTCGGTATAGGCGTTCTTCAGATTCCAAGCGATCCGGCGGCCTTCCATACAGGCCCAGGTGTGGCTGACAGGATCGGTGCAGTCCACGCCGTAGACATGGCCTGCATTGAAGCTGAAGGTGCCGGGGGCGATGCGCTTGTAAACAATGTGGTCATCGGGGATGTAGTACTTGCCGTCAGCCATCATCTTGTGCAGCAGCGCATGCTTGCGCAGGCCCTCGCCGGTGTAGTAGGGGTCGTCCATGACCTTGAAGCCCTCTTCGTCGATGCCGGAGACGACAAAGCACATGGTGCCGGGCTGCAGATGGCCCTCGTCGTCACCCTTGATGTACTCCTTGCCTGCCCATGCGTACAGGTCCGCATCGCCGGTGCAGTCAATAAAGATCTTGGCCCTGTAGGCACTCAAGCCGGCCTTGTTGGCCACCAGCACCACATCGATGTTCCGGTCGTCCTTCATTTCTACGCCGCAGACGTGGCTGTGGAACAGCACATCGACACCGGCCTCGGAGACCATGCGGTCGTATTCCAGCTTCAGCTTCTCAAAGTCCATGCCGATCAGGCCCTTATAACTGGGCTCAAGGTCGCCCTGGGTGCTGGCAGCTTTCACCACCCGCTCACACAGGCCGCTGTGGATGCAGCGGACACCGTCAAAAATGTTGGTGAAGGCATTGACAAGGCCGCCGGTGCCCATGCCGCCCAGCATGCCGGAGGTTTCCAGCAGTAACGTCTTGGCTCCCTCTCTGGCTGCGGCGGTCGCGGCAGCAACACCCGCAGGGCCGCCGCCGCAGACGATCACATCGTATTGCTCATTCAGTGCGATCGCACTGTTTTTTAAAGTATAAGTTTGCATTTTCACTATTCCCTTTCGTCATCCATGCGCAGGTGAAACCCCCGGTTGCCCGGAGGTTTCGCTCTGTCGGTTGATTATGCCGCACCGTAGACGAAAGAGCCATCCTTGATCTGGACGCTGTCGCCGGTGGTCAGATTTACGGTAAAGGTGTAGTTGTAGGTCTCGCCCTGCTCAAATTGTACATCCCGCAGACAGCTTGCAAAGTAACCCATATCATAGTCCAGTGTCAGGCTGCGGCTGGTAACGTCATTGGAGCCGAACTCGGTGTACTTACTGGTGGCTGTTGCAAACATGGGCTTATCCAGCAGCACTTCACCCTTGGAATTGGTCAGATAGATATTCACACTGACGATGCAGTAGTTTGCCTCCACAGTGCCTGTAAACATGCCTGCAAAGCCATCGCAGCCATCCACCAGCTTGCACTCCACGCTTTCCATTTCGCCGGTGAGCAGCTCTTCGATGGTCACGGGGATGGCAGTGTCATAGTACAGGTTTGCAAAGGTGTACTTGTAGTTCAGGCGGAAGGTGCTGATCTCCTTGGTCTCGTCGTTACGCCAGGTAGCACCCTGCTCGTGGCAGATGACGTAGCTGTACTCGGGGTTGATCAGACCGTCCTGATTACGGACCACAACAGCATCCTCTGCTGCCATACGGGCGTGGCCGCCTATATCGATACGGTAGACGTAGCCGTCACCGGCACGCATCTGACCGTAGGCCTCGTACATAACCTGCTCATCGGTAGCCTCGATATACACATCGGTGCGGTTCGCGGAGGACAGAGGCATATTCCACTCGTAGTCACCTACGGGGATAGTACCCAAGCCGTAGTAGGCACCCATAGAGCCGGTGTTGTAGAAGTTGACGGAGTTACTGACCGTCCACCAGGCCTGCAGGATCGCACCGGTACAGTCCGTACCGAAGTACAGATCAAAACCATCCTGGGAATCCAGGTCATAGACCCAATCCTTCAAATAGCCGTCTTCATCAATGATGTACTCCAGACGGGCTGCAGGGCTGCACTTATGGTTATAAGGCGGACCGTAGTAGGTGTACTGGGCGCTGTAAGAACCGTGGCAGGAAGAGAGCTGACAGTAGCAGCTGTGGGTCAGGTCCTGTTTGACCTTCCACTTGATGCTGCCCAGATCGTACATAGCCTGCACCACCTTTTCACGCAGGGCGCGGGACTCGGGAGAAATTTCTTCCTTATCATTATCACGCCACAGGCAATCCTCAGCAACCACATTTTCCTCAGCGCCTGCAAAATTGGTGAACAGCTCGCCATCCACAGTATTGGCAGCGCCGACGAAAGCCAGGGAATTGAAATCCACGTCCTTTGCCGTACCGGCAAACAGGCCGGCAGTCTTATTGGTGCCGGTGATCACCAGCGCGCCGTTGGTATCCACGAATTTCAGCGTGCCGCCCTCGGCATAACCGGCCACGCCGCCCACATTGGCAGCACCGGGTGCGGTACAGGTAACATCCACAGTGATCTTGCTGATGCTGATCTCGCCGGTGTTGGTGCCCACAACACCACCCACATTGGCACCCTCAGCGGCAGCTTCCACTGCCATGGTGCCATTTGTGATGATGCAGTTGGTCAGCTGGCCTTCGTTGATGCCTGCCAAAGAGCCGATGTCCTTGGCAGCCGCGTCAGGCTGGAAGGTCACGTTGTCCAAAACAATGTTACGGACCTTGCCCTTGTTCACAGCCACAAAGCCGAACGCACCGTCTGCGCCGCCGGCCACTGTAAAGTTGGAAATGGTGTAGTTACCGCCCTTAATGGAACCGGTAAAGGGCTGACTGACACTGCCGATGGGTGCCACAGTAGCACCTTCCATATCGATATCGCACAGGATCTCGAAGCTGCCGGCAGGATCATTTGCCATGTTCAGCACGCCGTCCTTGTTCCAGATCTTGTAGACGCCGTCGATGGGCTCGGTCTGGTCAATATGGCCATACAGGGCCTCCGGAGACAGGTCAGCGCTTATCCCGGAAGATTGGGTGGCCTCGGTAACTTCTTCCGCAGCCTCCAAAGAAGGCTCGGTTTCTTCGTTGGGGCTGCCTGTGCAGGCACAGCAGGAGATCAGAACAGCCAGCAAAAGCATACATGCAATCAATTTTTTCATTGTTCGTTACCTCCTAACTTATTTCTGCACGGTTTTTTTCTTTTTACTCAGCAGCACGATCAGAACCGCTGCCGCAGCGATCACCAAAACGATGCCGCCAATGCCTGCGATCAGAGCGCCGCTTACCTTGCTTTCGTCCTTGCCGGGCTTTACTTCATCGCCGGGCTCAGTAGGTGTTTGCACAGGCTCATTTTCTTCGGCCTGCTCAGGCTCTGTCATAGAACGGCTGCCGTAAGTGATGATGTAATCCTGGTCGCCGCCCTCGTAGTTATAGTAGCCAAACACCTGATTGGTCAGCAGACCGGAATACAGGTTAATGTGGACGTAGGCGTTTTCACCCAGATAGCCGCCGGGGATGGAGATGGTGCCGGTCTCGCCCAGGCGCATATCGCCGCCCTGGTTATCCCGTACGATCATATCGCCCTGCATCTTCAGCACGCCGCGGACAAAGGACTGTCCGTCGTAATTGGAATCGGCCAGATACAGCGCATAGCCTTCACCGCCGGAGGTGTTGCCGGTCACGTTCAGCCCGTTCATATCCAAATGACAGCCGGACCAGATACCGCCGCCCTCTGCGCTGGAAGTGTTTCCGGTCACGGTCACGTTCTTCATTTCTGCAGGATGGCCCAGGCTCAGGTAGATACCGCCACCCAAGCCGTTACAGGTGTTATCCTTGACCTGAACATTTTCCAGCGTCATGTAGGAGTTCTTGCCAATACGGTTGGTACCCACACGGTAAGTGCCGATACCGCCGCCGTTGCCGTCGGAGGTATTGCCCGTGACCGTAGAATTGGTCAGGATCAGTCTGCCGCGGCTGAAGATACCGCCGCCGGTGTTGACCGCATGGTTACCCTCGATGGTCAGATTGTTACAAGTAGCAGAGGATGCGGTGTACACATAGAATGCGCCGCCTTCGGTCTTGGCAGTGTTGTTGCGGAAGATCGTGCCGTCCATGGTAATATTCGTCTTGGTGCTGATGCACAGACCGCCGCCGATCTTGCCGCTAACGTTGTCGGTGATCTCCGCCGCGCCTACATGCAGGTTGGAACTGCCCTGCTGCAGAATACCGCCGCCGGCACGCTCAGCCTCGTTGCCCTGAACAGTCAGCTTTTCAATGGTGACATTACAAGTTTCACCGCCGCCGATGGTCATGCCGCCGCCGGTAGCTGCCTTGTTGAATGCGATCAGACCGCCGGTATAATTACCGATGGACTTGTTATGATGGATACCGCCGGAAGCCTTTGCTGTGTTGTTGGATACTTCACCACCGGACATATTCAGCGTACCGTTGGTGGAAATATACATACCGCCGCCGGTGGAGGTTGCCGTATTATTTGTGATCTTACCGTCCTTCAGGTTGATATCACAGCCTCTGGACTGGACGATGAAACCGCCTGCGTTGATGGCAGTATTCTCGGTGACCAGACCGCCGGTCATATTGAGATGGCCGTAAGCAACATCCTTGACACCGTTCTTCACCGTAGAGGACACGGTAACCATCGCAGCGCCGCCGTTCTTCTCTGCAGTATTGCCGGAAACAGTCGTACCGGTCAGGTTGACGGTTGCACCGGAAACGTAGAAGCCGCCGCCGTTGATGCCCGAGTTGCCGCTGATCAAACCGCCATTGAGATTGCAGGTGCTGCGCAGCAGGTAGATGCCGCCGCCGTTGGCCGTTGCGCTGTTACCGCTGATGGAACCGCCATTCAGACTCATCTTGGAATTGGTGGAGATGTAAACACCGCCGCCGGAGTTGGCAGAGTTGTAGCTGACAGAGCCGCCGGACATCTTAAAGGTGCCCTTGCCCATGATCAGCACACCGCCGGCATTCTTGCCGTAGTTACCGGAGATCGTGCCTGCGGGCATATCCAGCAACGCTTCCTGACCGGTGATGCAGATGCCGCCGCCGTTCTTGGAAGCCGTGTTATTCTTAATAACAGTGTCCTTGCTCAGCTTCAGGGTCACGGGGAACAGCTCTTTCTCGCCGGTCTCGGCATTCTCAGAGCTGACAGACTTACCGTAGATACCTGCACCTGCGGTTGCCTTGTTGCCGGAGACAGTCAGCTTGTTGATGGTAACGGTAGTACCGTTGCAGTACAGGCCGCCGCCGTTTTCGGCCTCATTGCCGGAGATCTCACCGCCTTCGAAGGTGGTTGCGATCTTCAGCAGGTACAGGCCGCCGCCGTTGGTCTTGGTGCTGTTGCCCTTGACCGTGCCGCCCTGCATAGCAAAGGTGGAACCGGTAGCGCAGTAGATACCGCCGCCGTTGGTCTGGGCAGTGTTCTTTTCAATGGTACCGCCGGTCAGAGTCATGGTAGAATCCACACTGACATATACACCGCCTGCGGTGGTCTGACTCGTGTTTTCGCTGATGCTGCCGCCGGAAACGGTCAACTCAGAGCGGTTCACGTAGATGCCGCCTGCGTTACTTGCCTCATTGCCGGAGAGCACTGCGCCTTCGTTCAGTGTGATGTTTGCAGGATAAGGTGTTTTTTCGCCGGTGACCTGATCGGTGGTAACAGGATTGTTGGCATAGATAGCGCCGCCGTTTTTTGCCTTGTTGCCGCAAATGCGCACCTTGTCCATGGTGACCGCAGTGCCATTCAGGTACAGACCGCCGCCGTTGACGCCTGCAGTGTTGTCGCAGATCTCGCCGCCTGCAAGGGTGACAGTCTGCTTCAGCAGGTACAGGCCGCCTGCGTTGTTTTCAGCTGTATTGTTCCGGATGCTGCCGCCTTCCATAACGAACATGGATCCGGTAGCGCAGTAGACACCGCCGCCGTTGCCGCCAGTGGAGTTGCCGGAGATCTCGCCGCCGTAGATTTCCAGAGTGGAATCCTTGGTCACGGAGATACCGCCGCCAAAGCTATCGCTGTGGTTGCCGGTGATGATGCCGTCGTACAGTTTCATAGTGCTGCCGGCACGCAGGTAAATACCGCCGCCGGACAGCTCCTTCTCGTAACCGCCGGTCAGCTGACCTGCGGTGTACACGCCGTCCTTCTCGGTGGCAGTGCAGTCAGAGATTATCAGGTTGTTGTCGCCTGCAGTGGTGCTCAGAATACGGTGATTCTCCGCAGCAGTGACCGTAAAGCCGTTCAGACACAGACTCAGGTTGCCGGTGACGCTGGCTTCTGCAGTCAGATTCACATCAGCAGTCAGGTAATAGTTGCCGGAAGTGGGCAGCTTGTCGGTCTCCTCCCAGGGGATGTACTCCACCTTGGAATGGTCACAGCTGCTGTCTGCGCCGTCGCAGACGCAGTGGATATGATCGGTATTGACCTTGATGTACAGCGCATTGTCTTGGAACAGGACTTCACAGTTCTTGTTATCACTGGGGAACTGTGCGCTCAGATCCTCGGTCAGTTCATTACTGATAACGCGCTGGGAGGTTGCCACGCTGATACCCACCTTGGCGTCAGTGCCAATGTCCTGCAGGTTCAGCATTGCCAGGTTCTCCAGGTACAGATTGCCGCCTTCGTTGCCCGTCACATTCACATTGTCGGACAGAGTCAGGGTGATATTCTCGTGGTATACATAGATACCGCCGCCGTTGGTATCAGCCTTGTTGCCGGTAACGGTAGAAGCGCCGTTCAGGGTCAGCGCGCAGGGATAAGGCTCTTCCACACCGGTCTCGGAGTTAGCCGTAGCAGGTGCGTTGTGGTACAGGCCGCCGCCATTGACAGACTGGTTGTCCTTGACGGTCACGTCCGTCAACGTCACGGTAGTACCGTTGAAGAAGGCAGCGCCGCCGGCCTTGCCTGCAGTGTTGCCGCTGATGGTTGCATTGGAGATTACAGCCTCCTGCTTCAGCAGATACAGGCCGCCGCCGGAGTTGGCAGCCCTGTTATTGCTGATCTCGCCGCCGGTCATAGCAAAGCCGGAGTTAGTAGCGCAGTAAATAGCGCCGCCGTGGGTACCGGCCTCATTGTTGCACAGCAGACCGCCGCTGATGTTCAGCACGCCGTTGGCTGCAACGTAAACCGCGCCGCCGTTGGCGGCTGCAGCATTGCCGGTGATCTCGCCGCCGGACATATTCATGGTGCCCTTGGCCACATAGACCGCACCGCCGTTGGCACTCTCGTTGCCGGTGATCTTACCGCCGGTCAGGTTGAACACACCGCCTTCAGCGACCAGGATCGCACCTGCATTCTGAACGGCATCCTCTGCGTTGACAGGCTTGTTGTCGGAAATTTCACCGCCGGACATGTTCAATGTACCGCCCTTGATCTGCACCGCACCGCCTGCAGCCAGGCAGGTGTTGCCGGTCAGGATGCCGCCTTCCAGATTGAAGGTGCTGCCTGCGGCGATCAGGATCGCACCGCCGGAGTCCTTGTTGCTGCCGCCGGTGAGCTTACCTGCATGGTATACGCCCTCTGCATCGGTGTAGCCGGTGCAATCCTGGATGGTGAAAGTAACAGGGGTAGCGGCATCCGTGGTGAAGATACGTGCATTGCTTTTCGCTGTGACGGTATAGCCGTTCAGACAGATGGTTGCGTTCTTCTTACGGGTCTGTGCGCCGCCCAGGTTCAGGTCCTTGGTCAGATAGCCATAGCCTTCCAGCGTATTCAGCTCCGCATTGGAGGAAACAGGGGTGTACAGCTGGTCGCCATGATAGTGACCCAGCATAAACTTATTGGCATCCGTCTTGCTGACAGATTCCACACCGCCGCTGGCATTCATGTAGCTGAGCCAGTGAGGATTCCACTGACTCTGGGTGCCGTCAACTGCGATCACCTGGCTCACGTCCGAACCGGAAATGGTGATGGCGGGCGTGCTGAAGACAATGTTACTGCCCTCAGAGAGCTCATTGACATACAGCTTGTCCGTATTCTTGGCAAATACCAGGTCAGCCACCTTGGTGTTACCGCTCTTGACGATGTTGTCGGCAATGACCACCTTACCGGAAACAGTCAGCTTCACGCTGCTGCCGGACATATGTACCGCAGCCGCATAGCCTGCGTTGGTGGAGCTGGTGTGGGTGCCGGTGTTGCCGGTGATCACGGAATCGATGATCGTACACTCCACGCCGCCGGTACCGTACAGAGCACTGGCCACCTGGGTCTCATTACCGGTGATCAGCATATTCTGAACAGTGACCTTTGCATAATTTCTGGCAAAGACAGCGCCGCCGTACTTACCGGCAGAGTTGTCCCGCAGCTCGCCTCCCAGCAGCTGTACCACAGCATTTTCAAAAGCATTCACTGCGCCGCCACCCTCAGTGGTGGCAGTGGAGGTGTTCTGATTGCCCGTTAAGATGCCGTCATACATAGTGAAGGCCGCCGTACCTGCCACACGCACAGCAGAGGTGGTCGCACCGGTCAGCTTACCTGCCGTGTATGCACCCTCTTCTGTCTTGGCAGTGCAGTCTGTAATCGTCAGACTGGCCGTACCGGACAGGTCAAACAGAGTGGTACTGCCGGTAATGGTCTTGCCATTCAGACACAGCACATAACTGCCCTCTGTCAGCACCACAGCCTCAGACAGGGTCACAGCATCGCCAAGCACATAGTGACCGCCGTCGGTCATGGCTTCCGTGCCATCCCAGACAGTCCATGCAGCAGTGGTTTCACACTGTTCACAGACATGGCCCTCATCTGTATGGGCTTCCAAGGGTGCATACTCTCCAGCCTCGGCGATGACGCCAACAGGCAGCAGGGACAGCACCATGACCAGCACCAGCAGCAGAGCCATCGTACGTTTCATCATAGTACATTCCTCCTTAAATTCGAAAAATAATATACATTAGAGAATATTACTCAGTTGACCATCTTGGTCTTGCAAATTTCGCTGAAGTAGTGGCGGCTCTTCTTCCAAACCCGCTCGCCGGTGACATGGTCCACCCAGGTCAGGCCGAAGCGCAGGCGGTAGCCGTCCAGCATCTCGTAGGAGTCAGCATCGTTCCAGTACATGTAGCCCTTCAGGTTGTAGCCAGCCTTGATGCAGCGGCAGCACATACGAATATGCTCACGCAGGTAGGAAACACGCTCGGGATCGTCGCATTCCTTCTCCTTATCATAGATGTTAGGCTGGGCGCAGCCGTTCTCGGTAATATAGATCTCAATGCCGTTGTAGCGCTCATGGACGTACTGGACCACGTCAAACAAGCCTGCGGGGTAGGGCGCGTAGCGCTGGCCGGGAGCAGAGTAGAAGCTGGCCACGGGGGTGGACTTCAGATCGCTCTCGGGATCGTACTGGGTACGGTTTGCCACATAGTAGTTCACGCCGATAAAGTCCATAGGGATGAACCACTTGTCCAGATCCGCCTGGTAGTTTGCAGGCATATCGTTTAAGTAAGCGGGGCAGTCGCGCAGGACCTTCTGGGGGTAGGTGCCCTCCAGCATGACCTGGGTCCACCAGCCGAAGTACCAGTCACGGCGGCGCTCAGCAGCATCGATGTCCTCAGCAGATGTGGTAGCGGGCATGATGGCGGGGATACAGTTGACTGCACCGATCTTGCCGCCCAGATTCATAGACTTATACAGCCGGACAGCGCGGAAGTGGGCCAGCAGATTGTAGTGACCGGCCTGCAGTGCCAGCTTCCGGTCCACGATGAAAGGAGGGAAAGTACCGACACAGTAGCCGTTGTGAATGGAGATCTGGGCCTCATTGAAGGTGCTCCACATCTTGACACGGTCACCGAAGGCCTCAAAGCAGACCTTGGCATAATTTTCGAACCACTCGGGGAACTCCGGGTTAGCAAAGCCGCCCTTTTCCATCAGGCACTGGGGCATATCCCAGTGGTACAGGTCCACAAAGGGCGTGATGTTGTGCTTAAGCAGGCAGTCGATCACCTTATTGTAATATTCAATACCCTTGGGGTTGACTTCGCCCACGCCGGTGGGGATGATCCGGGGCCAGGCCAGGCTCATACGGTAAACGTTCTGACCGGTCTTGGCCATATCTTCAATGTATGCCTCGTAGTTTTCGTAGAAGTAGCAGCCGCGGTCAGGCAGCTCCTCAGAATTAGGCAGAGCGCGGGTGCCGGAGACCTTCTTGCCGGAGGCACTGCCGGGAGAGGGCTTGCCTGCAAATTCCCGGGCGTAGTAGTCCATCAGGGACTCGCTCTTGCCGTCAGAGCGCCAGGCGCCCTCGCTCTGGAATGCAGAATTTGCTGTGCCGATCAAAAAATCCTCAGGAAGCTTAAACGCATACATAGTCTGTTCTCCTTTTATTGTTCGGTCAAAGCGATAGACGTTGACCGAATTTATACTTTTTTCCCAATATCATAATAGTACACAGCTAAGACCAAAGCAAGAGGGATGTCCGAAATTATAAATTTTAGACCCGATTTGTTATAGATTAGGCTTTGTGCGGAATATATAATGGAGTTATGAAAAAATGGGTCATTTCGGTTGTTATGCCCACAGACCCTTTTCACACCCCCTAAAATGCAAGATCATATACTTTCAAGGAGGAACTCACATGAAGAAGCTTATTGCTCTGCTGCTGGCTCTGGCCATGGTTATCGGTCTGGTCGCCTGTGGCAACACCACTCCCAACACGCCCAACAACGATCCCGACGTCGAGCAGACTGACGGTCAGAACCAGGGTGGCGAAAATGTGGAATACACCGGCGAGCCCCTGTACGGCGGCGAGCTGAACGTCCGTATCTCCAGCCGTCCCACCGGTATCGACCCCATGAAGCAGACTGGTGCTTTCCGTATCCTGTTCACCAGCTGCGTGTTCGATACCCCCCTGACCCGCGATGCAGACAATAACATCGCTCCCGGTGTCTGTGACTACGAGCTGAGCGAAGATCAGCTGGACCTGAAGCTGTGGGTCCGTGACGGCTTCGTGTTCTCTAACGGTGACACCGTGGATATCTACGACGTGGAAGCCTCCATCAACCGTACCCTGAAGCTGTACAGCGAGATCACCAAGTACGTCAAGCCTAACGTGGAATCCATCACCGTGGAAAACGACGGTGAGAAGGATATCCTGCACATTGTCTTCAATACGTTCAGCGAGAAGAACATGTACTACTTCGCTGCTTACCAGACCTTCTTCCCTGTCATGCCCATCGAGATCTGCCAGAAGTACGCTTCCAGTTTCCTGATCGACCAGATCGAGGATGCGATCGGCACCGGTCCCTACGTATACAGCTATTTTGAGGATGCTGTCCGCGTTTCTGTGACCAAGCGTCAGGACTACGTTCCCGTGGACAACGGTGACCGCACCGGCTTCGCCTCCACCAAGTACGGCTATATGGATGTGATCCACTTCTGGTACAACGGCACCGACGCTTCCACCTCTCTGGGTCTTCTGAACGGCGACTACGATGTGGCAGAAGTTCTGGTTTCCGAGTACAAGGATTTGGCTGCCCAGCAGGGTCTGGTGCTGACCACCCTGCCCTCCGACCAGCGTACCTGGATCACCTTCAACACAGTCAATCCCGAAAGCCCCACCGCTAAGTACCCCAGCCTGCGTAAGGCCATTCTGGCTGCACTGGACTACGAAGCCTACCTGAATGTTGTCGGCGACGGCTCTCAGATCTTCGAAGGCGAGAACGCAAACTTCCTGCTGGGCAGCGAGTATGCTACCGACGCATTTACCTCTCAGGATTACTACGGCCCCGCAAGCCAGGAAGTCGTTGACAAGTATCTGGCCCAGGCAGAGGCTGAAGGCTACAAGGGCGAGCCTGTGGAAGTCACCTACCACAGCGGCCGTGACGACATCCCCACACTGCTGTGTGATGCACTGGCTGAGCACGGCATTGCTTACGAGCTGGTGACCAAGGAGCCCACTACCTACTCTGCCTACTACGGCGATCCCTCCAACAGCTGGGAGCTGTACTTCAACTGGGCAACCACCTCCTACACCCCCGGCACTCTGTCTGATACCATCATGCAGAACAACTACAAGAGCGCTGAGAAGGATCAGATGCTGGCCGAGCTGGCTGAGCTGACTCCCGGTTCCGACGAGTACAAGGCAAAGTGGGAAGAGCTGGCACAGTACACCGCTGACGGTGCATACGTTGGCTTCCTGGCTGCCATCGACTGGTGGTGGTGGCATCCCGAGACTCTGCACATCAATGAGTCCGGCGACGGCCTGGCCCGTTACTTCTTCAACGCTTACTGGGAGGATCCCCAGAATCACCCTGTTAAGACGCAGTAATCATTTTTTCTATCATAACCCGGCAGCCGAAGCTGCCGGGTTTTTTCTTGCCCTGGAGGTAGTGCTGTGTTATACTTGGAATATCCTTATGTAAAAGGCGGCGAGGCACATGATAAAAACAAAAAAATCCTCTAAATTTTGGCTGGCGCTGGTGATCTTTTCTCTGATCGGACAGATCGCCTGGGTCATGGAGAACATGTACCTGAACGTGTTTATCTACGAGCGGTTCCGGGCATCGGCGGAAAATATCTCCGCCATGGTGGGTGCCAGCTCTGTGGCCGCTACCGTTACCACCCTGCTTATCGGTGCTCTGTCCGACAAGCTGGGCAAGCGGAAGATCTTCATCTGCGGCGGCTACATTCTCTGGGGTATTTCCATTTGGAGCTTTGCCCTTATTAACATACTGGCACCCGCTGCCGCTGCCACCGCTGGCGCAGTCAGCTTGGGTGTATCCCTGGTGATCGTCATGGACTGCGTTATGACCTTCTTCGGCTCTGCCGCCAACGATGCGGCCTTTAACGCCTGGCTCACCGACTCCACCGATTCCACCAACCGGGGTGCAGCCGAGGGTATCAACTCCATGATGCCCATGCTGGCTATTTTGGTGGTGTTCGGCGGTGCCATGTTCCTGAACGCCGAATCCCCCAACTACTGGAACATCATCTTCGGTGTCATCGGTACCGTGGTCTTCGTGCTGGGTATCTGCGGCTTTTTCCTGATCCAAGAGCCCAAGGTAGACACCAGTGCCAACACCCACTACTTTGCAAATCTCTTTTACGGCTTCCGCCCCCGGGTGATCCGGGATAACAAGGTGCTGTACCTGACCCTGCTTGCCTACGCGATATTCGGCATCTCCATTCAGATCTTCATGCCCTATCTGATCCTGTACTACACCGTTTCCCTGGGCATGGATAATTACGTTCTGATCTTCGCCCCGGCCATCGTGCTGGCAGCAGCCTTTACTTTCTTCTATGGTAAGATCTACGACCGGAAGGGTTTTCAGCTCTCTGCCATGCCCTCCATGGGGCTCCTCATGCTGGGCTATGTGCTTCTGTTCTTCTTCCGCCATACAGTGCCTGTGTTTGCTGGCACGCTGATCATGCTCTGCGGCTACCTCTCCGGCATGGCGGTATTCGGCGCCATGCTCCGGGATCACACCCCGGAAAACAAGGCCGGCATGTTTCAGGGCCAGCGGATCATCGCCCAGGTGCTGATCCCCGGCATCATCGGCCCTGCTATCGGCGCAGCCGTACTGAAAAATGCCGAAATCATCGTCAACAACGACGGTACAACTTCTTTCGTACCCAACGAAAACATCTTCCTGGCTGCCTTTATGGCTGCCATCGTGATCTGGCTGACCTTTATTCCCTTGTTCCGGCTGATCAAAAAGGAGAATCGCCATGCTTAACGACCTGTATACTACCCGGGGCGAAAACCTGTCCGGTACACCGTGGGATATCTACCCCCGTCCCCAGATGCGACGGGAAAGTTATGTAAACTTGAATGGCAGCTGGGACTTTGCCGTCTCCCCCTCCCCCGACCTGCCGGAACACTACGAGAAAACTATTCTCGTCCCTTTCTGCCCGGAGAGCCTGCTGTCCGGATTGAAAGAAGAAATCGTCCCCGGCAGCTACCTGTTCTACCGGCGAACGCTGACCCTATCCACTGGCTTCAACAAGGGCCGGGTGCTGCTCCATGTGGGCGCGGCTGATCAGATTGCAGAAATTTATGTAAACCAAAATCGGGTCACTTCCCACCGTGGCGGCTATACTGCCTTCACCGCCGACATCACCGATTTTCTGACAACGTCCAACGAGCTCGTGATCCGCTGTTTTGACGACCTGCGCGACCTTTCCATGCCCTACGGCAAGCAGACCCTGAAACGGGGCGGCATGTGGTACACCCCCGTGTCCGGCATCTGGCAAAGCGTGTGGCTGGAAAGCGTCCCGGAAACTTATATTGAAAATCTGACCATCGAAAACCGCGGCTATGTCGTCCAAATCACCACCACCCCTGCCCTTTCCGGCAAGGTCCTGGTTCCCGATTTGGGAGAATTTACCCTTGAAAACGGCACGGTCACCATTGCCCCGGAAAATCCCCGCCTGTGGAGTCCGGAAGACCCCTACCTGTACGATTTTACGGTACAGACCGACACCGACAAGGTAGACTCCTACTTTGCCATCCGCTGCATCGAATCCAAGGTAGTAGACGGCATTCCCCGGCTGTGCTTAAATGGCAAGCCCTACTTCTTCCACGGTCTGCTGGATCAAGGCTACTGGCCGGATGGGATCTACACCCCCGCCGCCCCGGAATGTTATGCCGACGATATTCTGGCCATGAAAAAGCTGGGCTTCAACACATTGCGCAAGCATATCAAGGTAGAAGCGGAAGAATTCTACTACCAGTGCGACCGTCTGGGCATGATCGTCTTCCAGGACATGGTCAATAACGGCGACTACGCCTATATCCGTGACACGGTGCTGCCCACGGTGGGTGTGCAGAAGACACGTGACAGGAATATGCATAAGGACGAAAGAACCCGGCAGATGTTCCTGGCTACCATGGAAGAAACGGTGCGACAGCTGCAAAACCACCCCTGTATCCTCTACTGGACCATTTTCAACGAAGGCTGGGGCCAATTTGACAGTGAACATGTCTACGACCGGTTGAAAGAACTGGATGACACACGGATCATCGACAGCACCTCCGGTTGGTTCCGGCAGAAAAAATCTGATGTGGAAAGCCTGCACATCTATTTTGGCCCCTGGAGTAAGCTAAAAATGGCTGACAAGCCGTTGGTACTTAGCGAATTTGGCGGCTACACCTACCCGGTGGAGGGCCACCTCTTCAACCCTGACAAGGCCTACGGCTACAAGTCCTGCAAAAATGAAGCAGAATTCCGCACTGCCATAGAAAGTCTGTACCGCTCCCGGATCCTGCCCGCCATTTCCAAGGGCCTGTGCGGTGCCATCTGTACCCAGGTGTCCGATGTGGAAGACGAGATCAATGGCTTTGTGACCTACGACCGGAAGGTCTGCAAAGCTGATCAAAATGCCATGCAGTGCCTGTCCAAAGACTTGCAAAAAGCCCTCGCCGGACAAGAAATTCCGGTTTATCGAGCAGTTTAAATCATCACCGCACCACCCTAAGTGCGTCATTCTGAGCGAGCGACAGCGAGCCGAAGAATCTACGCATGATCAGTACTGCCTTGCAAATATTCGGTGCGAAGATCCTTCGCTTCCGCTTTGCTCCACTCAGGATGACGCTCCTTTGGAGCGTAGTAAACACATCCATAAACGGAAGTTTGAACTACTCAGTATCCAGCAGGCCATATAGCGCCATGCCCCCCAGACTTACCGGGATCCACAGCAAACAGTACGGTAAGCAGATCTGCCCCAGAAAATTTAACGGCAAATCCCGGTAATCCCAGACCTGGTACTGCCGGTTGGCGATCAGGCCTGCCAGCAGCTCCACCGCTGTGATCGTTCCTGCCCCTGCCAGTACCCGTACCGGCAGGGGCAGTTTTGTTTTTTGCAGCTGTCCCAACAGCAGAAAACAAGTGCCTCCAGCCAGAAACATGCTGATGTGGCTTCTTCTGCGCCATAAAAGCTCCAGGCTCACATAACCTGTACCGCCCAAGCAAAACAGACCGGCAGTTTTAGTAATTCTCATGTAACTCCCTCCCCCGCCAGTATCTCCAAAAAATTCCGGAAAAATACGAAGATTTCCCTTGACAAACCCCCGCTTGCTGTATATAATAACAAAGCTGATTTCGGCGATACCGGAATCATTTGACCACACATGGCGGCGTAACTCAGTTGGTAGAGTACCCGGTTCATAC
>CAYVCR010000003.1:0-32150 GCA_964450205.1 uncultured Oscillospiraceae bacterium | reverse complement strand
AGCCCTTCCCCGGCCCCGGCCTGGGTGTCCGCTGCCTGGGTGCTATCACCCGGGATCGCCTGCACGCCCTGCGGGAGGCCGATGCGATCCTGCGGGAAGAGTTCGACAACTGCGGTCTGGCCGAGAAGGTCTGGCAGTATTTTGTGGCCATTCCCGATATGAAGAGCGTAGGCGTGCGCAATGACCTGCGTTATGAAGGCTGGCCCGCCATCATCCGGGCGGTCAACACCGTGGATGCCATGACCGCCACCATTGAGGAGATCCCCTACCCGGTGCTCCACAAGATCACCGCCCGCATCACTTCCGAGGTCGAAGGCATCAACCGCGTCCTGCTGGACCTGACCCCCAAGCCCACCGGCACCATTGAATGGGAATGATTTACCGGAACAAAAAACGCCAAACGAGCTGGCGAAAGACAGCTCGTTTGTTCTCTTGCAAACAAAAAGCGGGATCTGACGATCCCGCTTTTTTGCCATTTATGCTGCCGCTTACTTACCCATCAGGCGCAGCTGTCTTTCGTAGGCTGCCTGCCACTGGGCAGTGTGGTGCGGCTCGTAAGTATTCACGTTTTCGGAGTTGCGCACGATCTGACGGACCTGATCCATAGTATCCACCAGGCCCAGGGCCTTTGCCTGCATCAGCAGGTTGCCGATGGCTGCGCCCTCGATGGGGCCGGTGACCACAGGCCGATCCAGAGAATCTGCCACCATTTGGTTCAACAGCTTGTTCTGGATGCCGCCGCCGACAATGTTCAGTGTGTCGATCCGCTCCCCCTTGATCTCCTCCAGACGCTCCAGCGCCCAGCGGTACTTCAGCGCCAGGGACTCATAGATGGCCCGGGCAGCCTGACCAACGGTCTCGGGCACAGGCTCACCTACACCGCGGCAGTAATCCTGCAGCTTGCGGATCATGTCGCCGCCGGCGAAGAATTCACTGTAGTCGGGATCGATGACCGTACGGAAGGGCTCCGCCTTTTGGGCCTCCTCCACGATCTCATTCCAGGACCAGGTGCGGCCGGTCTTGATAGCCCAGTCGCGGCGGCATTCCTGGATCAGCCACAGACCCATGATGTTCTTCAGGGGACGGAAGCCGCCCTGCACCGTGCCTTCGTTGGAGAAGTTGGCATCGCGCACCGCATCGGACAGAACAGGCTCTGCTGTTTCCACGCCGAACAGCGACCATGTGCCGCTGGAGCAGAAGGCAAAGCTGCCACTACCGGGGATCGCCGCCACCGCGGAGGCGGTGTCATGGGTGCCAACCGCCGCAAAAGCAGCTTCGTTGATGCCCAGCTCCTCAGCCAGCTCGGGACGCAGCGTTCCGCGCAGGGTACCGGCCCGGTCGATCTCCGTAAAGATACAACGAGGCAGCCCCAGTGCATCGATGGTCTCCCAATCCCAGTCCTTGGTGACCGGGTTGTAGATCATACCGGTGGTCACATTGGTATACTCGGATTTGATCTGACCTGTGAGGAAGTAACCCAGCAGGTCGGGCATCAGCAGCAGGGTCTTGGCATTGGCAAGCGCCACGTCGTTTTCTGCCTTTCTTCTTGCCAGCTGATACACGGTGTTGAAATTCATGGCGGCAATGCCGGTACGGCTGAACTGGGTGGCAAAGTCTGCGGTCTGCCATACACGCTTCATATCTTCATCCACCGCCATACGGTAGGCTCTGGGGTTGCCCAGCAGATGGCCGTTTTCGTCCAGCAGGCCGTAGTCCACGCCCCAGGTGTCGATACCGAAACAATCCAACTCACCCACATTCAGCCGCTTAAAGGCCAGAAGGCCCTGCTTTAGCTGATTGTACAGGTAAGGCAGATCCCAATAATACACACCGTTCATTTCGATGTAATTATTCTCAAAACGGTGCAGCTCCTGCATCTGGATCTTTTCGCCGTCGAAGGTGCCCAGAATGGCGCGGCCATTACTTGCGCCCAGGTCAAAAGCCAACAGATGATAAACCTTTTTTTCCATTGTTGTACTCCTTATTTCTTCCCGGCCAGGGATTTGCGGTATTTTTCGCTTTCCCAGTTGGCAATAAAGTGTTTGGCGGCTTCACCCATGGTGGAAAGAGGATGTCCGGCAGCCTTGATATGGGAGATCACGAAGACCACAGCGGTCAGTGTTTCTGCCAGGACCTGCGCCTTCTTGCTATCCATACGCATCAGAACGCGGCCGGTCTTGCTGCTCGCTACGCACTGACCTTCTTCCACAGCTTCCTTATCCATGGCAAAGGTGCCGATCAGGAAGACCATCTGATCGGGGTATAGGGGCTGCTCCAGCAGGAACTTCTCAGAGTATGCGCCGCTGGCCAGGGCCTCGGTCAGATAAGGCGTAGCGGCCTCGTACAGGCCATCTTCCACTTCCCGGATCTCTACCTTGGGGAAACAGTCACCGGAGATGCCGAACTGCTTTGCCAGGCGCTCGTTGGCATCTGCATGAAGCGAAAGGCACTGATCGGGATCATCATCGTGGGCAATAATGCCGTGATTCTGCATAATGATGATAGAGGGCACCTTACCGGTCTCGGCCTCCACACGGCGCAGCTCATTGCGGATGGCGAAGGTCAGATTTGCGCCGGGATCCACATAGGGAACCATGCCCCAGGAGTAGTCGGCACCGGCAAAAGCAGCAGCGCAGATCTCCTGACAATTCACAGCGCAGGCAGCCAGATTGGCATATACGCTGTGGGTATGTACCACGAAGGTCTTGAGGATGGAATGGAAGCCAGCCTCCACAGAAGGACGTAGCTGTGCCAGACCCTCGATGGTCTTGACAGATTCCTTCGCCTTCGTGGAGCCTGCAGTTTCCACATTTTCAAACCGCTCAGGCTCGCTGCTCAGGTAAAAATCACGGACAGCAGCGCCGTCCAGAACGGCGTAGGCCTTATCCGGCTCGATATCGGACAGACAAAAGCCAGATGCCTTAATGGCCATCAGCCCCCCTGCCAGCTTCACGGAGGTGTTGCCACCGCCGCCCTGTACATAGTCAGCTCGCTTACCTGCGGTCTTGGAAACCCGGGAAAACTCCTGCAGGCGCTTTGCATTTTCTTCAAAAAACATACTTACACACTCCCTGCTTCCTTAGACGCGCTTTAGCAAAACGTCATGTTCGTATGCCTTGACGGACGCGAACCACTGGCCGTCGGCAGGAACGCCGCAGCGGCTGCAGTACTCGTTCCATACAGCGCCGAAGGGCAGCAGCTTCAGCTCCTCCTGCACCACCATCAGTTCGGTCCAGTTGTCCTCGTTCTGCAGCTGGGTCAGATCGGGGGTCAGCAGTGCCAGCAGCAGGGCCTTTTGGATGTTGCGCATGCCCACTGCCCAGGCAGAGATGCGGTTGATGGAAGCGTCAAAGTAGTCCAGAGCGATGTCCACACGGCCATCAAGGCCGCCACAGCGGACGATCTCCTTGCACAGCTCCTTGGTCTCGTCGTCCAGCAGAAGCACATGGTCGGAGTCCCAGCGGATGCCGCGGGTCACGTGCAGGGCGATCTCAGGGAAGAAGGCCAGCAGAGCGGGGATCTTGTCGGAGACCACCTCGGTGGGGTGGTAATGACCGTTGTCCATCAAGGGGATGCACTTGTCCTTGTTGGCGGCGGCGTAGCTCAGGGAGAACTCCGCGGAGCCGACGGTGTAGGCTTCCACGCCGATGCCGAAGACCTTGGATTCCACACAGGGCTTGACCTTGCTGAAATCATAGGGCTCAGAAAGAATGGCATCGATGGATTCTTTATAGCGGATGCGGGGACCCATACGGTCAGCGGGGATATCCTTAAAACCGTCGCCGGTCCAGATGTTCATGACACAGGGCTGGCCAAGCTCTTCGGCCAGGTACTGGGAAATGCGGATACAGGCCTTGCCGTGGTCGATCCAGAATTTACGGGTTTCTTCGTTGGGGCTGGCCAGTGTCAGGGGGTCGCACTTGGGATGGGAGAAGAAGGTGGGGTTAAAGTCACAGCCCAGGCCACGCTCCTTGCAGAAAGCGACCCACTT
The DNA here is from genome assembly GCA_964450205.1 of uncultured Oscillospiraceae bacterium. Taxonomy (GTDB): domain Bacteria; phylum Bacillota; class Clostridia; order Oscillospirales; family Oscillospiraceae; genus Faecousia. The sequence continues at coordinate 28,159 of CAYVCR010000003.1, read as the reverse complement.
GGCAAAATGCTTGGGCTCCAGCTTGTCCCGATCCACCCAGCCGCCGTTTTCCTCGTCGAAAATGGCATAGCAGGCATGAAGATTCAGCTTTTTGGTGCCGGGGATGAGCTTGAGCACAAAGTCGATATCCGCCATCAGCTCCTCGGGCGTACGGGCACGGCCGGGATAGTTGCCGGTGGTCTGGATGCCGCCGGTCAGGGGCTTGTTGGGATCAGTGTCGAAGCCGCGGACATCGTCACCCTGCCAGCAGTGCATAGCTACAGGGACAGCGCTCAGCTTGGCAATGGCGGCTTCCGCATCCACACCGTATGCGGCGTAAGCCTCTTTGGCGTACTCGAAGCAGTTGATCGTTTTTTGTTCGTTCATGTGATAACCTCCAACCATGAAATTAAAATGCATCATTCAAAAGCTGCGCCGGCAGGATCTCCGGCTGCATATAATCCAAATGCCTGCATCCGGCAGGATGCTGCATTCTATTATATAAACTGTATGGAATAATTACAAGCGGCAGTTCCGTAAAATCGCGTAAAATGTTGCACGGGATACTATTCCTGATTGATACGGTTGCCCTCGGGGAATACAAGCTCCTGAAAAGGGTGGTCCAGAACAGGCCACAGCTTCCGGTACTCCTGGGGGGTGATACCCTCCTGCTGCTTGAACTGCCTGGTAAAGTAACCCAGATTCTCTATGCCTACCGCATAGGCGACCTCTCCCACAGACAGCTTGGTGCTGCGGATCAGCTCCTTGGCTTTCGTCATCCGCAGGAATATCTGATATTCCGATGGGGACATGCCCACATAACGCTTGAATTGCTTTTGCAGATAGTAAGGGTTAATATTGAAGCGGTTGCCAAGCTCCTCCAGGGTGTGCTTTTCTTTATAATGGTCTGACAGATACATGCGTACGCGCTGGATGATCTGCGGCACGTCGCTGGCCTTGCCCATAGTCATGGTAGAAAGCACGCATTCCGACAATATCTGGGTCAGCAGATCCGATGCCTGAAAATCCACCATTGCCTGATTGTGACCGGAGGTGTCCAGCTGCAAAAGGGAGGCAAATATACTGAGCGCCTTGGAGTGGATCGGGAAAATCCCCGTGGGGGCACCGTTATTGTAATTCAAAAAAGCCTCGTAGTAGGCTTTGGCATTGGCTCCGTAGAAATGGACCCACATGGTATGCCAGCTGTCGGAGCCTGGCGCGGTGCGGTAATGCTGGGGCTTCTTGCAGTCGATCCAGAAAAAGTGACCTGCCGGCAGCAGATGGACCTGGCCGTTGTATTCCAGCTGACCGCAGCCATCCACAGTCATTTTAACAAGGTAGGAGGCAAAGCCTTCCCGGGCGGTGTAGTAATCGGGTCCTGCCAGAAAATCACCGATCTCCTGGGCGTAGATCAGAGAGGACTTGGCCATGGCTGTGGCAGAAACCATATTCCACCGGGACTCCGGCGCAAGATCGAGATTATAATCCAGACGTGCAGGCATACGAGCCCCTCCCCAAAGTGCAAGATAGTGCAAAAATCGAACAAAATAAGATAATGAAAATACTACCTGTTGGTGTTATGATACTAAAAAGAAATAATAAAGTATAGAATTTTCCGGTGATTTCCACATATTTTGTGCATAATTACAAAACCAAAGGGTTGCTCTTGTTAGAAATCACGGAAGAATCAAGGTTTTGAAAAAGTCAAAAAAAGAACAACATCGTTTTTTTGAAATAAATTTACGGTAAGAAAGGAGTGTTGATGATGAGCAAGACGATACTGGAGCTGCGCGGCATCACCAAGATCTTCCCCGGCGTGAAGGCTCTGAACCAGGTTCAGTTTGACCTGCGCGAGGGCGAGATCCATGCGCTGATGGGCGAGAACGGTGCCGGTAAGTCCACCTTCATCAAGGTCATCATGGGCGTGCATCAGGCGGAAGAGGGCGAAATGTACCTCAACGGCGAAAAGGTGCGCTTCAAAAGCACCAGAGATGCACAGAAGGCTGGTATTGCTGCCATTTATCAGCATGTTACTGCATACCCCCATCTGACTGTGGCAGAGAATATCTTCACCGGTCACCTGAAGCGCCGCTGCGGCATTGTCCAGTGGAAGGCTATGTACGAAGAAGCGGACAAACTTCTTCAGGAGCTGAATGCAGACTTTAACTCCCGGGCTCTGATGGGCAACCTCTCTGTTGCGCAGCAGCAGATGGTCGAGATTGCAAAGGCCCTGTCCCTGAACGCCCGGATCATCATCATGGACGAGCCCACCGCTGCTCTGACCAAGCGGGAATCCGAGGAACTGTACCGCATTACCCGCAAGCTCCGGGATGAGGGCGTTTCCATTATCTTTATCTCTCACCGCTTTGAGGATATGTACGCACTGGCCAGTCGCGTTACTGTATTCCGGGATGCCCAGTATATCGGTACATATGATGTGGATGACATTACCAACGCGGATCTGATCAAGGCCATGGTCGGCCGTGAGATCAAGGATCTGTTCCCCAAGCCTCAGGTCGAGATCGGCGAAGAGATCCTGCGCGTGGAGAAGCTGTGCCGTACCGGCTACTTCAAGGATGTTTCCTTCCACGTGAACAAGGGCGAGATCGTGGGCCTGACCGGCCTGGTGGGTGCCCGCCGTACCGAAGTGGTGCAGACCATTTTCGGCGTGGAGAAGCTGAACTCCGGCAAGATCTTCTGGGAGGGCAAGGAAGTCAAGATCCATTCTCCCAGCGACGCCATGAAGAAGGGCATCGGCCTGCTGCCTGAAAACCGGCAGATCGAAGGTCTGATCCTGGATTGGGGCATTGGCCGCAACATCACCCTGACAGAGCTGAAGTCCTATGTGACGGGTATTTTTCTGAATGAGAAGAAGGAAAATCTGCAGGCGAAGGAACTGGCTGAGCGAGTGGACACCAAGGCTGTCACCGTCTTTGACAAGGCAAGCTCCCTGTCCGGCGGCAACCAGCAGAAGGTGGTCGTTGCCAAGGCTCTGGGCTCTGATTTTAAGCTGCTGATCCTGGACGAGCCTACCAAGGGCGTGGACGTGGGCGCCAAGGCAGCTATTTATGAGATCATGGGCGAGCTGGCCCAAGCCGGCTATGCGATCATCATGATCTCCTCCGAAATGCCTGAGATCCTGGGTATGTCCGACAGGATCATCGTCATGTGCGAGGGCCGTGTTACCGGCGAGCTGAGCCGCGAAGAGGCCACCCAGGAGAAGATCCTGGAGCTGGCAATGGCGAAAAGCAACGCCGTCGAGGAAGGAGTGTAAGCAGTGAAAAAGAATACACTTCGCAAAAAGGGCAAGCTGGGTGAATTGCTCCGCAGCCGCGAGGTCAGCCTGCTGATCGTTTTGGTGCTGCTGTGTACCGTGATCCAGCTGCGCAACTCCCAGTTTCTGACGGCAAATGTTATCAATGGCATCTTCAAGAACTATGCCTACACCATGGTCATGGCCTTCGGTATGCTTCTGGTGCTGCTGATCGGCGGTATCGATATCTCCGTTGGCGCCACTCTGGCACTGAGTGGCATGACTTCTGCCATCCTGATGAAGGAAGGCATTATTTCCAGTCCGCTTCTGGTTTTCCTGGTCAGCATCTGTGTGGGCATGGTCTGTGGTCTGTTGGTGGGCCTGGTCATTTCCAAGGGCCGCGTCATCCCCATCATTGCCACCCTGGGCTTCCAGTATATTTTCCGTGGTCTGACCTATGCCATCTCTAACAGCGACTGGGTCGGCACCTCCGAGATGAGCATGGAGTTCAAGAAGTTCGCGCAGGGCAACATCCTGGGCATCAACCACTTGATCTGCATCACCATCGTGGTGTTTGTCATTTTCCTGATTTTCCTGAAATGGAGCAATTTCGGCCGCCAGATCTATGCTGTGGGTTCCAATCCTGATGCAGCCAAGATCTCCGGCATCCGCATCGACCGTATTAAGATCGCGGTCTATACCATCAACGGCGCGATCTGCGGCCTGTGCGGCGCAATGCTCACCGGCTACTATGCCACAGCACAGCCCGACATGGCTTCCGGCTCTGAAATGGATGTCATCGCAGCCTGTGTCATCGGCGGTGTCAGCCTGGACGGCGGTCAGGGCAGCGCCATCGGCGTGATGCTGGGTGCCATCACCATCGCTGTGATCAGCAAGTCCCTGTCCATGGTTGGTATCAACCCCTTCTGGCAGCAGGCGCTGAAGGGCGGCATTATCCTTGCCGCTGTCATAGTCAACGTCCTGGTGCAGCGTGCCACCAACCGCAAAGCATTGGAAGGGAGGGAGATCTAAGCTATGGCAACCAAATCCGGAAGAACTATCGAATATATGCAGAAGCGCTCCTTTAAGAACCTGCTGGTCCGCTGGGAGACCCTGCTGGTATTCATTTTCCTGGCTGTCAATATCATGAATATCAGCCTTTCTCCCAACTATCTGAACGCTTACAACCTCTTCACCAATATCAACAGCTTCCTTGTCAAGGGCTTCATCGCTCTGCCTATGGCTTACATCCTGCTGTTGGGTGACATCGACCTGTCTGTCGGTGCCAACGTTTGTCTGTCTGCTACCATTCTGGGTATCGTCTACAACGCCACCGGCTCCATCTGGCTGGCCATTCTGGCTGCCCTGGCTACCGGCGCGCTGTGCGGTGCCATCAACGGTCTGATCCTGACCAAGTTCACCGAGCTTGCTCCCATGATCGTCACCCTGGCGACTACCACCCTGTACCGCGGTATCTCCGAGCGTATTCTCAAGGGCGAGTCCACCAAGGGTATGCGTGATGTTGCCTGGTTCGGCAAGATCTACGACTTCCGTCTGGGCCCTGTGCCAGTGCTGTTCATCGTCTTCTGTGTGATGGCTGTGATCTTCGGCATCGTCATGCACAAGACTGTCTTCGGCCGTCAGATGTACGCCATCGGCGCCAATAAGAAGGCAGCCAAGTACGCGGGCATCAAAGTGCAGAAAATCCGCATGATCGTCTTCACCCTCACCGGTGTGGTCTGCGGTCTGTCCGCTGTGTTCTACTGCTCCTGGATGGGCTCCGTCAAGAGCAACATCGCCGAAGGCTACGATCTGGAAGCCATTTCCATGTGTGTGCTGGGCGGCATTTCCACTGCCGGCGGTAAGGGCAACTTCCCCGGTGCCATTATTTCCGTCTTTATCATCGGTCTGCTGCGCTACGGCCTGAACCTGGTCAATATCAATCCCCAGGTCATCCGTATCATCATCGGCGCGCTGCTGATCCTGGTGGTCATGTTCCCCAACATCAAGGAATCCATTCAGAACGCTATCAAGGTAAAGAAGAAAGCTGCTTAAGCAGCCATGTAACGGTATGTACGCAAATGCGTTCATATAAAATACTATCCACAAGAAAGGAAGAAACAAAATGAAGAAGCTTATTGCTCTGCTGCTGGCACTGGTCATGGTTATTGGCCTGGTCGCTTGCGGCGAAACCACCCCCGAGACCCCCGATGAGCCCGATCAGACTCAGGGTCAGGAAAACGAGACCCCCGAAGAGACCCAGGGCGAGGAGCCCTCTGGCGAGGCTCTGACCTTCGCGATCGTTCCCAAGTCTGCAGGTAACCCCTACAACGAGAGAATGGCTGTCGGCTTCGAAGAAGCTTGTAAGGAACTGGGCGTGACCCCCATCGTGCAGTACCCCGAGGACACCTCCGCTGAGAACCAGATCCAGGTCATCAACAACCTGGTCGCTCAGGGTGTTGACGGTATTGCTGTTGCAGCCAACGACACCGACGCTCTGGAGTCCACTCTGGAAGCCGCTAAGGCTCAGGGTGTCACCATCGTCACTCTGGACTCCGACGCTAAGGGCTCCCAGCTGTTCGTTAATCAGGCTGGCGTGACCGAGGTCGCTCAGGTCCTGGTCGACTCCATCTACGACATGGCTGAAGGCGCTGGCCAGTACGCCATCCTGTCCGCTGCTTCCACCGCTACCAACCAGAACGCTTGGATCGCTGCTATGGCAGAGATCATCGCTGCTGACTCCAAGTACGCTGAGCTGGAGCTGGTCGAAGTCGCTTACGGCGATGACGAGTCCCAGAAGTCCTACGACATGACTGAGTCCCTGATGACCAACTACCCCGAGCTGAAGGTCATCTGCTGCCCCACCACCGTTGGTGTGCTGGCTTGCGCTCAGGCTGTCCAGAACGCTGGCTCCTCCATCAAGGTTGCCGGTCTGGGTCTGCCCTCCGAAATGAACGGCTACGTCGGCGACGACCTGCCCTGCCCCTACATGTATCTGTGGAACCCCATTGACGTGGGCGCTTGCGCAGCTTACTCCATCGACGCTATCCTGAACGGCCTGACCACCGGCGCTATCGGCGAGACCTACACCGCTAACAACGGCGTTGAGTACACCGTTATCGAGGGTGCTCCCTCCGCTCAGATCATCGTTGGCCCTCCCTTCGCTTTCACTGGCGAGAACATTGCTGAGTGGGCAGAAGTCTATTAATCTATAATTTCATTATTCATTCATAGACTATTTGTGGTCGGGCAGGTACGCCTGCCCGACCTTTTCCCAACTTTTTTGTTTTTTGTGTACAGCGGCAGGAAGCTGTACAGAGAAAATAAATTACACAAAGGAGTGTTTTTCTTATGATCAAAGGCTTTAAGATGAAGCTCTACCCTGGCATGGAGGAAGAGTACGAAAGACGCCACAATCTGCTGTGGCCCGAAATGAAGGATATGATCCACGAGCACGGCGGCAAAAACTACACCATTTTCCTGGACCGTGAGACGCTGACCCTGTTCGGCTGCATCGAGCTGGACGATCCCGAGCTATGGGCAAAGAGCGCAGACACCGCCATCAACCGCAAGTGGTGGGATTACATGGCTGACATTATGGAGACCAACCCCGATAACAGCCCTGTTTCCATCGACCTGCAGAACGTATTCCATCTGGACTAAAAAACGCCCGCCGTTGGAGGACGCTTCCCAAGGAAGCATCACCCAACGGCGGGTCTTTTTATGTATTATCAGTCTTCCAGGTGGAACGCCTTTTTCAGATCCTCCACCTCGTTGTCCTTAATATGGACGATGGGTCCCAGATTCAAACTGTTGATAATAGAATGCGCAGTGGACTCCAGTACCTCCAGCCGGTCAAAGGCCTGCAGCAGCGTGGAGCCGGTGACAATGGCACAGTTGTCCTCCACCAGCATGGCCGGGTGGGCCGGGCCAAACATTTTAGAAACTGCTTCCTGGTTCTCATACAGCTCCAAATAGGGCAGTTTCTTGATGTCGCGCAGCAGAATATAGCTTTCCGGAATGGTCCGGGGATCAAAGTCGGCCTCTGTAACCGCGAAAGCCATTGCGTGGAGCGGATGTGCCTGCAGGATCGCCCGGATCTCCGGATTGTTCTTGTAGATCAGGCTGTGCATATGAACAGCACGGGAGGGGGTCTTGCCCAGCTCCTTCATATCACCCTTGACCCGGACCAGATCATCCTCTTCCAGATAAGCGCGGTCCATACCAAAGGGGGTGATCAAGAAGCTGTCATCCTCCAGGCGGACAGAGTAGGTGCCGTGGGTAGCCGTAAACAAGCCCATACGGTAGGAACGGCGGATCAGTGTGATCATATCCCGGCGTGCAGACAGCTCCTCAGCGGTATGCACGCGGGGAATGAAGTCGTCCAGCTTTGTGTGGTCGTTGGTGATCGCCTGGCGCTGTTCCCGCTCGGTCAGCGGCTGTGCCGCGCCCAGCTTGGAAGCCAAAATATCCAGCTCCGCTGCGTAGTTCAGCGTCTCAAAGCGCTGGAATGCAGTAAACATATCCTGAGCACCGATGCAAACACCGTGATTTTCCAAAATAGCGATATCGCAGCCGGCGGCAAAGACCTCGCCGATCTTATTGCCCAGATCATCACTGCCGGGAACGCCGTAGGTAGCGATCCGTACCTCCTTGCAGATGCGGCGCAGAGAGGGGATCATATCCAGGTTGGGGACCTTGCGGACGATAGAGAAGGCAACCAGGGCCGGCGGGTGTGCGTGCAGCACAGCCTTCAGGTCAGGGCGCATCTTATAGACCGACGCATGGAAAGGCAGCTCAGAGGACGGCTTGTGGGGGCCTTCGGTGGAGCCGTCGGGGTGTACGCAAATAATGTCCTTGCGGCTCAGTGTGCCCTTATCCACACTCGCCGGTGTGATCCAAATATTTCCGTCGGGGTCCATGATCGACAGGTTTCCGCCGGAGGTAGTGGTCAGCCCCCTATCATAGATTCGCTGCATAAACATAACCAACTGGTCAGCAGGATGGATGTAATTAATATTCATAAACTATGCTCCTTTATCCGTTGATGTATTGGTTTGCTGATTTCTTAGCAAGCACGCTTTCTATTTTTATTGTAGCAGAAAGAATTGTGGTTTTCAAGGCAGTTACTGCGTATTTCTGGACGCTCAGGCTGGAAAAACACTTCTGAAGCGGCTCTGCCTTTGTGCGGGTTTTTCGTGTTTTGACAGTTTCTTGCCGCCCAAATTTTGGAACGGACCGACATTGAGATCCCGGTCTGCCAAGCTGATTCCGGCAGCTACGAGCATGAGATCCTGGTAGGTGAAACCGGCGCACCCCCTGCTGAGGGCGGTTTTTATAGCATGGTGTGCTTTTTGTATTCTCTGGGGCTCATGCCGTAGTGCTTTTTGAAATTACGGCTCAGATGGAACTCATCGTAGAAGCCGCAGCACTCGGCGATCACCGCTAAGGTCTCCTTTTCAAAAAGCAGCAGCTGGGCTGCCTGCTTCAGTCGGTATTCGTCCAGGTACTGCATGGGCGTTTTGCGGACGGTCTGCCGGAACAGCCGGTAGAAGGTAGCCGGGGACATGGCGCAAGCTGCAGCCAATTGCTCCACAGTGATAGACTCCGCATAGCGGTCTTTGACTGTCAGGATCGCCGGGTAGATCCTCTCCAGCTCCAATGTGGCCGGATGAAATTCGCAGATCTTCAGCAGCTGCTCTAAAATCTCTGCGGCGATCCGCAGCTTGCGAAAGTTTTTTACATGGTCGTCCAGCTGCCGCAACGCCAGCAGCTCATCCACTGCCCGGATCAGGGGCAGCGCCTGCTCTCCGGTCACCAGTAAGGGCGGCAAAAACCAGCTTGTCACATCCAGCACATGGTCGTACATCACCGAAAGGCGCAGCCAGCGGGGCTTCATACTGTCCTCTCCGGGACTGATCCTGTGCACGATGGTATGCCGGGCGCCAGGCGCCGTGATGTAACAGCCTGCGCCATGCGGCAAGCAGGACAGCGGATCGTCCCCCAAGCAGACCTCATAATAACCCCGGTAGGGGTACACGATGGTCATATAAGGCAGGATCTTGTCTTTTTGGGTCAGACCGTCAACGCTCACTTGCGTTTCATAGCCGTCAATGTATTCGATGCTCAGCTTGTTCAGATCCATATATCCACCCCCCTTGGATGATAGGATTATACATGTTTTTACCAGTTTTATCAATAGCGATTTTTCTGGGTTTTCGCTACAATGAAGAAAAGAATGTATGGAGGTGCTGTCCATGTCTGTAACTACCACGCCCCGGCGGCTGTCGGAGCTGACCCACGCTTTTTGCGACAGAGCCATGTCCGGCGAATTTGGCAAGGAGATGGTCAACCACTACTGCGCCGTAGTGGATGACCCTGCGTATCCTTCCATGCCCCGTGTGGCCCAGTACAACGCCTGCATCAAGGCGATCGTGGAGCAGGCACCCATCCGTCTCATCGACGGCGAACTGCTCAGCGGCTCCGCTACCTTAGACCTTGCCCGCTCTCACAAAGTGCCGGCCGCATGGAAGGATGACCCCACCAAGCCGGTCTTCCATTCCAAGAGTCACCTGACGCCCCACTATCAGAAGATCCTGAAGCGGGGTATCCGTGGTTTGGAGGCAGAGATCGCTTTCAGCCGTGAAAAATTCAGCGGCCTGCGCGGTGGTTCTCCCAAGTGGGATCGAATGGCCTACTTAGATCAGATGGATGTGACCATCGGCCATATCAAGTACTGGCATCAGCGGTATTTAAACGCCATCGATGCTAAGATCGCCGCTACCCAGGGAGAAATCCAGGCACGCTGGCAGCAGGTGCGGGAAAATCTGACCCGCGTACCCTACGAGCCTGCCCGGAATTTCCGGGAGGCGATCCAGTCGCTGTGGTTCATGTTTGTGTTCCAGCGGCTGACCGGCAACTGGGCGGCTGTTGGCCGTATCGACTGGATGCTTGGCCCCTACCTGAAGCAGGACCTGGCCGACGGTGTCATCACCTTAGATGAGGCCAGAGAATACATCGCCCACTTCTGGATCAAAGGATGCGAGTGGGTGGACACCGTTACCTGTGTCGGCCATGATGACGGCGGCGGCGACGGCCAGTTTTATCAGAATATCGTCCTCAGCGGCCAGGACGAAAACGGCAACGACGAGACCAACGAGGTCACCTATCTGGTGCTGGACGTACTGGAGGAGCTGCGGATCGCCGACTATCCCACCTCTGTGCGCATCAGCGTCAATTCTCCGGAGAAGCTCATGCGCCGTGTGGCAGAGGTCACCCGCTTGGGCGGTGGCCTGATTGCTGTGTACAACGATGACGTGGTCATCGAATCTTTGGTGCGCTTCGGCTACAGCCGGGAGGATGCCTGCCGGTACGCCAACGACGGCTGCTGGGAGGTGCAGATCCCCGGCAAGACCAATTTCCGCTACTGGTCCTGGGATTTACTGGCTGATCTGCAGCAGCAGATTCTCCACTTGGGTGACACGACGCCCTCCCAACTGCCTTACAAGAGCTTCGACGAGCTTTTCGATGCCTACGTGGCTTACCTGAAAGAGCGCTTCCGCGCCAATACTGAGGAGATCCGCGATCTGTTTTCCCCCAATGTAGCCATCTCTCTGATCGTAGAGGACTGCATCGGCAACGCTATGGACTTTGGTTATCTCCGGGGCGGCGGTGCAGTTTACACGGTAGATGCCCCTCACGCCGGCGGCATCGTGGACGCAGCCAACGCGCTGCAGGCCATCCACTGGGTGGTCTATGAGCAAAAAATGATGTCGCTAAACGAATTTATCGACATCGTCAAGCATGACTGGGAGGGCCATGAAGCCCTGCGGCTGCAGCTGCGGACCCAGCTGACCTACTACGGCAACGGCGACAAAGAAGGCGACGCCATGATGCAGCGGCTGTACGATGCTTTCGTGGATAAGATCTGTTTCCGCAAGTTCCACAACGGCATACTGTTCCCTGCCGGCATCAGTACCTTTGGCCGCCAAGTCACCCCTGAATTCTTGGATGACCGTACCGCCAACCCGGACGGTCACAAGAAGGGCGAGTTTCTGTCCAACAACATCACGCCCACACCGGGCACCGACCTGCAGGGCGCTACCGCTGTTCTGCGTTCCTACGGCGGCCTGGATATGAATAAGCTCCCCGGCGGCACTGCCCTGGAGATCAAGATGTCCCATGCCACCGTCCGTGGCGAGGACGGCATTGAGGGCCTTGTGGACCTTCTCTACGCCTTCTGCCAGTTAGGCTGCCACTTCATGCAGCTGGATGTGGTGGATGCGGAAATGCTGAAAAAAGCCCAGGAAGACCCGGAAAATTACGGAAATCTTGTGGTCCGTGTGTCCGGCTGGTCCTCCCGTTTCCGCACCTTGGAAAAAGAGTGGCAGACGCTGGTCATTGAGCGCACAGAAGCAGGTTTTTGATATGAAGCTGGAAGTTACCGATATTCAAAAAGGCTGCACCCACGACGGCCCGGGGCTGCGTACCACGGTGTTCCTGAAGGGTTGCCCCCTGCGTTGCCGCTGGTGTCATAATCCGGAGACCCAGCGCCGGGAAAAGGAAATGTATTACCGGCCGGAAAAGTGTATCGGCTGTATGGGCTGCGTCCAAGTCTGCCCTGTCCGGGCACACACCGGGCAGGACGGCATCCACCTGTACGATCCGGAAAGCTGTCTGCACTGTATGGCTTGCACCGGGGTCTGTCCCGGCGGTGCATTGGAGGCCGTGTCCCAGACCATGGAACTGGAGGATGTGGTACAGCAGGTGCTGTCTGACCGGGTGTTCTACCGCAACCGGGGCGGCCTGACCGTTTCCGGCGGTGAGCCTACCACCCAGCGGGACGGCCTGATTGCATTGCTGGATGCGGTAAAAGCCGAGGGTATCTCCACCTGCCTGGAGACCTGCGGTTATTTTCCGGAGAGTCTTGTACCGGTGCTGGCAGAGCGGGTGGACCTGTTCCTGTTCGATGTAAAGGACACCAATGACCAGCGCCACCTGGAAAACACCGGCGTGGATCTGAGACGGATCTTGTACAATCTGCTTCTGCTGGACCGCAGCGGCGCAGAAACAGTCTTGCGGTGCATTCTGATCCCGGAGGTCAACTTAGAGGATGCCCATGCCCAGGCCTTGGCCGAGCTGTATGTGCAGATGTCCCATTGCCGGTATATTGAACTGTTGCCCTACCACCCTTACGGACTTTCCAAGGCGCATCAGCTAGGCCGGGACGATCCTCGCTACCGGCAGCCGGAGCAACAGGAATTGGAATCATTTGCCGCGGTCCTGACCGCCCGCGGCGTGCCTGTGAAGCTCCACGGCTCTATGCTTTGAAAAAACGCCATTTGCCAATCCGCAAATGGCGTTTTTTCGTTCCAATTTTACTCTAATCTATAAATTGGAATTTATATAGCTTTTTTAGAACATTTATCGTATAATCGTTTTACTATGATACTGGGAGGAACTCCTATGAAATCCACTTTGATCCGCATCGTAGCTGTTTTGCTGATACTGACGTTGTGTACCGGCTGCGCCCCTGTTTTTCAGTCCGCGTCTCTGAACGGCACAAAGCTGGCCAAATACACCATCATCTACGATACCGATTCTCCGGACTACTGCCAGCGGGCTGCCGAATACATTGCCGCCCAAATTTTGGAACGGACCGGCATTGAGATCCCGGTCTGCCAAGCTGATTCCGGCAGCTACGAGCATGAGATTCTGGTAGGTGAAACCGGCCGCCCCCTGTCGGCAGCTTTGGACGCAGACACGCAGGGTGTGGAATTTGCCATCCTGGCAGACGAAGACCATATTGCTCTGGAGGGCGACTACTTCGTCATTGCAGCCGCTGCCTACTATTTCGTGCAGACCTATATCCCCGGCCAGTCGTTCCAGTCGGAAGTGCCCACGGAAGTCACCGTCTGTGAGCCTATCACCGAGGAAGCCAACAACTTCATCTTCCTGATCGGAGACGGCATGGGACCCTCTCAGACCAAGCTGTTTGAGACCATGACTCCCTCTGCCGACGTTCCTTACTACGACGGCGAAACCGTCTTCTACGGCTATTATCTGCCCTACCAGGGCGTGATCCATACGGATTCCCTGTCCGGTCTGACCGACAGCGCAGCTGCCGCGACTGCCCTCGCCTGCGGTTACAAAACCTATAACAGCTACGTAGGCCGGGACGAAAACGGTAACGATGTCCAGTCCTTGACGGAGCTGGCCGCCCAGCTGGGCAAGGCCACCGCCGTCATGTCTACGGACAAGCTGGTGGGTGCCACCCCTGCCGGTTTCAGCGCCCACGCCGAGGACCGGGACGACTCCACCGATATTTCCAAAAGCCAGCAGCAGATGATGAAGCAGTACGGCACCGTGCTGGACTGCGGTCTCCACGGCACCAAGTCTTACCAGACCCATATCACCGATATGCTGACCCGGCTGGAGGAGGATGAAGACGGCTTCTTTATCATGTACGAAGAAGGCTATATCGATAAGTTTTCCCACAACTGGGAGCTTCAGAGCGCCTTTGACTGCATGGTCCGCTTCAACCAAGCTATCGGCGTGTTCATGGAGTATGCCTTCTACCACCCGGACACTTTTTTGCTGATCACCGCTGACCACGAGACCGGCGGTCTGGTACTGAGCGAAAACGGCAAGTACGGTTATACCGCCGAGGCCCACTCCAACGTGGACGTGCCCATCTACGCCTACGGCCAGGGCGCGGAAGCCTACGACGGCTACTGCGAGGAAAACAACGAAGTTCCCAAGATCATCGCAGCCCTTTGGGGCGTAGACGACTTCGGCAACAATTGATTTACCGCGGCAGGGAAAATTCCCTGCCGCATTTTTCTCTTGACAAATTGGTCTACATGTTGTAGACTAATGTTAGTCGACAATATGTAGACCGAAGGAGGCGCGATTATGAACGATTATCAGCTGGGCGCGGTGGAGTCCCGGTTTGCCGATATCATTTGGGAAAACGAGCCGATCACCTCCACCGAACTGACCCACCGCTGCGAAGCGGCGCTGCAATGGAAAAAGTCCACCACCTACACAGTGCTTAAGCGGCTGTGCGAAAAAGGTATTTTCCAAAACCAAGGGGGTACTGTGACCTCCTTGATCTCCCGGCAGGATTTTTATGCCCTGCAAAGCGAAAAATTTGTGGCAGAAACCTTCGACGGTTCTCTGCCTGCCTTCCTGGCGGCCTTCACCGCCCGGAAAAGTCTGTCATCTGAGGAGGTCAACCTTTTGCGCCGCATGATCGACGAATACGGGGAGGGATGACCATGGAAGCCGTATTTTTGAAGGTCCTCAACATGAGCATCACCGCCGGATGGCTGGTGCTGGCTGTGCTGCTGATGCGGCTTTTGCTGAAAAAAGCGCCCCGGTTCTTAAGCGTCATTATGTGGGCCCTCGTGGGTATCCGCTTGGTGCTCCCCTTCACCTTTGAGAGCGTGCTGAGCCTGATCCCCAGTGTGGAGACCGTTCCTCCGGAGATCCTTTATGACCGTACCCCGGAAATCCAGACCGGCATTGATTCTCTGAACAGCGCCATCAATCCGGTGATCTCGGAGTCCTTTGCCCCTGACCCATCGACCAGTGTCAACCCCTTGCAGATCATCACCTGGCTTGCAGGCTGGATCTGGGTCATCGGCATGGTTGCCATGGTGATCTACTCCCTCATCAGCTATTTACGAATCCACCGGCGTGTCCGGGAGGCTGCCCCCTTGCAGGGCAAGGTCTGGCTCTGTGACCGGATCGACACCCCTTTCATTTTCGGTCTGTTCCGGCCTCGGATCTATCTGCCCTCCAATATGGCCGCGGAGGATATCCCCTATGTTTTAGCCCACGAACAGGCTCACCTGAAGCGTAAGGACCACCTGTGGAAGCCCTTGGGATTTCTGCTGCTGACGATCCACTGGTTTAATCCCCTTCTGTGGGTGGCATATATCCTTTTGTGCCGGGATATTGAGACCGCCTGCGACGAAAAGGTGCTGAAGGACATGGGCGAAGGCATCAAAAAGCCGTATTCCCAGGCACTGGTCAACTGCAGTGTCCCCCGGAAAATGGTCACCGCCTGCCCGCTGGCTTTCGGCGAAGTCAGCGTAAAGAGCCGGATCAAGAGCGTGCTGCACTATAAAAAGCCTGCCTTCTGGCTGCTGATCGCAGCAGTGGTCGTCTGTATCGTTCTGTCGGTGTGTTTTCTGACCAACCCTAAGACGGTAAACGTGCAAATGCAGATCTTCTTGGATTGTCAGATCGCAGAGCACTTCCAGTCTGAAAAATCTGCAGGCAACGCCTGCTGCCTGGACTATGAGATCTTAGGCACGAAAAAAAGCGGCAAGAACACAACTGTCTATATGTGGGTACTGTATGAGGAATACAGCTATCAAAACGGACAGCTGCAGCAGGAGACCGGCTCCCATATCCCCACAGTGATCACCGCCGCCAAGGAAAACGGCAGCTACACCCTGGTCGAGTACTGGGAGCCCCGGGACGGTGCCTACTACCCGGAGGATATCCAGGCAAAATTCCCCTGGTATCTGCGCCGGAAAGCGCTGGACTCCCAGCGGTATATCGACAGCCAACAAAAAGCCTGCCAGGAAATGGCCGAGCAATATTTTGCCGAAAATCCCCCTGCGCCTGATACAGACCCGTCCATTTCCATTCCGGATCAACCTGCCGTTTACGACGATCTGGGTTTACAGATGTCCCTGCTGTGGGAGAATAACAACGTTCTGAACGCCGTTTTTGACTATCAACCCCAGACAAACACCCCCTTCAGCGAGGTGATCACCACCTCGGAGTACGAACTCTGCGTCATTCACGACGGAAAACGCTGGCCCTTTGCCGATTATGTGCGCGAGGTGATGGGACTGGAATATCCCGCGCAAACGGCCCAGACCCAATGGATCACCTATACCATCACCCCCGACAAACCGATCTCCATCCCTATCTATCTGAATGATCTGGGCATTGACCTTCCGGCAGGCACCTACGAGATCAGCAAGGAAGTAAAACTGCGTATCGAAGATGAAATTCACGTCAGGGAATACACCGCCCAGTTTGCCATTGTGGAAGAAGCCGCCAACGCCACCTGCCAGCGGATTGAGCTGAGCTATCAAGGCAACCGCTTAAATGCTTTGACTATTGATGACCGGGATATCTGCGACTACCTGGTAGAACAGGTCCTTTCCGCCCAAGCAAACGGCAAACAGGGTGAGAGCACCAAAGGTTATTACGGTGCGTTGTATGGCATGGATATTTACTGGGAGGGCCGTGACGAGCCTTTATGCTTTACTTTGTGGGATGAGGATCTCTACTCCACCTCCGAGCACTGTGACAGCGAAGGCTACGCGTATTTTTATAAAGCCGACCTTTCCCATCTCCTTGCGTTTTTGGAGAAAAGCTACCCTGTGGAAACCTGGTATCCCTCCCCCGGAGGCACGTCTGTACGGGAGACCTTTGACGTTACCGTATCCTACGCAGGCGGGGTAAATAGCGGCGCGCTTTATAACGATGCCCTGAACCGGGACAAAATGGCCATCAGCAGTGTCCGGCATCTGCCCATCTACAAATTCGATACCCGGGACGAGCTGAATCTGTTTGTTGGAAACTACATTGGCAGCTCTGTTTCCTCTGTTCTCAACGCAGGCTGGGACGAAGTGCCCTATTTCACCGCAACCCTCTCCAAATATGACGATGCCTTTTTCGAGGAAAACACCTTGATGCTGGTCTATGTGTCCTGCAGCAACTGCACCCACCGCTTTGATGTGGAGAGCATCTACCGCGACAGCCAGACCCTGTATATCTCCGTGGAAGAGACTACCGGTGCGGAAGAAGTGGATTATGCTGAGGCCGACTGGTTCATCGCCGTTGCCGTCCCGGACAGTATGGTCGAAAACTGCACACAATTCGATGCCACCCTTGATAGGTAATCCAATATCGCTGCGAACTGCCGTGGGGCATACCCCACGGCTGCTTTTTGCATATATTGTCTTTTTTCGTCCCATATGCTATAATCAAGAAAATTCTTTTTTGAGGTTTTTCTATGGCCACGCTATTGCTCATCGTGATCTATATTGCTTTTATCGGTCTGGGTGTGCCGGATTCTCTGTTTGGTGCGGCCTGGCCGGCTATTTACGCCGAATTTGACCTTCCGGTGTCCTACGCTACCTTTGTGACTCTGACCTGCGCCATCTGCACCTTCCTGTCCAGCCTGGTCAGCGGCCGGGTCATCAACAGGTTCGGCACCTATGCCGTCACCGCCGTCAGCACTGCCATGACTGCAGCGGCTTTGCTGGGCGTATCCTTTACCGGAAACTTCTGGTTTATCATTTTACTGGCGATCCCCCTGGGCTTCGGCGCAGGTGCCATTGATTCGGGCCTTAATAACTACGTTGCTCTGCACTACAACGCCATGCAAATGAATTTCCTGCACTGCTTCTACGGTGTGGGTGTATCTCTGAGTCCCTATGTGCTCTCCTTTGCCCTCTCCGGCAGCGGTGGCTGGCGAGGCGGTTACCGGTGGATCGCCTTTCTGCAGCTCGCCATCACCGCCATCATGATCCTGTCTCTGCCTCTGTGGCGTAAGCACCGGGCAAATATGACTCCTGCTGAGCAGGAGGAAACGCCTAAGACCCTCTCCGCGAAAGAACTTCTGCAGGTCAAAGGCCTGCCCGCCGTGTGGGTCATGTTCTTTACGGCAGTAGGCATCGAAATGTGCTGCGGCCAATGGGGCAGCACCTTTCTGGTAGAATACAAGGGTATGGCAGTCGACCTAGCCGCAAAGATCGTCACCTTCTACTACCTGGGCATCGCTGTGGGCCGTTTCGTATCCGGCCTGCTGTCAGTCAAGCTCTCCTGCAAGCAGCTGATCCTGCTGGGCGTGGTGTCTGTGGGAGTCGCTCTGGTGGTCCTGGGGCTGCCCTTTGGTCCCGCAGTCGCCGCTATAGGCCTGTTCCTGTGCGGTCTGGGCATCAGCCCCATCTATCCCAATCTGATGCACCTGACCCCCATCGTCTTCGGCAGGGATGTGTCCCAGTCCGTCATGGGAACCCAGATGGCCGCAGGGTGCTTAGGCGGCATGCTGGCTCCGGCCATCTTCGGCCAGATCGCCCAGCGGATCCACGTGGGCCTGTTCCCCTATTACATGGGACTGTTCTTCGTATGTCTGGTGGTTGCTTATTTGTTCTTTACGCGCAAGCCCAAGCAGAAATGTACACAGATATAATGGCAAACCCCGCTGTCTAAAGGACAGCGGGGTCGTTCTTACTTTTTATCTTTCTTTTTCTTTTTGGCAGTCAATGCCATCTCACCGGAGAAGTACATGGCGATCAGGCCCAGCACCACCATCACCGTGGAACAGCGGATGATCCAGGGGATGATGCCCTTATAGATCACTTGGCAGATCGCCGCGGCTGTGTCGCCGCCAATGATCAGCGCCACTAAATAACCGAAGAAGGTCAGACCGCCTGCGAACAGGCAGATCATAATGCCGTAGCCGAAGATCGTCTTCAGCACACTTCCGATTTTTTTACACACTTTTTTCATGTTGCTGCCTCCCTTACAGTCCCAGAATGGGCAGCCAGCCCATCAAGACAACGATCTCCAGAATAAACTGAGCCGCGACCCACCACAGGTCGTTGACCACCGTCTTGGAAAAGTCAGAATCCGCAATAGCCATGCCTGCGTACATACCCAGTGCCAAGGGCGGGGTAATGCCGCACATAACGCCGCAAATGCAGGGCAGCATTGCTGCTGCCAGCAGCGGGTCTACACCCACCTCAGCCAGCACGGTGATAAACATGGGACCAAAGATAACCACCAGCGAAGAACCGGGGATCACCATGCCCATGAAGCAGGTGATCAGGCAGACCGCGGCCACGATGCCCAGCTTGCCAAACTTCCAGGAGGTGATGATAGCACCCAATTCCTCAGACACGTTCAGATCGGCAAACAGTGCGCCGATCAGATAGCCGAACAGGCACACACCGATAGCAGGCGCAATGGACTTGACGCTGTCAGCAAACATACCCGCGATCTTCTTGGGGGTGACCTGCTTTTTGTCCTTACAGATCAAACAGGTATAAATGGAAGCCACGCCGCCGATGAACAGCAGAACGGAGCTGGAAAAATACTTTGCGCCGGTCGCGCCCAGCCGCTGGGTGAAGAAGGTATCCTTGAAGAAGTAATCCAAAATGAAGGGTACCAGGATAATAACAGGCAGCAGCAGACCCTGCCAGCCGGTCTTGATGGTCTCCTTCAGACTGGGCAGTTCTTCCTTGGTCATGGGCTTGACCTTGTAATATTTACAGAAGCCCCACACCATCATCAGCCGCTGCAAAATAAACCAAATGGCAATGCCCCACAGGATGATCCAGAACTGACCGGTGGTCAGATCGGTCTGAGGGTACAGTGCAACATACGCGCCCATAGCCGCCACGATATTGGAAGAAGGCGGGATCATGTTGCCCAGATAGCTGGCGTTGCTTTCAACATTAGCCGCCAGTTCTGCCGGAAAACCGGAGCGCTTCATGGCAGGGATGGTCAGAGAGCCGGTGGCCATCACGTTACCCGGGCCGCTGCCGGACAAAGCGCCCATAAAGGCACTGGCGATCACAGCCGCATAACCGGCACCGCCGCGCAGTCTGCCAAATACGGACAGGATCACCGCAATACAGCTGTCCACGATCTTCGTTTTGGTCAACAGCACAGACATGGCAACGAAGGCGACCATAGAATACAGAAGTGACGTGGAAAAGCTGGACTCGATGTAGCCCCAAAGATTGCCCCAGTTACCGGTAATGGTAAGCAGGATCAGAAAGCTAAGCAAAACAGCTTCATAGACAGGCCGCTTAAGCAGGATAAACCATACGCAGATCACTGCCAGCATAATGCCCAAATAAATCAACGATGACGGCATGTGTGCCTCCTCCATTCCTTTTGGTTATAACTATCATTCCATTCAAGAATGATTATACCGGCTTTTTTAATTTTGTCAACCTCAAAAAATGTTTCTTGCATTTTTTCCTTTCAGACGTTATCCTATACATATAAAAAGGCAGGTGACCGACCATGAACAGCAAGCAAATGCAATACGCCATCGCCCTTTCCCAGACCAGGAATTTTTCCCAGGTAGCCCAGCAGCTGAATATGACGCAGTCTGCCCTGAGCAAACAGATCATGGCGCTGGAAAAGGAATTGGGTGTCAAGCTCTTTGACCGCAACACCACCCCCATCTCCCTGACTCCTGCCGGGGAGCAATTTGTACGGGAGGCCAAAGAGCTGCTCTATCGGGAGCAGCAGCTGCTGCAGACCATGTTCCGCTACGGCTCCGGCGAGTCCGGACGGCTGGTCATTGGCATTTCTCCCTTCCGCAGTCTGTATCTGATGCCCGATCTGATCTGTCGGCTCCGGAAAAAATATCCCGGCATCCAGGTGGAGCTGCAGGAGACCAACAGCACCCAGCTGCGCAAAAATGCCGTGGAGGGAACCTATGACTTTGCCATCGTGAATCTGCCGGTGGAGGAATCTGTGCTGGAGGTCACCCCCCTTGAGCCGGATGTTTTGGTGCTGGCTGTGCCAAATGCGCTGGCCGCCGCACTTCCCTGCGAACGAAAAGACGGGATCACAGAGATCGATTTTTCCGACTGCCGTGAGCTGCCCTTTGTTGTGGTCAGCAAATCCCAGGAAATGCGCCAACTCTTTGAAAAGCTGTGTGCTGCGTCCGGTTTTCTCCCCAATATCGCCGCTGAGGTAGTGGGCCTTTCCACGGCCTGGGCTATGGTACAGGCCGGTGTGGGCGCGTCTTTGCTGCCGCTGCAATTTTTAAAGGCCGACCGGTACAGCAGCAATTTGACCCTCTTCACCTTGAAGAACAACCCCTATTCCCGGCAGCCTGTGATCGTCACCCGCCGGGGACAGGTGCTTCCCGACTACGCCCGCTATGCCATTGATCTTTTGACAGACCGTCTGTAAGGGCGGTCTGTTTTTCTGTGAGCGATCAATGCCCCCGGGACAAAGATGTTGCAAAACAACGGATTTCTGCTATAATTTAATAAGAAATCTGTTTCGAGGTGTTTCTATGAAACAACAACTCAAACGGCTGCCCCAGATCCTGCTGGGTAACCTGCTGCTGGCCTTTGCCATCTGCGCCTTTGTGGTGCCCCACGGCTTCATGATGGGCGGCTCCAATGGCATCGCCCTGTTTTTGAAAAATTTCCTTCCCCTACCCCTGTCCGTTCTCAATGGCATTTTGAATGTGGCTCTGTTTTTGGTGGGTCTGTTCTGCATGGGCAAGTCCTTCGCGGCAACCAGCCTTCTGAGCACCATCATATACCCCTGTATCATGGCGGTGCTTGAACTTTTACCAATCGGCAACCTGTTTCAAAACGAAGACCCACTGCTGTGCGCTGTCTTCTGCTCCCTGTGTGCAGGCTTGGGTATCGGTATCGTGATCCGTGCTGGCGGCTCCACCGGCGGCATGGATATTCCGCCTATTATCCTGCACAAATACACAGGTATCCCCGTTGGTACATGGCTAATGATATTCGACACCGTAATCGTGGTGGCACAGGTCTGTTTCAACGGTCTGGATGGTTTGCTGCACAGCCTGCTGATCATCCTGCTGATCTCTCTGGTAGTTAACCGGACTATCATTACCGGCGAGCAAAAGGTGCAGATCATTATCATATCCCCGGCCTACGAGCAGATCCGGCAGGAGATCCTGCGCACCCAGGATTGTGGTGCCACCATGCTGGACATTGAGACCGGCTTGACCCAGGAAACACAGAAAGCCGTCTTCAGCGTGGTCTATGCCAAAAAGTATCCGGAGATCCGGGATGCAGCGCTGAAGATCGACCCCAAGGCATTTATCGTGACCACCGAGGTCAAGAACGTCAACGGTCGCGGCTACACACTGGCCCGCCACCCGCAAGAGGACAAATGAACAACCGGCTCCCATGGGAGCCGGTTGCTTTTTATTCTGCTGTATACAGCCGCAGGGAGCCAGTGTAATAAAATGCCACACCGTCGGCCTCCCCCGGCACATAGGCGCCGAAGCCGTTGTCTTCCAGGCGGAAGGCTTCGTAGGCCACGCCGTCGCAAATCACATAGACAGGGTCTGCTGCGTCCGGCTCCACAGGCAGCGTGCCTGTAACCTGGAACATGCCCTCCGGGCTTTTCACGCTCTTGCCTTCCATGACAGCCGTGCCGGTCGCCTCCGGCAGTGTTGGAATACTCCGCTGGGGCGCAGGCATCACCGGCAGATTGGTGTACAGATAGGAAATGTTTCGCTCCACCAATTCGATCAAAACGCAGTCCCCTTCCTGGGTCAGATCGTAATTGACCGAGCGGGAGAACCGGCAGCTGCCATAGCTGTCTGCCAGGTACGGATACAGAAGATTGCCGAAGGAGTCCCGGTAGCATAGCAGACTGCCTTCGCTGTCGCTTTCCGTCAGCAGGGTAATGCTGTCCGGCTTGGTGGCTTTGCTTGCATAGGCAAAATCCAGCGTGCCGCCATAGACTGGGTTTGTTTCCGTGTCCGCAAAGGCAGGATACAGCATCTCGTACAGGTCACCCAGGTGGTACTCTGTCTGGCTGAAATCGCCCCCAAAGTAATTGCTTTCCACACCGAAGGCTGCGTTGATACAGTCCGCACCCAGAGCCGCTCCCTTGGAATTCCAGTGAGAATCGTGGGCAAAGTACAGTACTTCCTCCTGTGCCCCAAAGGCTTCAAACAGGTCGATATAGTTCACATTGTACTCTGCCAGCGCGTCCATAAGCTGCTTGGCATTGGAACTGGGATTCGCTGTGCCGTAATCGGGCATATGCTCCGGGTACAGGGAGCTTTTGTTGGGCGTGATCACAAAGGCAAATTCCTTGCCCTGGCTTTGGCAGTACTCCTGCATCAGCGCCAGATTGCCTGCAATGATCTGTGCCTGACTGTGAGAGATGGTGTCCGTGCCGGTGTAATCCGTCAAGGTTGGCGCGTAGTACAGCCAGCCGTCGCTGCCGAGGATCACATCGTCCGCAGCCGACACGCTGAAGAGCGTGCTGACCGCCTTGTTGTGGACACTGATCAGCTCCTGGCGGCCAAAGAAATGGTCGTTCACCCAAGAGGCTGTGTCATTCAAGAAATAATCGTTGAGCTTGCCGTCCTTGTCTGTCAGCTGCGGTGTCTTGGAGAGCACCTCGTTGGCGCCGGCCTCTGCAGGCCCGGCAAACAGGATGCCTACCACCAGCGTGATGCTTATCAACAGCACACCGGCAGCAAATATCCTGGATAATACTTTTTTACTCATAGCGTTTCCTCAGAATTGGAAGTAGATGAACGGCGCAAAGCCGCCGGCCGCCAGCTTGATCAGACACAGCGCAAAGAGTGCCAGACAGGCGATCCAGCTGACAGTCTCCAGCTTGGCATACAGCGCTTCCCGCTTTTTCAGCCACTGGACCCAGGGCAGGCACAGCACAACACTCAGCACCAATACGCAGATGCTTTCCGCATTCAGCAGGCTATGGAGCGCCACAGTATTGACATCGCGGATGGCAAACCCTGTGAACATGGCCCCGATCATAGAAAAGCCCTGCTGTACATCTGCCGCCCGGAACATGACAAAGCCCAGACACACTGCCAGCAGCGTATAGGCATGGGCCAGGAGCTTACCGGGCAGCTTTTTCGGCTGTACCCGCTTGATGCTCTCGATCGCCGAAAGCAAGCCGTGCCATGCGCCCCACACAAGGAACGTCCAGTTGGCACCGTGCCACAGACCGCACAGGGTAAAGACGATAGCCTTATTCAGTGCCGCCCGCAGCTTACCCTTCCGGTTACCGCCCAGGGGGATATACAAGTAGTCCTTGAACCAGGCAGACAGGCTAATGTGCCAGCGCCGCCAGAAATCGGTGATAGAGCCTGCAATGTAGGGATAGTCGAAATTCTCCGGTGTATGGAAGCCGAACATCTGGGCCACACCGATGGCCATGTCGCTGTAACCGGAAAAATCGAAATAGATCTGCAGCATATACGCGATCGCGCCCAGCCAGGCAAGCCTTGCATCCGGGGCCGCCAACGCAAATACACCGTCAGTCACCTGGGCCAGCGTACCGGACAGGATCAGCTTCTTACCAAGGCCGATCACGAACCGGCGCAAACCGGCAGGCAGCTGCATGGATCGACGGTCCTGCAGCTGGGGCGCAAAGTGCTCGAAGCGGGCGATGGGACCGGCTGTGATCTGCGGGAAGAAGGATACATACAGGGCAAAGCGGAAAAAATTCTTTGTGCCCTTTGCCGGGTCCCGGCAGGTATCCACAATGTAGGAAATGCACTTGAAGGTGAAGAAAGAAATACCAACCGGCGCGACCAGACTCACCGTTTCCGCGCCCAGCAGGAAATTTAAATATTTGTAAGCCCCCAAAAACAGTAAGTTGGCCGCTACAGTAAGACCGCACAAAAATCTGCGTTTTTTCACCTTCTGTATCCAAATGCCCATTGCATAATTGACTGCCACGGCCGCCAGCAGCAGCACCAAACCGCTCAGGCTGCCAAAGGCATAAAACACCAGTCCCGCCACAAACAGCAGCACGTTGCGCCAGCTGTCCTTCCGGAGCAGCCAGTACAAAAAGACCGTCGGCGGCAAAAAGCAGCCGATCACAAATACAGAATCAAAGCTCAAGGTACTTCCTCCTGAGAAATTTGTCGGATATTTGCGGATATTATAACAAATTTCTGCATAAAAGGCAACTGTTCTATCCCCCCTTAGGGCTTGCAAGTTAGGGAAAAATAAGGTATAATGCTAAAAACGATCAAAGGAGGGCATATTGTGGCAGACCATCATCATGAACAGGACCATGCCTATATGCATGCCCACGGGCTCTCCCACAGCCACGGCCATGTCCACGAGAATCAGAAGGCGGTCGTCAACCGGCTGGCCCGTGCCATTGGCCATCTGGAGAAGGTCAAGCGCATGGTAGAAGAGGGCTACGACTGCTCCGAGGTACTGATCCAGCTGGCAGCCGTCCGTTCAGCCTTGGATAATACCGGCAAGGTGATCCTGAAGGATCATATGCGCCACTGCATGGTCGATGCGGTGGAGGCCGGTGACGAAGGCGCCATCGACGATCTGTGCGATGCCATCGACAAATTTATGAAATAAGCTGCGCCCCGGACGTTTCCGTCCGGGGCACGTATTATTTATTCTTCGGTCTTCTTCTGCTGGGCTCTCTTTTTACGCTTTCTGCGGACAGAGCCCCAGATGATCATAAAGATACCAAATCCGATACCGCCGATCAGCAACAGGTAGGGGATCGCTGCCACCAGCCAAATAAAGAATTCCTTCAGACCGTTGCCCACACCCTTCAGACTCTTGACAAAGCCCTTGCCCATCCGCTGCCAGGCGTTCTCCGGCTCCGGCTCGGTGTATTCCACCACTTCTTCCACGTCCAAGTAGATAGTGCCATAGTCCACCAGATTGTCATAGACCCGCAGTTGGGAGGTGACCTGCTCCAGCTCAGTCCGCACATCCGTCAGCCGGGATTCGATAGTCAGCAGATCCTCCATATTCTCTGCTTTGGCCAGCAGCTCCAGCAGTCTTGCCTGTTCCGTTTCCAACGCGGCAATCCGGCTCTCAATAGCCACATACTGCAGCGTCACATCCTCAGTGGTCTCCCGGTTGGAGGTGATATTGGACACCTCCGCCACGTGATCCACAAAGGCATCCAATTTATCTGCCGGGATACGGATCGTCAAGCTCGCATTACGGTAGCGGGAAGAGCTGTACATGCTGCCATTGTAAATTTCCCGGCCTTCCACGTAGCCGCCCAGTTCAGAGATCCGTGCCTCCACCTGGGACAGGAGGGTATCCATATCCTCGGTTTCCGCGTCCATATAAATAGTACGGATCAGTTTTTGATTCTGTGCGGTAATTTCGCTTTCTGTGCCGCTTGCACTGCTGATGGAATCGCTGATGTAGCCATATTCCATATCCATCGCTGCTTCCGGTGCCTCGGCATAATAATCCTTGACAGCACCGTTATCCATCGTGGCTGCCCCGCAACCCGCAAACAGGCCTGCTGCCAGCAGGCAAATCATGAGCATCGCCAAAATTCTTCGCATTTTCATAGATAGTCCTCCTCCTTTATTTCTTGGTGTCTTCATCATAACACACATTTGTCCTCATTACAAGGAAAACAAAAGTCAGCTTTCCCTGTCCTCTACTCATTATACAACCGCCAAAGAAAATCTCCTTATATTTTCTTTAGAAAGCTGATAGGCGCATATAAAAACGCACACAGCTTGTGCCGTGTGCGTTTGTTTTTTATTTTGCAGCCTTGGCAGCCAGACGCTCTTGCTTGGAGCGGAAGAACTTTTCCATAGGAGGCACCAGCAGCAGGCACACCAGTGCAGCGGTGAAGCCGCCGTTATACAGGCAGAAGCCGCCGTGGAGGCTGGGCACGGTAGTGACCATGCAGTAGTGGGCGATGGCAGCAATAAAGCTGTACCGCCAGCCGTACTTGCTGGAGATGGGGCTCAGGCCGTTGGCGTAGCACAGGCCAACCAAAACACCCTGGGCATTGATGGCCATACTGAATTCGCCACCGGTCAGCTTGGCAATGAAACCAAAGACAAAAGAAGCTGCTACGTAACCTGCCATGATGGGCCAGACCGTCTTGGGGTTGGAGCCGGAATTGCAGCAGGCCAGCATACAGAAGATGATACCGAAAGTCACACTGTTGAAGCTGGCGCCCACCAGGTTGTAGTAAGCCAGAATGAACAGGCCGTAGATGCCCACGTTCATCAGCATGACGGCATTGCCATACTTTCCGCTGACGGAAGCCACGTGCTCCTTGTCCCGCAGCATCTGCCAGTAGGCCTTGGGCGTGCAGCCCAGCAGGAACGCAAAGACGATACACAAGCCGAAGACCACACAACAGAAGATGTTGACGATGGTACCGCTGGCCACGCTCATATCGCTGAGCAGCGCACCCTGGGTCAGGCCGGGGGCCTTGTAGAAGACGGTGTTCAGCAGGAAAGCAGTCATACCCACGGGCACAGCTGCGGAGTACAGGTCGTAACCCTTGTGCACATTGGGTGCGTGAGCCAGGCCCGCAGGCAGGCACATGCCGATAAACAAGCCAACCACCAGCGCCAGTACCGTACCCAGCCAGTTGAAGCCGATGACTTCGGCAGCGGGCCAGCGGAACAACAGGTCCGTGATAATGGGAGCAATGCCGGTGGAGAACAGCATGGCGTTCACCAGTCCGCCCAGAGGCTCCTTCTTAATGAAAGCATACAGCACCACACCCAGCATGGTGGGGATGATATTGATCAAATTGATGCCCCAGGAGCAGAAGCCCAGCGTCAGCAGGAAGGCCAAGGTGGACACATTGTTCACGTTGGTCTTCAGGAAGTGATAGAGTCCCACACACACCAGGCCCACCAGGCCCATATTCAGGAAGGTAGCTGCATAGCCGCCCACAGAGAAATAGTTGGTGGTGACCCGACAAGGCGTGATCTGGATCTTCCACAGGCCGCTGAACATGGTGGCCCGGTCTGGCATGCAAACAGCTGCGATGATAAAGCACAGGGAAACAAAGGCGAAGAACAGCTTCAAAAAGCTGCTTTCGGACATATTTTTGATTCTTTTCATACGTACCTCGCTAAAAAATGGACAATCCGATCCCCTAAAAAATCGAATTATCCGGACTTTTTGCCCCTCATAAAGCAGGTTTTTATCCATTCCCCCGGAAAAATCCGGGGGAATGGTACATTTTTTAGATCTTCTCAGCAGCTTCTACAACGTGCTTCATCAGCACAGTGGTAGTCACAGCACCGACACCGCCAGGAACGGGGGTAATGGCCTCAACAATAGGCTCGACCTCGTCGAAGACGCAGTCGCCGGACATACCGCCCTTGCCCTTGGAGGTGATCTTCTCGGG
>CAYVCR010000002.1:0-37165 GCA_964450205.1 uncultured Oscillospiraceae bacterium | reverse complement strand
ACGGTGTGAAGAAGGCCGGTATCGAGATGAACCGCAAGAGCCTGTCCGAGATGGCTATCCAGGACGCATCTGCATTCGCAGCTCTGGTCGAGAAGGCCAAGGCTGCTCTGTAATTTAGAGTTCTTTAAAAAGACCCTGTGAAAACAGGGTCTTTTTTGCTATTAAAGCTGTCATTGCGAGGCGGCCAAAATGGACCCCCCGCAAAGGCGAACGGCCTTTGTGGGGAGAGGAGAAACCAAGATACGGGTGAAATTTTCTGCAAGCAGGAAATGGAACATTGTGTCTTGTGCTTTGACGACGTGGCAATCCGTTCCATCCAACGCTCCTTAGGAGCGTCATCCTGAGCGGAGGCAAAGCCGGAGTCGAAGGATCTTCGCACTGGGTTTCTGCTCCGCAGGGCTGATAATGGGAAGATTCTTCGACTCGCTAACGCTCGCTCAGAATGACGCATTTCAGAAAGTACGCAAGAAATTCACTGGATAAAGAAAAGTATATGAGGAGGTGAGTCCCTTGGAACTGAAACATATCGCCACCCGGCAGGGGCGGCTGTCCACATTCCTGAAAAATGAAATGGGTATGTCCACGGGCCTCATGAACCGGCTCAAGTGGCAGGATAAGCTCTATGTGAATGGCGTGCCCCGCCATGCGGATTTTCCTGTGCAGCCCGGCGACGTGATCACCGCCCTTCTGGACGAGCAGGTGCCGGAGTATCCTGCCGAGGATGGCGAACTGACAGTCCTTTATGAGGACGCGCATATCCTGGCGGTGGACAAACCGGTGGGCGTGCTGATCCACCCTTCACGAGCCACCATGTCCGGCACGCTGGCAAACAGGGTCGTGGCTTACTATCAAAAAACAGGTCAAAGCTGTGCTTTCCATCCGGTGACCCGGCTGGACCGGGATACCTTTGGCATCGTGTTGCTGGCAAAGAATTCCCATGTTCATACTCTGCTCCAGCAGACCCCAGTGCAAAAGATCTACCATGCGTTGGTATACGGCGGCCCGGATACGGACGGGGGAACCATCGATGCCCCCATTGCCCGTAAGCCGCTGCCCAGCCTGCTGCGGCAGGTACACCCGGAGGGAAAACCTTCCGTCACGGAATACATGGTCCTGGAACGACATGAAATGTTATGTAAACTAGCATTACGCCCCATCACCGGCCGTACCCACCAGCTCCGTGTTCACTGCGCGTACATGGGATTCCCTATTCTGGGCGATCCCCAGTACGGTTCGGAGGATTCCAAAGACATGTCCGATACTATGGGTTTGCATACGCAGGCATTGTGCGCTAAGGAATTGATTTTCATTCACCCCATCACCCATACCCCTATGCACCTGACCTCCCGGTTGGATGTAGCTCGATAAACTGAAATTTGAAGAGCCGTCACGGTCACCGTGACGGCTCTTTTTACTGCATATCCTCGTCAACTTCGGCTCTTGTGGGCATGGCTGCCTGGGCACCGGAGCGGGTGATCTGAATGCCTGCTGCGCTGGCGGCAAACGCAATGGCCTCCAGCTCCGCCTTGCCCTCGGACAGGGCAGTCACGAAGCCACCCAGGAAGGTGTCGCCTGCGCCGCAGGTATCTACCGCCTTGCGCGCCCGGGTGGGGCAGGGGACAGGTGCCTTGCCTGCTGCATAATACTTACAGCCCTGGCTTCCCAGAGTGATGACCATGTGGCCGATCTTATGCTTGTCCATAAATGCCTGCCAGTCCTCGTCGGTGGTCTCCTCGTAGGGCTTGCCCAGCAGACCCTCAGCCTCTGTTTTGTTGGGGATCAGATAGTCGATGCCCTTCAACAGCTCTGCTGCCCGTTCATGCATAGGCGAGGGGTTGAGCACCGTCTTTACATTGTACTTGCGGCAAAGATTCATGGAGGCCTTTACCGTCTCAATGGGGATCTCCAGCTGGAACACGCAGTAGTCTGCCTTGGCAAACAGCTCCGCATGGGAGGTAATATATTCCGCCGACACATGCGTGTTGGCAGAGGAGTCTACAGCGATAGCGTTCTCGCCGGAAGCTGCCACATTGATGTAGGCGGTGGAGGTGGGGCAGCCCTCCCTGACCATCACATGATCGGTGTTCACACCGGCTGATTGCAGGGATGCGAGCATCTGCTGGCCGTTTTCGTCCTTGCCCACGCAGCCCAGCAGGACTACCTCTGCACCCAGTCTGGCAGCAGCCACGGCCTGATTGGCGCCTTTGCCGCCGGGACTTTTGAAAACGCTTTCCCGGCACAGCAAAGTCTCTCCCGGCTGCAGAATATGGTCCAGCAGGATATTGACATCCATATTGATACTGCCAACGACCAGCACCATCGGTTTTTCTCCTTCGTGTGAGGTTTTGTGTGGATTTTGCACGGTCATAAGGACCGAGCCGAAGTATTTACGTTTTTTCAGAAAGGCCTGAAGGCTCGGCCCGTACATATCCGGACCGATGGAGTTGCGATAGGTATTATAGCCGATGAAGCCTTTTCGGGTATGGTGCAGTGCCACAAAGTGGGCGCCCAGCTTCCTTTTTCTGCGCCAGCGGTAAAAGAGGATCGCCGCGTCCGCATCTTTGACGGCCTTGTCAAAATGCTTCCGGCGGAAGACCAGCTGCACCGGGAAATCCCGCTTTTGGAAATACCGGTACAGGCCAAACAGGCTGGTGCCTGCCAGACCGTGGATCAGGGGCAGCTGCTGCTCGTATTCCCGGATCAGCGCTTCCGGCTGGGAGGGCAGACCAAACAGCCGCAGCACGTTATGGGTTGCGATCCAGCCGCAGCCGGTGGCGGCGCTGGTGCGCAGACCGTAGCGCCACTGCTCCTTGGGGATCTGGTGCTGATTGTAGATCAGTTCGTCCATATTACTTGACCGGGTGGGTGGCGATGTAATCGTCCAGAATTTCTGCTGCCAGATATACCATGCGCGCACAGGGCCGCAGGGCATAAAATTCCTCTGTCCTGGGGGTGGGGGCAGGGTCAGAGGGAGGATCTTTGAGAATTTCCCGACAGATGATGCTGCCGACCTGTTCCCGGAACTTGCCTGCCAGCTCCTGTACCAGGGCGTAATGGGCCTTCTTTTCGGTATCGTCACCAGGGGTGTCGTAGCCATACAGCATGCCAGCCACCATCAGCATGCCGCTGACCGCGCCACAGACCTCCCGCATGCGGCCCATACCGCCGCCGAAGGACGAGGCCATCTTTGCGGAAAACTCCGGGGTCAGACCCGTCACGTCGCAAAACGCCACCGCGATCGCCTGGGCGCAGTTGTAGTCCTTCATAAACAACTCTGCTGCATACTGTTTGTGATCCATCGTCATTCCTCCTGGCTTTTTTCTTTATTATATAGGATAAACAAGAAAAAAGCTATCCCCAAACATAAGGATGAATTCCCATTTGCACAGAAAAAGAGCCGTCATCAGACGGCTCAGTAATACGGATGCGGTTAAAGGTAGCAACGAATGTCGGCAGCCAGCTCCGCCTCCAAATGGATCAGCCGCTTGGTGATGTCCTTGGATACCTCATCGGCCGCTTTATACTGGTTTAGATACCGGCTCAGGGATTTCACGCCCATATTGCAGCCGTCGGTCATCAGCTCGGCCACAGTGGCATCGGACTCATCCATACTCAGCTTCATATTGGTCTTCACCCAGGACATACCCTTGGCCATAGGATTGGGATTCTTGCCCTCATCCTGATACTTGCCCAGCAGGGTCTGGATCTCACCCTGAAGCTTTGCGTGCTCCTGACGGCAATCGGTAAGGCATTTGTGGAAACGGTCGCTCTCCACATGCTCCAAAACATCGTCGATAGAGGAAATACCCATTTTGATACCTGCGTCGCATTCCCGCAGCAGCTTTATGGTGTCTTGTTCGATCATACCAACAACTCCTTTCTGTTTGTTAGTATGTCCCCCATAAAAAGAAATAACCCTTGACAAAGCCTTTCACACTTCGTCAAGGGTCATTCCGCTGCGTTGTTGGGTTCCATCTATGGTTAACCTCGCTTTCTGCAGTTTACACCGACCGTCTGTTTCGAAATCCATTCCGACACGAAACCCTCGTGTTTATCTCCAGGCGATTCTTTACCTGCACCGGAACATTTCCCTTAATACGATCGCTGCTTTTGCGGCCCTACTTTCTGAAATTCATACTTTTTCAATTCAGACCGCAGGCGCTGCCTTTCGTTTGGCATCACCTTTTGTGCTTATAAAATATCACATGGAGATCCTGTTTGCAAGATGGGAAATCATACAAAATATATCAAATGCACTTGTGCAGAATACATAAATCCGCCCAGCAAAGACAATTGCTGGGCGGAACAAGTTATTCTTCTGTGGGCAGCGGCAGATCCACCATTCTGGGCGCATGATGCATAGCAGGGATGATGCGCTCCGTCAGGTCGGCGGTCTTTATACGCAGGGTGGAGGTGTTGATGCAGGGGTGGCAGCCGAAGTATTCGGCCTTCAGCACGTCCGCATCGATCAGCAGCTGCACCCGGTTTTCCTTGTCGTTTGCAAGACCGAGCACACTCAGGGAGCCGGGGGTTATGTCCAAAAACTGCTCCATGTAGCTATGGTCGGCAAAGGACAGCCGGGAAGTTTCGATCTGCTTGGACAGCTCCTTGGTCTTGAAGGGCTTGTCGCCGGGCATCAGCAGCAGATAAAAATCCGTGCACTGCCGGTTGCACAGCAGCAGGTTTTTGCAGGTTGGCGCCTGCAGTACCTGATCGATGGCTGCACAGTCCTCCATGGTCATAGCTGCCGGGTGATCCACCCGGCGGTAATCGATCCCCAGGCTGTCCAGCAGGTCATAGACCCGCTGCTCCTTGGGAAGTCTTTCAGCAAAATCAGAAGGTCTGCCTTGTTCCAGGATCATGGTGTATCCTCGCTTTCACGGTTTTCGTCAGTATATCACTTTTTTCGGCCGCTGTAAAGCTGACGGATAGAATTTAGCACACACAGCATGGCAACACCGGAGTCGGCAAAGACTGCCAGCCACATGGACGCCAGGCCGCACAGACCCAGTACCATGACCACAGCCTTGATGACCAGTGCGAAGATCACGTTCTGCCAGGCGATGGTCCGGGTACGCCGTGCGATCTGCAGGGAGTCTGTCACGGCATGAACATCGGAGGTCATAAACACCACGTCGGCAGCCTCAATAGCGGCATCTGCGCCGCTGCCCATGGCGGCACCCACGTCCGCACCGGTCAGCACAGGTGCGTCGTTAATGCCGTCACCTACGAACATGACAGCACCTTTTTCCGCGCGAATGGTCTGCAGTACTTCCAGTTTCTCCTCGGGCAGCAGCTGGGCATAGACCTGCTGCAGGCCGGTCTGCTGCGCGACAGCGTCAGCGGTCTGCTTCCGGTCGCCGGTGAGCATGACAGTGGAAATACCCATGCGGTGCAGCTGTGCCACAGCCTCAGCAGCGCCCTCCTTTAAGGTGTCGGCGATCAGCAGGTATCCCAGATACGTGCCGTCCTCAGCCACATACACCAGCGTACCTGCGTCCGCAGTCACTGCGGGGATGCAGATATCCCGGCTGGTCATCAGTTTTTCGTTGCCGCACAGGATCTGCTTGCCATACAAGGTGGCGATAATACCATGACCGGGAATTTCCTCCAGTGCCTGGGGCTGAGGCAGGGAAAGACCCTGCGCTGCCGCCGTGATGCTCACGGCGATGGGATGGGTGGAGTGCTGCTCACAGGCAGCTGCCAGCACGAGCAGATCCTCACGGCCCTCCCAGGATTGGACCCGGAAATCGCCGCGGGTGATAGTACCGGTCTTGTCCAGGGCAACAGCCTTGATACCGGCGGCAGCTTCCATGGAAGCACCGCCCTTGAACAGGATGCCCTTCCGGCTGCCAACGCCGATACCGGAGAAGAAGGCCAGAGGCACACTAAGCACCAGGGCGCAGGGACAGCTCATGACCAGGAAGGAAAGGGCGGTATAGACCCAGTAGTTCCAGTCGCCGGTGATCAGAGAAGGAATGACTGCGGTAGCGGCGGCAACGCCTACCACAACAGGGGTGTAGATCCGTGCAAAACGGGTAATGAACCGGTCCAGCTTGGGCTTGCCGGCGGCAGCCTTTTCCACGGCGTTCAGGATCCGGGTGACCATGGATTCGGAAAGGGGCTTTTCGACCCTTATAGTCAGCTGACCTGAGGTGTTCACACAGCCGGAGGTGACGGCACTGCCGGGATCAACCTGTACAGGTACCGGCTCGCCGGTAATGGGGGCGGTGTCAATGCGGCTGCTGCCGGTTACGACGGTGCCGTCCAGGGGGATCCGGTCACCGGGGCGTACCAGCAGAAGGTCGCCCACTTGCGCCTGCTCTGCGGGGATCACTTCGATCTGATCCCCATGCATCCGGTTCACGGTTTCCGGGCGCAGGTCCACAGCCTGCATGATCTGGTTGCGGCTGCGCTCAACGGCGCGGTGTTCAAAATATTCGCCTACCCGGTAGAAGAGCATAACGCCCACAGCCTCCGGGAACTCACGGATGACAAAAGCACCCAGCGTGGCGATGCTCATGAGGAAGTTCTCGTCAAAGACATGGCCTTTAAACAGGTTTTTGCCGGCTGTGAACAGCACATTCCAGCCAAGCAGCAGATAGGCGGCTATGTAGACAGGCAGACTTACAGCAATACCCAGCAGGGAAATACCCAGATGGTCCAGCAGCAGGCCGATCAGAAACAAACCGGCACCGATGAGCAGGGGGACGATGCTTTCCTGATGATCGCCATGATCATGCTCATGTTTGTGTTTATGCTCGTGGTCATGCTCGTGGTCATGCTCATGCTCATGCTCGTGGTCATGGTCATGGTCATGCTCATGCTCGTGATCATGATCGTGTCCGCAGCTACATGCCTTGTGGTGATGCTCATGACTGTCCTTCTCGCAGATACGGGCATCCGACTCAATACGGCTGACCACCTTCTGCATAGCTTCCAGCAAAGCATCGGGATCCTCTGCCGTTACCCGCAGCTGCCGGGTGGCAAAGGTGATGGTGGCGGCCTGCACGCCGGGGAGCTTGTTGATACCGGTTTCCATTTTTGCCGCACAGTTGGCACAGTCCAGCTGTGTAATGGTATAAACCTTTTCCTGCATAGGATCAACTCCTGATTTAATATCGATATATGAGCAAGTGCTCATATGTTTATTACAATATAACGTCATCCTATATAAATGTCAATAGGGAAGCGGAAGCAAAATTGAAAATTTTATTCCAAATTTTAAGGCAGTTGCCGAAGATGCATTGTCATTGCGAGCCAGTGTGCACACCAGGGTGGCGATCCGTTCCCTAAATGGAAATTTGTCCAACAAAAAACCTGCCGGTGTGATGGCAGGCACGCAGAGCGTAAAAAAAGAAATGACCCTTGACCGACGTCTTGCAACCGTACAGCCAAGGGTCATTTCTCTTCACTCTTAGTATCTAACATCATTGGTTAACCTCTCTTTCTACAGGCTCGACATCGTCCATTCCCGCGAAATCTCTTTTCCGAATCACGAAATACTCAAAATAATCACTTTCTAATCTCCAAGCGAGATCCACTTCTGTGTCGGTTTCGTTTCATCTGTTGTGGACGCTGTCCTTGACTCTTCTCCTGATGGCACATACCTTCTGTTTGAAAATCATGGTTGAGATTCTGTCTTGATCCGCTTCCTGCGGATCCTTCCTGTGTGTCGATTCGTACTTATTGCTCAGGCCTTAAAAATCGATTTGCTTTTGTTCGAAACGGCTATATCAGAAAGTATTTGCGATCAGTAGGATTAAGAGTCTTCAGTTTTACCGGTACATTGGTATCACCTCTTGTCTATAAATTAGCACAATAAAAACGAAAATGCAATATGGAAATTTATATAAAACACACAAAACGAACTTGTGCAAAATACAAAAATCCGCCGCCTGAAAACAAAAACTTGTTGACAAGCAGCGGAGGTGTTTGATATGATATTTGTGTTGGGCGGTCTTTTGACCGCCCTGTTTTTATGCTTTGGGCAGGTGCCTGTTGACGTTGCTGGTATTTTTGCGGATGGAAAGGTAGATGCCAAGCCACACCAGGGCAAATCCACCCACAAAAAAGCCGGAGAAGATGCCGATGGCACTCCAGTTCCGGGGCATCCAGCTGTTGAGCAGATACATGAACAGGTAATCTGCGTACAGTACCGCCGCATGGATCAGAATACGGCCTATCAGCGGCAGGCGCTCAGTTTGGTAGATGGCAGTGATGCCTGCAGCCACAAAGGCCATGACTGTCACCGTCAGCACGCCCAGGCAGACCTCCTTGGGCGTCAGGGTCTCCACCGCTCCGGTGGCACCCAGAATGCCGTAAATGATAGCCAGGACCACCGGACCGCCTGCGGCCGCGGCCAGACCCCGCAGAGCAAAATCCTTCCAAAAGCTGTTCTTCATTTGTCATACCTCCTTTTGATGGCGGCGAAGCACCGCCGGGAAACATATTCCTTATAACCGCACCGGAACACCGCGTCTACCGCGCCGCTGAAGGATGCGGTAAACCGCTCCAGCCGGTTTTCGTTGGCGATGGTGGATTTGTTGATGCGCACGAAGTAAGCGGGCAGCAGCGCCTCCAGCTCGTACAGCCGCTGCTTGAGCCGGTAGTGCTTACCCTTTCCGTCAATGGCGTAGGTCTTTCCATCCAGCACTGTGATGCACTCGATCTGTGTAAAGGGCAGAAGCAGCATATCCTCTTCTGAGTAGGCGGCGATCCGGTCCGGACCGGAATATTGCATTACCAGCGCCTCCAGCTTTTCTGTCAGTACCGATGGAGCATGAACAGTAGCCACCACCTCTTCGTCCTTGTCTTTGTCGATGATCATCGTAAATTTCATTTCCATCACCTCCCGGTGACATTACTATAGCATACCATCCAAAAAAATGTTGCGAATTTCCCTAAGCGGTCAAATTCTGCCCCTAAGCGGTAAACCGGGTGGTCTCTATGACTAATAAAAACCGGCACAGGAAGCCTCCTGTGCCGTTATTTCTATGAGAATACTTCGATTGCCGCAACCACCCGAAACAGCTCTTCGTTCACGTCCTGCCGTCCGTACACGTCCAAAAAACGCTCCCGGAGGGCATTGGTCTTCAGATTAAACCAAAGTGACCACAGTCCCCAGAAAAGGTCTACATGCCGGTCGCCTACGCCGCCTGCGTCCAGATCGATAAAGCCGGAAAACTGCCAATCCTTCAGCAGAATATTGGGCAGGCAGTAATCGCCGTGGAGCAGGGTGTCGTTTTTCAGATACTTGCCTTGTTCTTCCACCACACGCCAAGCCTCTTCCGGTGTGGCATAGCCCCAGTTGTCGGGAAACAGGTCTGCGTCATAGGCCTGAGCTTCATAATTGCGCCGGGCCTTGGACAGATATTCCGCCGTCCGGTCGGGGACAGGGCAGCCGGTAGGGTCTGTGTCGTGGAGCCTGCGCAGCAGCTCGGCGGTCACGTCACACAGCCGCTTGGGGTCAGCTTTGTACATAGGATGGGTACAGTCCTCGCCGGGAACGCTGACTGTCAGCAGCCAGTCCTGTTCCATACGCTCGTAGGCCAGCACCTGGGCGCCCAGGCCTTTTTCGTAAAAATACCGGGCCATGATCGCTTCCCGCTCCAAAGTGCCTTTGGGAGCGCACTTGAGGAAGTAACCGCCGTCTCGGTCAATGAAATACACCCGGGCTGCGTCTGAGCAGCTGCTGTCATAAATATCCCAGCCGGTCAGTGACTGAAACGGCTCCGGGAACAGGACGGTGCCCGGTGTCAGCAATTTACGTTCCATGGTGTGCTCCTTTCGATGTTTTCTTCATTGTAGCATACCACACGCAAAATAAAAAGCCATTATTGCAGTAATTCATCAGTCAGCTTCAGAATTTCCGGCGCCAGCTTTTTGCGGGTCTTTTCCAAAATGCGGCTGTACAGGGGATAGGCGCTGCACACGATGGCGATGCCAGCGATCCCGATCACGATACCGGGGATAAACCACACACCGCCCCAAACCATGGTGCAGCACATGCCCATACCCAGGATCAGCGATCCCAGTACGCCTAGGATCAGAGATACCACGGTGGCCTTTTGGGTGCAGCTGTCGTCCAGCTGGTGCAGCCGGGCCATTTTGTCCTGCTCCCGGGGCAGGTATTTTTTGCGGATATTTTCGATCTCCTGCTGCTGGGCAGCGGAGTAGGTGAAGTGGAAGCCTTCCTTATTCTCCATCTTTATTTCTCCTGATCTCTTTTGTAGCGCTCACAATGAGCAGAACGGACAGGATCACAACGCTGATGCTGATCCCACCACCGGTAAGGATGATTAACAGGTGCTGCTGGTCCAGGGGCATGTCGGCTCCAAACTGGGCGAACATGGCCGTTTCCAGGTTCAGCATGGATACCAGTGCAGCTGACAGAGATACGATCTTTACAGTTGACATGACCGGACTGCCCAAAGAGCGGTATTTTACAATATCAATGATAGCATGAATCGTGGCATAGAACGTGTAGGCGGACATCACATAGATCATCATACCCGGATAGGAATAGCCCTTGTTTTGGTATAGGATCATCAGCACCGCGCCGCTTAAGGACAGATTGACAAGCAGAAGGATACAGGCGCAGAGCCGGGAGCGTCTCCATTCCGCCAAAATTTCCGTGCCGATCCTTTTTTTGCGGACATAGCGCACCAGCAAAAAGCGCAGCACAGCCATGATCATGTAGTAACCGGCCAGCACCACAAACCACCAGCTGCGGCTCCAGTACCAGTTCAGCAGGTTGATACCAACATATAAAAGACTGATCCCCAGCGAAGTGTACAGGGATACTTTGCTGCGCAGCGCCCCGTCTGTCCGGTAGCGGTCGACCAGGGGAAGGGCAAGTGCTTTTTCCTTGACCTGCTGGTATTTTTCCGGCAGCACCTTCCAGCAAAAAAGGCATACCACGCTTAGGGTGTAAAAAGCCAGCACATACACTGCGTAAGCAATGGGACTTTCCTCATAGCTGCAGACGAATACTGCTGTCAGTGCAGCTCCGCTGACAAGGATCAGAACCGCGATGAGCCAGGCAGGCGGAAAGAGCAGCGCCTTTCTGATCTTTATCCAATCCATGTCAGTACCTCCGGATGGTCACGGTGAAGGTGCTGCCTTGTCCGCGGATGCTTTGCACAGTGATCTGGCCGCCCAGAATATCCATCACCCGCTTGACCAGTGCCAGACCAAGACCATTGCCTTGGGCGGTGTGGGAGGTATCGCCTTGATAGAATTTTTCAAAGATGTGCCTGCCGGTCTCCGGGG
The DNA here is from genome assembly GCA_964450205.1 of uncultured Oscillospiraceae bacterium. Lineage (GTDB taxonomy): Bacteria > Bacillota > Clostridia > Oscillospirales > Oscillospiraceae > Faecousia. The sequence continues at coordinate 25,891 of CAYVCR010000002.1, read as the reverse complement.
TCATGCCGCAGCCAGTATCGCGGACAGCCACAGTCACAAACGCCTCGTCAGCCTGCAGGAGCAGGCTGACAGTGCCGCCTTCCGGGGTAAATTTCACGGCGTTGGAGATCAGATTGTTCCACACCAGGGCCAATAGCTCGGCATCTGAGCGAATGCACACATTTTCTGCAATGTCCGCCTGGATGCACAGTTCCTTCTTTTCCCACATATCCTCAAACTGCAACAGACTCTCCCGCAGCTGCTCAGCCAGATCGTATTCCTCCGCCTGGGGGAAGATCTGTTGATTTTCCAGCTTGTTCAGCTTCAGAATGTTGGTGACCAGCTGGGCGAGCCGCCGGGAAGCCTGTTCAATGGATTTGGCATATTCATCCTTTTCTTCATTTGTAATGCCTGGCTGCCGGAGCATGGTGGCATAATTGCCCATGACGGCCAGAGGAGTTTTCAATTCATGGGACACGTTGGCGATGAAATCTTTCCGCAGGGTCTCTACACTGCCTAATTCCTGGGCAAGCTGGTTGAAGCACTGGGCAATGGGGCGGAAAATATCGTCATTGCGCAGCCGTCCCTCCAGTGAGATCCGTACAGAAAAGTCGCCCTGGATCAGACGCTCGGCGGCCTGGGTGATCTGTCGTACAGGCCTGTCCACCGTCAGCTTTCGCCGGACGATGTCAAAGAGGGTAAACAGCAAACTCAGCAGCACCACATTGACAAAGGTGATCTTGGCGGCGTTGCCGATATTTTCGCTGGTCAGCGTAATACCCAAGCTGTCCCGCAAGGTGGATACGAACAACATGGTACAGCAGGTGATAGTGAAGGCTACAACGGCAAAGATCACCAGAAACAGCTGGGCATATTTCAGTACCGTCCGGGTCACAGAGCCCCTCTTCATTTGATCACCGCCTTGTAGCCAAGACCATGGACGGTCTTGATCTCAAAATACTCACAGCCGGAAAGCTTGCTGCGCAGCTTGGTCATATACACGTCTACCGCCCGCGGGGTGGTTTCCGTATCCACATCCCAAAATTCATCCATCAGCTGCTGCCGGGTAAAGGTCTTTTTGGGGTAGCTCAAGAGCTTGTATAGGATATTGAATTCCCGGTTGGTCAGGCTGATCTCTGTGTCTGCCAGACAGGCGGTGCGCTCGTCAGCATCCATGACAAAACTGCCGATCTCCAGCTTTCGGGAGGTGGCGATCTTTGCCCGGCGCAGCAGCGCACCGATCCGCAGGAACAGCTCGTCTAAGTCGATGGGTTTGACCATGTAATCGTCCACACCAATACGGAAGCCCCGCTGCTTGGATGCAAAATCATCCCGGGCGGTCATGAAAAGAATGGGGATATTTTCGTTGAGACTGCGTACGGTTTTGGCAAATTCAAAGCCGTCGATACCGGGCATCATGATGTCCGATACGATCAGATCGAACATGGTCGCATACATGGCATCATAAGCCTCTCCGGCGCTCAGACACCCAACAGCCTCATAGCCGCTGCAGTTCAGAAAAGCACATACGGTGCGGTTTAAGTCCCTGTCGTCTTCTACCACCAAAATCTTAAACATGGCCGTACCTCCGCAAAGTAATTTTATTTATTATATATCATAGGAGGAGAATGTTAAAGTTTTGTTTCTAAGGAAAGTGCGAGGACGTCAGCCCCGCACGTTTATTTCTGCATCAGCTTTTCACTAAGGCTAATGATCTGTGCTGCGTACTTTTTCCGGCGGTTTGTCAGAATACCCTTGTAGATGGGATAGTTGATGATCGCCATCACAAGACCGATCACACCTACTGCGATACCGGGTACCATGGCATTTTCCATACCCAGTATGCTGCCAACCTCTGTCATTACCAGGCTCATGCCACTGCCCATGATGATCGCGCCCAAAGAGCCAAAAAGGTATGCAAACAGATTGGCGGGCCGCTTGACCTTAATATCCAGTGCCTGCAGCTGTTCCAACTCGGTGTACTGTTTTTCCGTGTACTGGGTGCGGATCTTCTGCACCAAAAATTCCTGATCGTTTTGATTCATGATCATTACCTCTTTCTGAAAATGTTGTGTTTGATTATTCTTTGCCGGACAGGCGTTTTTTGGCATCTTCCACAGTCTCGCCCTCTTTGGCGAAGAAGGTCTTCACGCACGTGTCGGTGACTTTGTTAAAGCCGTCCAAAACGCCGGCCTCCATTTTCTTGTAGCCGCCGACTACGCCCGCTTCGATCTTCTTGTAGCCGCCCGTTACCTTTTCTGCGAACTTAGACATATTTGTTATCTCCTTTGCTTGATTTACGGCAGTATCATACAAAGAGGTTGTTTGGAATTTTTTTGTGAAATGTTTCTAAAATATAAAAAATCCCGCTGGCCGGCAGGTCAGCGGGAAAATATCCTATGGATCAGAAGTAACTGTAGGAATCACCGTAAGTAATGTCGCCCTCAAGCAAAAGCGGGACGATAATACTCAGCAGTACGGTCATGATGATGCCAACGGTACGGCCCGCCTTAGCCAGGCGATAACCGGTCATGACTTTGCCGTCCACCTTGCCGGTCAGCTTCTTATAGACCCCGGCCTTTTTGGCAGCAATGCCGGATAACACAATACCGGGCACGCCCAGCATGGAAAGGGACAGACCCAGGATACCGAAGGTCAGCGTCTGCCGTTCCAGCTTGGCAAGCTGAGCAGGGTCTGCAGGTTGGGGCACAGGCGGCTGCCAGACAGGCTGCACAGGAGACTGGTACACAGGTTGTACCGGCTGCTGATAAACCGGCTGATAGACCGGCTGCACCGGTGGCACAGGCTGCTGGTATACGGGCTGCGTCGGAGGAACAGGGGGGACAGGCTGTTGGCAAACCGGTTGTTCGGCTGTTGCCTTGCCGCATTCATGGCAAAAGACCGCTGAATCGATCAGCTTAGTTCCACAGTACTTACAAAACATGGTATGAGCCTCCTTTTCTATTGTTTCTATTTCCAATTATACTATTTTTACATACTTGTGTCAACAAAAAACCGGACAGCTGATAAGCTGTCCGGTTGGATTGTGTGATCACAGGGCGCTGGCGATGGCAGCGATCATGACAATGAAAATGTAAACGGCCCAGAAGATGGTCATAACAATGCCCACGATCTTGCCGGGCTTTGCCAGGTTACGGCCAACTCTTGCTTTGCCGAACAGCTTGCCGGCGCGGCGCTCAAACTCGGCGGCCTTTTTCAAACCAATGTTGGACACGATCAGACCGGGCAGACCAAGCTCACTCAGGGCAAGACCGACGATGCCCAAAATCAGGGTGGTGGTGGCCAAGCTGTTCACTTCAGGATCTTCCTGAGGACGCTCGGGTGCTACCACGGGAGCAGTTTGAGGTGCCGTATAAACAGGCTGCTGGGGTGCTTCGAAAGCAGGCTGGGGTGCGGGCTGTACGTCTACTTTGGTGCCGCAATTGGCGCAGAAAGCTGTACCGTCCGGCAACTGAGTACCGCAAGATCTACAGAACATAATGTGTCCTCCTCTTTGTTATTCTTGACAGCGCAGCGCGCTGTTTGTTACGAATAGGTTTCTTTTAGAAAATCTTTGATAGATGTATCGTACTTTTCCATGTCGGTGATCCGCAGCAGGGAGTGACCGCCATGGTCGAACCAGACAAGCTTTTTCTGCTTGCTGGGACACAGGTCGTAGAGCTTTTGTGCGTTTTCCGGAACCGAGTAGCGGTCTTCCTTGCTGTGGAGCATCAAAAGCGGCTTTTCCATTTTATCGATCACATGGATGGGGCCGCGCATCATGGAGTAGCCGGTGTGGCGGCGTACTTGTAAGTCAATGGCCTGCATAATGGGCCACATGAGCTTTTTGCGCTCGATCAGCTGCTGACGCATGGAGTAGCCGAAGTAGGCGAACATGCCCTCAGCCACAAGACCGGCCACATAATCGGGGCACTTGGGATCGGTGAGGGCCAGCATACCGCCGGCAGCACCGATGCAGATACCGTGGAAGATCACCTGCTCCATGCCCTTCTCCTCGTGGAGAAATTTGGCCCAGGCCAGGTCATCCTGGCTCTCTTCGAAGCCCAGGGTGTTGTATTGGCCGTCGGAATTGCCGTGGGCACGGGCGTCGATGACCATTACATTCCAGCCGGCTTCGGCGTAGGGTTTTACGAAAAAGTAGCCGTAGCGCAGGCTTTCCGTTCTACCGGACAGCAGCATACAGCAGCGCTTAAAGCCGAGATCGTAGTATTCGCCGTACAGGTTAAGTCCGTCGCGGACGATATGCACGTCCTGCTTGAACTGGATGTGCTCTGCCTTCCAGGCCTGACCCAATACATCCATTTCCTGCTGCTTGGGATCTTCGATCACGGAATCCCGACTCCACTGCTCCTTGCTGTTGCGGGTCAGTGTCTTGGAGTAGATGATTCTTGCGGCGAAAAAGATGGAAAAAAAGTAGAATGCGATGCCCAGTACCGCGACGGCACCCAGGGTATACCATATATAAGTCATAAATTCTGGCATCAGGTGGATTCCTTTCTGTTCCTGTGCCCGGCAGCTACCTTCTCGTCCAGAAGGGCGCGCAGCTGCAGTACATGCTGATAGATCACTTCGTTGACCCGGTCCAGGTCCTCCTGGGTGTACTTGCCGCCGGGGAAGTGATCGTGCAGGTCGATAGGCTCGCCGATGATCACATGCAGCCGCTTTTTAAGGCCGTAGTTACCATCGGAGATCACAGGAATGATGGGGGCATTGCCCATCAGGGCAATGACAAGATAGCTGGGGTAGAAGGGGTGGATATTACCGTCATCGGTGTTATGCCCCTCCGGGAAGATCTGCACCAGATGGCCTTTTTTCAGTTCAGCAGCGCTCTGATGGATAAAGCTCATACCCTTTACGTTCCGATCGGTCTCGATGCCGCCAAAGAACTTCATGCCCACCCGCAGGCCGGGTGTCATGAATGCGTACTCAGACGCGACCACATAGAGCATGCGGGGAAAAAGCAAAAAGGTATTGGTTACAAAGTCCAGAGGGTTGTAGTGATTGGAGATCACCAGCGCACCGCCTTTGATCCGGCGGCCCTGGACCTTTTTGTTCTGAAAATAGACCTTGCGCTTAAAGTACACCAGCTGTGCGGGCCAGCCGGTGATAATACCAAACCAACGGCCGATATGGTGGAGACCGGTCATTTTCATGCGTGCGGCTCCACTTTGCCCAGCTGTGCAATGCTCTTGGGCAGCAGGAAGGACAGGCTGAAGGCTGCCATACAGCAGGCCGCTACCACGATGGTCATGTAAGGAACGGTGCCGGACTGCTTCATCCAAACCAATATCACGCCGGAGGCAAGACCGGCAGAAGCGCCTTCAAACAGGCCCTGGATGGCGAAGTACATGGAAGAAGAGGACTCGTTCTCCTTGCGGCGCAAGGCAGCGCAGAAGGAAGGCACAGAGTATGTGACGGAGAAGAACGCACCGATGGAAACAGATACGATCAGCGCACACATGATAGCATAGGGGAACATGAGCTTTTCTGGCAGCATGGGGCACAGATACATCAGCGCCATACCGATGGAGAATACCAACAGAATATACCGGTAGCCAAAGCCCAGGCCCCGCTTCTTGACCACCTTGTTATACAGCAGAATAGTCAGGGGCACAGGCACAAAGCAGGAGGCCATGATAAAGGTCATATTCAGCCCTGCCGTGGAGAAAAACTCGTTGATACCGCTGAGGAACAGCTGCAGGCCGACGTTCATGATGCTCAGCACGCACAGCCACAGAATGAAGGGCTTATCCTTCAGCACGAAGCCAAAGCTCTTGGCTACAGTGACACGTTCGCCCTTGGGGGGCTTGGGGGCAGACATATCGATAGGCTTTTCCTTCAAAAGGAACATGGGGATCAGCATGGTCAGGCTCAGGGGCAGGAAGATCAGCGCCACGGTCCGGATGTTCATCCCCATGGAAACGAAGGCAGGCACCAGGGCAAAGCCCAGGCAGAAGTAGACCACGTCGCAGACGCTCTTGGCGTTGGACAAAAGGCTGATCTCCTGCTCATTCTGCGCGATCTCCGAGAAGGTGGCGTAGTAGGTGATCATGGTCAGCGTGTACGCGCCGTAGAAAATGAACAGCATGGCGGCAAACCAAATGGTATTGAGAATGGTCGCGCCGTCGTTGAGGGGGATCAGGAACAGCAGGTATGCAATGACCATGGGTACGAAGCCAATGACCAGGGAGGGCTTTCTTCTGCCCCATTTGGTGCGCAGGTTGTCCGTAAAGTGGGAGAAGGGAATGTCAATCAGACCGTCGATGATCTTGGCGATCAGCACCAGCGTGCCCCACAGACCGGCAATGACCAGATCCTTATTCAGGTAGGTCCATTGCTCCACATGCTTGTCAAAGCCGCCCACCAACAGGGCGCTGCACAAATAAGAGCCTACAATGATGTTCAGCATATTGACGCCAAGGCCGGAGCAGGCGTACAGGATCAGCTTGCCTTTTTTCATAGTGAATACCTCTTTCTTACTTACTCAAATGAGAGTATCAGCTCGCTGGAAGCCTTCTCCGAAGGCACCAGGAACACTTCTGCACACACACCAAGTGCTTCCAAAGCAGTGGTGATGTTCTCCAGCTGCTCCCGGCGCACATGCTTGCCGTGGAAGATGGTGATAATATCCTTGCAGTATTTCCGCAGCACCAAATCGATGGTCTGGACAGCCGTTTCCTCCAGCGTCTTGCCAATGGCGATGATGTCCTTGCGGGAGAATGCGTAATATTCCTCCAGCTGACTGCTGCCGGGGTCCATGGTGTTTTTCCGGCGGGCGATGTTGACAACATAGAGGTTGTTGATGGTCTCGGCCACCGTATCGGCTACACGCTTGGTGTTGTCCTCAGCAAAGTCGATGATGGGCAGTGCGGCATAACACTCGGCGATGCCCCGGCTGGGAATCACGGTGACGGCAGCATCCTTATAGAGCTTTTGGGCCTGCATGGCCGAGAGTATGGAATCGGAGCTGTTGGGGAACACCAGGATCTCCGGGGTGGTCACATTCTCGAAGGCGTCCAGGAACTCCTTGGGGGAGGCGCTTTCCTCGCAGCGGATGACCACGTCTGCACCCATGTCCACAAAGAGCTTCTGCACCGCGTTGTCGTAGGCCACCGCCACCACCGAGAAGGTGCCCTTGCTGGGGGTGGGGGAGCAGAGGATGTTTTTGATGGTCTCCGTGTGCTGCACCATCATGTTTTCCACCTTCAGATTCAGAAACTCGCCGTACCGGTGGCAGAAAGCAAAAACCTCCTCGGGGGTCTTGGTGTGGATATGGATCCGCACCTTATCATTGTCCTGCAGGACCACTACAGAATCACCCATGCCCATGAGCGTCTTTTTGAAAGTCTCAAAGACAAAGGGCTCTTTGGCGTTGAGCAGCTGGATCAGCAGCTCCGTGCAGTAGCCGAATTTAAAGGCGGAATCGGGATTGAAGGCAGAGTAGTCCGCCTGCGGCGTTTCCTCAGCTGTCTCAAAGGCCTCCAGAGATTCGCCGTCCAGATACTTCTGCATGCCTTCAAAGAAGTATACGATGCCGGCACCGCCACTGTCTACTACGCCTGCTTGTTTCAGTGCGGGCAGCAGATCGGGGGTGTGATCCAAAGACTGCTTGGCGTATTTGATAAACATGGCGATCACATCGTTGATGGTGTGCTCGTCACGCAGCCGGGCCTTGACCGCATTGGTGGCATCTTTGACCACGGTGAGCATGGTGCCCTCCACGGGGGTGGCAACTGCGTCATAGGCGCAGACCACACCACGCTCCAATGCGGCCACCAGAAGGGCGGCATCGGCAGTTTCAGAGCCGATGAACACCTCGGACACGCCCTTGATGAACTGAGACACGATGACACCGGAGTTGCCCCGGGCACCGAAGATCACGGAGGAAGCGATCCTCTGGGAAACCGTGTCCAGATCGACTATGTTATCCTCCACAGACTGAAGGCCCTTGACGATGGTGGTGACCATGTTGGTGCCGGTATCGCCGTCCGGCACAGGGAACACATTCAGTTGGTTAATGGTGTCGCAATTTTTTACAAGATTACGGGCGCCGTAATCGATCATTCCTTTATAGGAAGTGCCGTTGATCCTCTCCATTTGTTTAAACCCCTAAAAAGTAAGTATTGTGCTTAGCTCTCCAGAATGGCATTTAAGCATTCCTTCTCTGCTACCTGGTCCTCGGTGATCTCGTTGCCGAGGAAGTACACGCCCACCATGCCGGGACCGATGTTGGTGCCGCAGCCGGAGAACACGTCGCTGATAAAGACCTTTTTGGGATGCAGGTTCTCTTCCACCATCTGCTTCAGCTTTTCTGCGTAAGCCTGACGGTTGGAGTGGGAGATGAGGATGTACTGGTTTTCAATATCGGTTGCCATGGCACCTGCGTAACGCACGGAAATATCCAGAGCCTTGCTGATGCCCTTGACCTTGGTCATAACGGAAACGTAGCCGTCACTGGAGCAGTCGCCCATAGGCTTGACACCGGCAAAGTTGCCCATGATGGCCTTGCCCATGGAGATACGGCCCCGGCGGGCAACGAAGATCAAATCGTCGATGGGGCCCATCTGATGGACCTTGCGCTTGTTGTTTTCCAGCCATGCCACGATCTCATCAAAGGAGGCACCGTCCTGCTTCATCTTGTGGGCATACATGACCAGAAGTCCCATGGCACCGGACATTCTCAGGGAGTCCAGGCAGTAGATGGTGCCCTCGGGATGTTCAGCCAGAACACGTTCAGCAGCTTTGGAGGCGCTGTTGAAGGTGGTGCTGATCTTGGAAGAAATGGAAACGCTCAGAACCTTGTAGCCTGCCTCCACATACTTCTTGAAGGTCAGATAATACTCCTCGGGGCTGGCAGGTGCGGTGCTGATCTGGATCTTCTTGCCGCCGAGGGTCTTGTAGAACTCATCACAGGAGATATGGCTCCAGTCCAGAGTCGTTGGCAGATCGCGGCCGTCACTGAAGCTGACATGGCCGGGGAGGTAATCCTCCACGTCAAATTCCTTGCGGATATCCTCGGAAAGGTCACAGGTAACGTCTGCAAGAATGATGAATTTTTCCATGAAATAAACACCTCGTTATTAAAGATATATACAAAGTAATAGCAGTCGATTCTTCGGCACTATAATAAATCATCGTACATTATAGCACGTGTGCCGACAGAAAACAACAAATTTTGACGAAATTATTAACGCAATCCAAAAATTACCTGTATGGATCGTGACACCCACTAATCGGGAAAAGACTTGGCATAGTTGCGGACATATGGTATAATGCGAAAAAATGCGGAGGTAGCTTATGAATTACAGAACGGACCGATACGGAAATCCCCTGTCTATCCTTGGCTACGGCTGTATGCGGTTTCCGCAGAAGCTGGGCCGGATCGATATGGAGGAGACGGAAAAACAGCTTTTGCTGGCCATCGACGGAGGCGTAAACTATTTCGATACAGCCTATATCTATCCCGGCAGCGAGGCTGCCCTGGGACAGATCCTGGAGAAGAACGGCCTGCGGGAAAAGGTACATATCGCCACCAAGCTGCCCCACTACCTCATTAAAAACCGGGAGGGCCTGGACAAGCTCTTCGCTGAGGAGCTCAGGCGTCTGCGTACCGACTATGTGGATTATTATTTAATGCACATGCTCACTGATACTGCTACCTGGGAGCGGCTGAAGGCCTTGGGGATCACCGAATGGCTGGAGGAGAAAAAGGCCAGCGGCGCTATCCGACAGGTAGGCTTTTCCTATCACGGCAACTCCGAGACCTTCTGCAATTTGGTGGATGCTTATGACTGGGACTTTACCCAGATCCAGTATAATTACATGGATGAGCATTCTCAGGCAGGCCGCAAGGGCCTGCACCATGCCGCTGCCAAGGGCATCCCGGTGATCATCATGGAGCCGCTGCGGGGCGGTAAGCTGGTGAGCCGTCTGCCGGAGGACGCCAAGAAGCAATTTGCCAAAACCGGCAGCACACCTGCCCAGTGGGCGTTCCGCTGGCTGTGGGACCAGAAGGACGTGACGGTGGTCCTGTCCGGCATGAACTCTGAAGAGATGATCCGGGAGAATCTGGAAACAGCCTCCAATGTAACAGCCGGAGAGCTGACTGATCAAGACCAGGCTATGCTGCAGAAGGTGGTGGCGGCCATCAATGCCAAAATGAAGGTAGGCTGTACCGGCTGCGGCTACTGTATGCCTTGTCCCAAGGGCGTGGACATCCCCGGCACCTTTGCTGCCTATAACCGTGTCTACTCCGAGAGCAAGTTCGCCGGACTGAAGGAGTACTTCATGTGCACCACTCTTCGCACCAATTCTGCGGCCGCCTCCAACTGTGTCGGCTGCGGCAAATGCGAGAAACACTGTCCCCAGGGCATCCAGATCCGCCAGGAGCTGAAAAACGCCTGCAAGGAGCTGGAAACGCCTGTCTACAAGGCAGGCCGCAGGGTGGCCCGTTGGTTCGTAAAATTTTGATAGAAATCATCGGAAATCATCGAAAAACGGTGGTTGCCTTTCCCGGGGCAACATGATATCTTATATGGAAACTATGCGGAGGAGGGGTAGGGCGTGCGTCGTGTGTTGATCGTGGACGAATCGGAAATGCTTGTTCAGATCATTACAAAGGCCTGTTTTGGTGACGATGAGGTTCGTTTCTGTGCCGATGGCAACACGGCCCTTGCGCTGCTGGCCCAATACCGTCCGGACCTGCTGGTGATCAACATGTCCCTGCCCTATAAGGACGGTCTGACCGTACTGCGGCAGGCAGCCTTTCTGCCTCGGCAGGTCCTGGCCATCAGCTATCTGACGGATCCTTACATCCTGCGGGAGCTGGGCGCGCTTGGGGTACAGTACGTGCTGCACATGCCTACGCCAAGCGGTGTCCGGCAGGCGTTGAAAACGATGGCAAACATGGAATCCGGGATACGTGCCGACCTGCGCAGCGCTGTGGTGGAGCACCTGCACCGGCTGAAGATCCCTACCAATCTGGACGGCTACCGCATGCTGGTGGTGGGGCTGCCTTTGTTTTATAAAGATCTCTCACAGCCTCTTGGAAAGGAGCTGTATCCGGCGATCATATGTGCGTTGGGGCAGGGCAGCGAACAGACTGTGGAGCGATCCATGCGCCAGACCATCAAAGCCGCCTGGAAGAACCGGACGGACAGTGTATGGACCCAGTATTTTCCGCCCAATTCCCGTGGGGTGATCCCTTGCCCAAGCACCAAGAAATTCCTGACGGTCCTGGCCCGCCAGCTGCAGCAGGAGTTTCCCAATCAATAATTTTCGGTCACGGATGTGATGTTCGTAAAGAAGGAGCACCAAGCATGAAGACAGTCAAGATCACTGCGATCCGGAAGGCCTGCTACACGGACTTGATGGAAACATACGAAAATCCCATTGAGCACACCTGCGACGTGCAGGAAGGGCAGCTCTTTATCAGCCGGAACGGAGAAAAACCGGAGGACCTGTGTGACAGCGCCTGGGAATCCATGGCAGCCTTCGTAAAGACTTTGGCTGCAGGTGGCGGCAATTTCTACGATGGCTGGATGAAGGACCCCTATTCTGCCATGATCTCCTGCAACGACGGCTTCCGTCCGGTGAGTTTTTACATAGAAGCATTGGCCGAAGAGGCAGACGCATAAAACAGGGGAGCGTGGAATTATGGCAACAAGCAAGGAATATCTGGCCTTTATTCTGGATCAGCTGTCGCTGATCGACGGTATTACCAGCCGCATGATGATGGGCGAGTATGTTATTTACCATCACGGCAAGATCGCAGCCTATCTGTGCGATGAGCGCCTGCTGGTAAAAGTTTTGCCGAGCACCACAGCAATGCTGCCGGGTGCCAGAAAAGAGCCGCCCTATGAAGGCGAAAAGGATATGCTCCTTGTGGAGAATGTGGACGACCGGGAGTTTCTGAAAGCACTTTTTGAAGCCATGTACCCGGAACTGCCGGAGAGAAAGAAAAAATAAGCAGAACGGAATTACAAGATTACATAGAAAAAACCTACGGTGCGTTAGGAGAGTGCCTGTGGGCGAAGTATCCCACCTATATGGTATTTAGGCACACCGGTAACCGGAAATGGTTCGCCGCGATCATGGAAATTTCCAGAGAGAAATTGGGACTTTCCGGTGGCGGAGATATCCAGGTGGTGGATGTGAAATGTGACACCCGGCTGATCAGCTCCTTCCGGGAAGAAACAGGAATCTTGCCTGCTTACCACATGAACAAGGCCCATTGGCTGACAGTGGCACTGGACGGAACGGCTGACGATGACAAGCTCAAATTCCTGCTGGATATGAGCTATGAACTGACAAAATAGTCAAACCCTCCGGCTAAGCCGGAGGGTTTGACGGGGTGTTTAGAGAGACAGAGGGCAGGTTGCCCAGATTGTCGTTTTCGTCGCCGTTTGGGATGGCTTTCAGATATTCCGTATCTCCCCGGTGGGCGATGCCCACACCGGCGATTTTTCCCTGCTTTGCCATATTCACCGCCTGCTGTTTCTCCACAATGGAATTATCAGATAATTGATACCCGGTGATCCTGCCGCCTTCCTTCACGAGCCCTACGATCTGCTTTGCATTGGCGTTCGCCTGCGGAATCTGATCCAACGTGTTTTTGACCAGATTGTAATTTTCCATATTCATCACTCCTTTGATGTTAGTTTTTACGGTTAAGCAGATAATATAACAAGCATTTATTAGTCTGAAATCACGGATAGATTTCAAAAGGCCACTGACTTTTAAACGGTGGCCTATTCATACCAAAAGGGTGCGTTGCATTTATTTTGCAACGCACCCTTCAATATTAGATTATCTGTCGTTATTTCCCAAAATCGCTTTCAGATCTTCTTCGGGGGTGGTGATAGGTGCGATGCCAAACTTCTCTACCAGAAATTTTAGGACATTGGGCGAAACGAAGGCAGGCAGCGTGGGGCCAAGACGGATGTTCTTGATGCCCAGATGCAGCAGCGTCAGCAGGATGCACACAGCTTTCTGCTCATACCAGCTCAGCACCATGGAAAGAGGCAGGTCATTGACACCGCAGCCAAAGGCATCTGCCAGGGCGACTGCGATCTGAATAGCAGAGTAAGCGTCGTTGCACTGTCCGATGTCCATCAGCCGGGGCAACCCACCGATGGTACCCAGATCCAAATCATGGAAACGGTACTTGCCGCAAGCCAGAGTCAGGACCACGGTATCGGCTGGGGTCTGCTTGACAAATTCGGTGTAGTAGTTACGTCCAGGCTTTGCGCCGTCACAGCCGCCCACCAGGAAGAAATGCTTGATGGCTCCGGCCTTGACCGCATCAATGACCGTACCGGCAACACGCATGACAGTGTTTCTTGCGAAGCCGGTCATGACCTTGTCACCGCCGTTGATACCGGGGAAGGCGGTATCCCTGTCAAAGCCGCCCAGTTCCAGGGCCTTTTCGATAATGAGTGTAAAGTCCTTATCGGTACCGATGTGCTGCAAACCGGGATAGCCCACCACTTCTGTGGTGAATACCCGGTCAGCGTAGCTGGCCTTGGGAGGCATGAGGCAGTTGGTGGTAAAGAGAATGGGCGCGGGCAGGGCCGCGAATTCCTTCTGCTGGTTCTGCCAAGCAGTACCAAAGTTACCCTTCAAATGGGAGAACTTCTTCAGCTCCGGATAGGCGTGGGCAGGCAGCATTTCACCGTGGGTGTAGATATTGATCCCCTTGCCTTCGGTCTGCTCCAAAAGGAGCTTCAGATCGTACAGGTCATGGCCGGTGATGACGATGAAGGGACCCTTCTCCACGGTCAGGCTGACCTCGGTAGGCTCCGGATGCCCAAAGGTTTCGGTATTGGCCTTATCCAGCATAGCCATACACTTTAGATTTACTTCACCTGCTTCCAGAACGATGGGCAGCAGCTCCTCCGTGCCCCAGTCATCCATGCCGATAGCAAAAAGAGCCTTGTACAGGAACTGGTGGACGGCAGCGTCCTGATAGCCCAGAACAGCGGCGTGGTAAGCGTAGGCAGCGACACCACGGATGCCGAACAGGATCAGGGACTTGAGAGAACGAATATCCTCATCCGCGGTCCACAGCTTCTGCATGTCATAGTCGTTATTTTTGCCACAGGGGGAAGCGCAGGAGAAGCAATTGGGCACCAGCTTTTGCTTTTCCGTTTCAACTTTATCCATAATGGCAAGCAGCGCAGTGTTGTCGAAATTCACATTGGTTAGGGTTGCAAACAAACCCTCTACGATCACAGCAGCGGTAGAGCGGCTTACCATGTGTTCATTGCCCTCGGTAGCTCTTGCCAGACCGATCAGCGCTCCGGTCAGTTTGTCCTGAAGCCGGGCTGTGTCATCTTTCTTACCGCAGACACCCACATTTCCCGTACAACCGGTGCATTTCGCGGTCTGCTCACATTGAAAACAAAACATAAGTATATCTCCTGAATTAAAATTCTGTCGCGAGCACAATCATAAACGAAATCATGCCGCATTGCAACCGGTATATTGGTGGATAAAATGGGAAAGCATGGCAGCCGTCTGTTAGGGATTTTAAGTTGGAATTCTACTTTTTGCAGAGATTTTCTCCAGAACGGTTGATGCTTGCTGCGTAATAAACAAAGAAAATGGCTTAAAAGCTCAAAACGCCGCTGTTTTCGTATTGAAAACAGCGGCGTTTGGTCCGAGTGGCGAGACTCGAACTCGCGGCATCCTGGTCCCAAACCAGGCGCCCTACCAACTGGGCCACACCCGGATAATTCAATTATTGCATTATTTCACATGTGCATCGCACCCGGAAATGTTTACTTTTAGCATTATACACGACTTGAAACGAAAAAGCAATCAAAAAAACGTCGGCATAGCGGCGCAATTATGGTTTGCGGGGGTGTGCATCAACAAAACAGGCGTTTGACACCCCTTATATTTATATGGTATGATAAATCCAAAAGATGAAACGGGGGCTGTATTATGGCGAGAACAGAAAACACAGAGCTGACGGTGGTATGTCTGCTGCGCTGCGGACAGCAGATCCTGCTGCAGAACCGCACCAAAAAAGATTGGCAGGGCTATACTCTCCCTGGGGGTCACGTGGAGCCGAATGAGTCCATTGTCGAGGCAGTGATCCGGGAGACCCGGGAGGAGACCGGTCTGACTGTGCTGGATCCGGTGCTGTGTGGAGTCAAGCAATTCCCCACGGATAAAGGCCGGTATTTGGTGTTTTTGTTCCGGGCAGACCGTTTTACCGGTACGCTTACCGATTCGGCCGAGGGACATATGGAATGGGTGGATCGTGATTGCCTGTCCCATTACCCGACTGTGCCCGACTTCGCTGAACTGCTGCAGGTCATGGAGAGTGACAACCTTTCGGAATTCCGGTACATTCCGGAGGGAAACGGATGGCGCGCTGAACTGCGCTGACAGGATTCTCCTGTGCGCCGTGCCTTGACTAATTTCGATAGAATGCTATAATGAACACAATTTGTTTTTAGGAGGAAACCCCATATGAGAGGTATCCCGTCACTGATTACGGATATCCGTAAGAAAGTATTTACAGAGGTTGCACGTATGGCCTATGCCGGCGGCGACTATTCCAAGGCAGAGGATCTGCCTTATATCATCGTGCCCGGCGATCAGCCCCTGCACAGAGAGTCTGTGTTTCTGGAGCGTGCCATCGCCGGTGAGCGGGTGCGCCTGGCTATGGGTCTGTCCATCCGTCCCATCCAGACGCGCAGCCTCATGACTGAGGGCATGGACGCGGCTGCCGTTGCGGAGCAGTACTATGAGCCGCCCCTGGTCAACATCATTCCCTATGCCTGCCATGCCTGTCCTACCAATCAGTACAAGGTCAGCAACTACTGTCAGAACTGCATTGCGGCCTCCTGTCAGAAGGTGTGCCCCAAGGAAGCTATTTCCTTCCGCAATAATCGCTCCTATATCGATCTGGACAAGTGTATCCGCTGCGGCAAATGCGCCAAGGCCTGTCCCTACAATGCCATCGTCCATTTGGAGCGGCCCTGTGCCGCCGCCTGCGGCATGGATGCCATTGGCTCCGACGACCACGGCCGTGCCGTCATCAACCAGGACAAGTGCGTGGCCTGCGGCCAGTGCCTGGTCAGCTGCCCCTTCGGTGCCATTGTGGACAAGGGTCAGATCTTCCAGGTGATCCAGTCCATTCTCCAGGGCGACAAGGTCGTTGCCATCGTAGCCCCGGCTTTCATCGGCCAGTTTGGCAAGCATTCCACCCCCGGCAAGTTCATCGCTGCTATGAAGCAGCTGGGCTTTGAACGCATTGTGGAGGTGGCCGTGGGCGCGGACATGTGTACCATCGAGGAGGCCCGGGACTTTTTGGAGAAGGTGCCCTCCCAGCAGAATTACATGGCCACTTCCTGCTGCCCGGCCTGGCACTCCATGATCTACAAGCTGTTCCCCGGCGAGGCTAAGAACATCTCCATGACCCTGACGCCTATGGTGTTTACCGCCCGCCTGATGAAGAAAAAATATCCCGGCTGCAAGGTGGTCTTTGTGGGCCCCTGCGCCGCCAAGAAGCTGGAAGCCATCCGTGAGGACATCCGTTCCGACGTGGACTTCGTGCTGACCTTTGAGGAGCTGCAGGGCATGTTCGAGGCCAAGGAGATCAATTTTGAGACCATCGAGCCCATGTATGATCTGAACGAGGGCACTGCTGCAGGACGTGGCTTTGCGGTGGCAGGCGGCGTGGCAAAGGCCGTTGCCGACCTGGCCCATGAACAGGATCCCAGCCTGCAGGTGCAGACCGCCCGTGCTGAGGGCCTGCGTGAGTGCCGTAAGCTGATGACTCTGGCCAAGGCCGGCAAGTATAACGGCTACCTGCTGGAAGGCATGGCCTGTCCCGGCGGTTGCGTGGCCGGCGCAGGCACGCTGCTGCCTGTGGATCTGGCTGCCAAGGTGGTGGGCCGCTACCAGGCGGAGACTGACCGGGTAAGCCCCATGGACAGTG
Source organism: uncultured Oscillospiraceae bacterium (assembly GCA_964450205.1). GTDB lineage: Bacteria > Bacillota > Clostridia > Oscillospirales > Oscillospiraceae > Faecousia. Next base: position 8,937 of record CAYVCR010000002.1, on the reverse strand, counting down.
CTTACCGGGATACGGGCAAGAGCCTGGAGGAAGATTAAATGGCGGTCAATACACCGAAAACCTACCGCAACCAGGTGCTCTATTCCGTTTTTGTACGTAATTACTCCCAGGAAGGGACTTTTGAAGCCGTCCGCCAGGACCTGGACCGGATCAAGTCTCTGGGTGTGGACATCCTTTGGCTGATGCCCATTCACCCCATCGGTGAGAAGGCCCGTAAGGGTACAGTGGGAAGTCCCTACGCCGCCAAGGATTTTAGGGCTATCACCCCGGATTTCGGCACGGAGGAGGACTTGAAGCGCCTGGTAGACGCAGCCCACGAAAAGGGTTTGAAGGTCATCATCGACGTGGTCTACAACCACACTTCACCCGATTCCTGGCTGGCAGAAAACCACCCGAAGTGGTTTTTCCACAAGATAGACGGCAGCTTCGGCAACCGGGTAGGCGACTGGTACGACATCATCGACCTGGACTACAACCAAAAGGGGCTGTGGGATTATCAGATCGAAACCTTGAAAATGTGGGCCAAGATCGTGGACGGCTTCCGCTGTGACGCAGCGGTGCTGGTGCCCATGGAGTTCTGGCAGAAGGCCAGGGAAGAGGTGGAGAAGGTCCGCCCCGGCTGTATCTGGCTGGTGGAGAGCGTGGAGCCTGATTTCATCCGTCTGCTCCGCTCAAAGGGTATGGTGGGCCACTCTGACTGCGAATCCTTCCAGGTGTTTGATATCAGCTACGATTACGATATCTACTGGATCTACCGCAAGTACTTAGCGGGCGAACTGCCGCTGAGTGCCTATACGGATGCGCTGAACTGGCAGGAGGCTATCTATCCTGATAACTATGTAAAGCTCCGGTTTCTGGAAAACCATGACCGCCCCCGGGCGGCGCAGGACATTCCGGATGAAAAAATGCTGCGCAACTGGACAGCCTTCCTGTATTTCCAGAAGGGCATGACCATGCTCTACAACGGCCAGGAGGTCAGCAATGCCCACCGGCCTCAGCTGTTTGAAAAGGACCCGGTGGACTGGGCTTCCGGCAAGGACATTTCCGACCTGCTGCGCAAATTGTATGATATCAAGCAGGATCCTATCTTTGCTGACAGCGCTTACGAAGTCAAGGCGCTGCCCAGAGATGTGATCGCAGCTGCCCACACCAAGGGTGAGCAGCAGCTGCTGGGCTGGTTCTCTGTCCGGGGCGAAAGTACAACCGTCAAGACGGACCTGCCCGACGGCGTGTATGAAAACCTGCTGGGCGGAACGGTGGATATCTTTGAAGGCAGCTTCGGCCTGACCGGTGAGCCGGTCATCATTCGCAAATAAGCAAACGCGGCTGTCTCTGCAGCCGCGCTTTGTCATGATTTATTACAAAAAAATTTACAGTTTTTATAGTTGGCATGTTACATTTTTTCTGCTATAATTAAAAAAATAACATTTACAAGGTAGGTGAATGGCTTGAAGGAACTGCGTTCCAAAATTTTGGAAGCACTGTTGTCGGCACTGCCGATCACGGCGATCGTGTATATTATGGCGCTGCTGCCCTGGTTTAGCTTTTCCAAAACCGAACTGATCACCTTCACCATCGGTGCTGTACTGTTGATACTGGGCATCGGCCTGTTCAACATGGGTGCTGATCTTGCTATGACGCCTATGGGTACCCACGTGGGTGCAGGCTTGTCCCGACAGAAGAAGCTGTGGCTGCTGCTCGGCGTCTGCTTTGTGCTGGGCATGCTGATCACCATCGCTGAGCCTGACCTGCAGGTGCTGGCCAATCAGGTCAGTGCGGTTATGAACGGTACTGTGCTGATCTACACGGTGGGTATCGGTGTCGGTGCATTTTTGCTGGTGGCTATTTTGCGCATTGTGTTCCGCAGGCGGCTGGGGAATATTCTGATGCTCTTCTATATGCTGCTGTTTGCCCTGGCACTGCTGCTGGCAGTCAATGACAGACTGGACCTGCTGCCTATGGCCTTTGACTCCGGCGGCGTGACTACCGGTCCGATCACAGTGCCCTTTATCATGGCCCTGGGCGTGGGCATTTCCTCTGTGCTGGGTGACCGCCACAGCCAGGAAAACAGCTTCGGCCTGGTGGCGCTGTGCTCTGTTGGACCGATCCTGGCAGTGCTGCTGCTTGGCGTTTTTTCCCGGGGCGACTTGACATATACAGTCCCGGACTATACAGTCAGTGAGGATATTCTGTCTGCGTTTCTTCATACGGCGGGCCACACAGCAAAAGAAGTGGCCATTGCGCTGGGCCTGATCGTGGTGTTCTTCCTGCTGTGTCAGGTCTTCTTTCTGAAGCTGCCCAAGCGCCAGCTTGCGAAGATCGGCGTGGGCGTGCTGTTTACATACGCAGGCCTGGTGATCTTCCTGACCGGTGTCAATGTAGGCTTCATGCCCATCGGCTATAAGCTGGGCAACCAGCTGAGTGCCATGCCCCACTGGCTGCTGATCGGCCTGGGCTTGCTGATCGGTGTTTTGGTTGTTTTGGCAGAGCCTGCCATCCATGTATTGACAGTGCAGGTCGAGGACGTGACCGGCGGCTACGTGACCAAGCGGTCCATGCTCATCGGCCTGTGCATCGGCGTGGGTCTGGCAATCGCGCTGAGCGTGGTGCGGATCATTTTCGATTTTTCCTTGACTTACTACATCATCCCCGGCTACTTTATCTCTTTGGCGCTGTCACTGTTCGTGCCGCCTGTGTATACGGCCATCGCCTTCGACTCCGGCGGTGTGGCCAGCGGCCCGATGACCTCCGGCTTTATCCTGCCCTTTGCCATCGGCCTGTGTGTAGGCCTGCAGGGCGAGAGTGCGGTGCTCCGGGATGCCTTTGGCGTAGTGGCGCTGGTCGCCATGACTCCGTTGATCACCATTCAGCTGCTGGGCTTCAAGGCCATCGTGTCCAACCGGGTCCAGGAGAAGCGTGCTATGAAGCGGATCCTGGATGTAGATGATCAGCAGATCATCAACTTTATGTAAGGAGGGGCGGTATGGCAAATACGATCAATGAATCGGCGATCAAGAAGCTGAAGCTGGTATTTACCGTGGTGGATCGCCCCAAGGCCGAATTTTACCTGGATGTGCTGAGTCAGTTTGATGTGAATTTCCAGATGGTCACCGCCGGCAAGGGTACTGCCCAGTCGGATCTGATCGATATGCTGGGACTGAACATCAACAAGGCTGTGCTGCTGAGTGTGGTCCGGGAGGATATGGTGGATCCCATCATGAAGTGCCTGGAAAATAAATTTACAACCATCAAAAACGGCAAGGGCGTTGCTTTTGCGGTGCCCCTGTCCAGTGTGATCGGCGTAAATATGTATCAATTCTTAAGTAACAACAAGCAGGGAAGGGAGGACTGACCATGACGACCAATAACCACGAGGTGATCTTTGCTATTGTGAATTCCGGCTATGCCGAGGATGCCATGGCAGTGGCCCGTGAGCAGGGTGTCCGTGGCGGCACGATCATTGGCGGCCGCGGCGTAGCCCGCGAGAACGAGGCGGCCTTCTTTGGCATTACCATCCATGCGGAAAAGGAGATCCTCATGATGGTGGTGGAGAAGGACATTCGTGACAATGTTCTTAATGCCCTCTATAAGCAGATGGGTATGGATAAGAAGGCCCAGGGCATTACCTTCAGCCTGCCGGTGTCCGATGTGGCAGGTTTGGTGCAGATACCTGTCCAGAACGAAGAAAAGGGAGAATAAATTCCTGTTTATCGAGCAATTCGTTAGAATTTGTACGGAAGGCATTTATGCCTTCCGTCTTGTTGAACGGATGAATCCGTTCCCTACGGTTGATCGAACTGTTGAAATTATCACCGCACCACCCTAAGTGCGTCATTCTGAGCGAGCGACAGCGAGTCGAAGAATCTACGCATTTTCGGTACTACTTTGCAAATATTCAGTGCGAAGATCCTTCGATTCCGCTTCGCTCCACTCAGGATGATGCTCCTTTGGAGTGCAGTAAACACCTTTATAAACGGAGATTTGAACGATGAAATAGCACCGCCTGCGGAACAACCGCAGGCGGTGCTATTATGCAAAGCTGACAGTAAAAACAGGACTGTCGTTTTCTGCGTCATCAAAGACTGCACGGAAAGCAGCTTTCCAGTCCGGAAGCATTTCCCAATCGATCAAATGCAGATGGACCGCTTCGTCCAGATCCGTCAGACAGTCGTACAGTGCATCCAAGTTATGCCCGTACCAGTTGGGGAAATTGAGCGCGTCGGCCAATGCAACATGAAGCTGCTGCTTGGTTTCGATACCGGCGCAATGTAAGGTGATCTGCTGCATAGCATTCCTCCTTAGTAGAGCCGGGTAAAGGATGCGTAATGATCGCTGGTGTAATAGACGATGCCGCTGGTGGTGTAAACGATACGCTTAGAACCCCGGTTGGTACCGCCGGAGGTACCAATGTCACATTCATAGTAGGTGTAACCGGAGGGCAGAAGCCCTTCGTTGTTATAGAAGCGGTCACCGCCGATGTTCATGGTAGAGGGAATATTTTTATAGCTGCCGTATTGGCTGTTTCCCTGGGTCTTGGAAATGTAGTTACCGGGCAGGCGGCCGAATGTGTGGATATAGAGGGCCACATCGTCCCGATACTTGTAGTATCCGTTGGGATCAATGGGATATTCCTGCTGGGTAGGTGCTTCGGTAGGTGCTTCGGTAGGTGCTTCGGTAGGTGCTTCAGTAGGTGCTTCGGTGGGAGACTCAGTAGGCGTCTGGGTAGGTGCTGTGGTGGGCACCTCCCGGTCATCCGGCTGTTCGTCCCGGTCATCCGGCTGTTCATCCCGGTCGTCCGGTTGTGTGGAACGGGTTTCGGCAGAGGTCTCGGTAGACGCTCCTACAGAAGGCTCTGTCTGGGTTGGGGACTGGTCAGCTTGGGAGCTTTGGGAAGGCTGTGTGGTGCCAGCACTTACGTCTGTTGCCGCTTCTGTGGCGTTTTCTGCAGCCGTTTCCGTCGTTTCCTCGGTTGGTGCCTGGGTGGATTCGGTGGTTTGGACTTCTACGGTAGGCTGGATAGGCGCTTTCAAAGAGTCTGCCGGTTTGCAGCCGATCAGGGAAAACACCAGTGCCAGTGCAAGAAGGAAGGAAAGGATCTTTTTCATAACATTCTCCAAAAACAAATTTAAACATTATCAAGATTATACAACATTTATTTTAGTTGCACAAGTGCTGAATGCTGTACAATATAGCGAAAACAAATGTTTGTCTCGTGCACATATTGGAAGAAAACGACAAAATTAGAATTGGGACTTGACAGACCGGCTTTACCGTGTTAGTATATGGAAAAATTGAATCGCTCAGATAGAGGCGCGGGTTTCATCAGTACCCTTTGGCAAGGCAGGGCAGCCGCCGCAGGGGAAAGGGGAGACCGCCGAAGTGAGAAAGCCGCCCGGGTTTTTCTTGCTGGGCCGTCAGAGAATATCTGTCGGACTGTCACAATGAACTTTGTGAAGCGCTATCGAAGCAGTGTATGCTATACTGTTTGTACGTATTGCTATTGCTGTCGGATCGCTTATGCAAAGCGGTTCGATTTTTGTTTTATAGGGCCAGCTTTGAAAATACTCTTGCTGCCCAAGACCGGCTCTACGGAGCAAATTTTTCAAAATTGAAAGGAAGAAAAGAAAATGAAGAAGATGTTAGCACTGGTTATGGCCCTTGTAATGGTCATGTCCCTGGCCGCCTGCGGCGGTAACGATGAGTCCGAGGGCGCAGTTGTCCCCGGTGGCAACGACAACATTCTGACCGTTGGTATGGAATGCGCCTACGCTCCCTATAACTGGACCCAGGCAACCGATGCCAATGGTGCCGTTCCCATCGTCAACAACCCCGGCGCCTATGCCAACGGCTACGACGTGCAGATCGCCAAGAAGATCGCTGAGGCCAACGGCTGGGGCATCGAAGTTGTCGCCTGCGAATGGGGCGGTCTGACCCCCGCTCTGGATGCCGGTACCATTGACGTAGCGATCGCCGGTCAGTCCATGACCGCTGATCGTATGGCAGAGGTCGATATGGCTGGTCCCTACTACTACGCCACCATCGTTTGCGTTGTTAAGGCTGACAGCCCCCTGGCTTCCGCAACCTCTATTTCCGAGTTGTCCGGCACCTGCACCAGCCAGTCCGGTACTATCTGGTACGACAGCTGCCTGCCCCAGATCACCGGCGCTGACATCCAGGCACCTGCCGCTGATGCACCTGCTATGATCATGGCTCTGGAGAGCGGCACTGTGGACTTCATCTGCACCGACCTGCCCACCGCCAACGGCGCTGTTGCCAAGAACCCCGACCTGGTGGTCCTGAACTTTGCCGGTACCGACGGTGACTTCCAGTTTGCTACCGAGGAAGAGCGCGCTGAGAACGTGAACATCGGCGTGTCCGTCAAGCAGGGCAACACCGAGCTGCAGGCACTGATGAATGAAGTGCTGAACGCTATGACCGAGGACGAGTTCAACGCACTGATGGAAGAGTGCATCGGCTTCCAGCCTGAAATCTAAAAATGTCATTGCCCCGGCAACTTGCCGGGGCAATTCCCACGAAAGGAAATCAATCATGGATAAGCTAATTGAGCTTTTCAGCGATGTGGTCCGCCTGTGGCAGAACTACTGGCCCACCTATCTGCGCGGCGTTGGCAATACCCTGATCCTGGCAGTGGTGGCCACCTTGATCGGCTGCATCATTGGCCTGATCTGTGGTGTACTTAATACTATCCCATATGCACCTACAGATTCTCTGTTTAAGCGCATCGTGCTGAAGATCATCCGCATTCTGGTGCGGGTCTATGTGGAAGTTTTCCGCGGCACGCCCATGGTGCTGCAGGCGGTGTTTATCTACTACGGCCTGCCCTACTTCACCAATAACCAGATCGCCTTTTCCGGCTACAGTGGCATGTGGCTGGCATCGATCATCATCGTTTCCATCAACACCGGTGCCTACATGGCAGAATCCGTCCGCGGCGGTATTATCTCTATCGATCCCGGTCAGACTGAGGGTGCCAAGGCCATCGGCATGACCCATGTGCAGACCATGGTGAAGGTCATTATGCCTCAGGCCCTGCGGAACATCATGCCCCAGATCGGCAATAACTTCATCATCAACATCAAGGACACCTCGGTGATGTTCATCATCGGCTTCATCGAGTTCTTCGCGGCCCATCGCATGATCGTGGGTATCAATAACCTGTATTTCCCCTCCGCTGTCATCGAAATGGTGGGCTATCTGACCCTGACCCTGATCGCCTCCTTCCTGCTGCGCTGGCTGGAGAAGAAAATGGACGGAAATTCCAGCTACGAGTTGGTCAACGAGGATGCCCTGGCTATGTCTGCCGGTACTTACAGCCATCCGGACCGTGGCACACCCTTTGATGAGAAGAGCCGTGAGTTCAACGCCAAGGCTGCCCAGGAGGCAGAGAAGAGAGATCGCCTGCGTACCGGCCTGAAGAGCCGTAACGGCAGCACGAGAGGAGACCGCTGATATGGGTGAAATGATTTTGGAAATTAAGCACCTGAGCAAGTCCTTCGGCTCCCATGAGGTGCTCCGCGATATCGACTTTACCGTCAATAAGGGCGACGTGATCTCTATCATCGGCGCCTCCGGCTCCGGTAAATCCACTCTGCTTCGGTGTGTCAATCTACTGGAAACTCCCACCTCCGGTGAGATCCTGTACCACGGCAAGAATGTGGCGGACCGGCACGTGAATGCGCCGGAATACCGCTCCCATGTGGGCATGGTGTTCCAGTCCTTCAACCTCTTCAACAACATGACCGTGCTGGACAACTGTATGGTCGGTCAGACCCAGGTGCTCAAGCGCAGCAAGGCTGAGGCCCGTCAGATCGCCATGGAGTATCTGAACAAGGTGGGCATGGCGCCGTATATCAAGGCCAAACCCCGGCAGATCTCCGGCGGTCAGAAGCAGCGTGTTGCCATTGCAAGAGCTCTGGCTATGAATCCCGAGGTGCTGCTGTTTGATGAGCCGACCTCTGCCCTTGACCCGGAAATGGTGGGCGAGGTGCTGACCGTCATGCACCAGCTTGCCAACGAAGGCATGACCATGCTGGTGGTCACCCACGAGATGGCCTTTGCCCGCGATGTCAGTAACCGTGTGGTCTACATGAACGAGGGCGTCATCTGCGAGCAGGGCAGCCCCGAAGAAGTTTTCGGCAATCCCCAGAAGCAGGAGACCAAGGACTTTCTTGCCCGCTTCCGCAATGCATAAAAATTTTCCCGGCTGCGTATGGCAGCCGGGATGTTTTTTCTGTGCACTGTGTTATGACATGATATAAACTGTTTATTTTATAACATTCTAACATTTTTTAACACAATTCACTGGGATAATTTTGTTATCTTAACATTTTGCGGTTGATTTTTGCGGCGAAGGCGCTATAATGGAACTGTAATGCGAGCAGGCAGAGTCTGCCTGTCAACGGACAAATTCTTTAGAGGAGAAATTGTACATGATTAGCACGCAAAAGACACCGATCGAAGAAGTCATGGCTATGGTCGCGGGTGCTAAGACCGTAGCACTGGTGGGCTGCAATAGCTGCGCCACTGCCTGCCAGACAGGCGGTCAGCCTCAGATCGACGAGCTGACCAAGATCCTGGAAGCTGCCGGCAAGAAGGTCGTCGCAACCACCATCTGCGACTACTGCTGCATGAACCTGGGTGTCAAGGCCAAGATGAAGCCCATCAATGCCGCTGACCCTGACTGTGTCATCTGCATGTCCTGCGGTGACGGCGTCCAGTGTGTGGCCAAGAACGTGCCCACCAAGCCTGTCTACCCCTCCAACAACACCATGTACCTGGGCGAAGCTGTCCGCTTCGGCGTGTGGGAAGAGGCCTGCCGCTTCTGCGGCGACTGCCTGCTGGGTCAGACCGGCGGCGTGTGTCCCATCACCCAGTGTGCCAAGAGCCTGGTCAACGGCCCCTGCGGCGGCCAGAAGA
>CAYVCR010000001.1:8256-41447 GCA_964450205.1 uncultured Oscillospiraceae bacterium | reverse complement strand
AGTCGCTTTATTCTCCATCCGAATGATGGAGATAGCCTGCTGGATCATGTCCTCAGAAACGCCACCCAGGGCCTCACCGGCATCATCCTCGGGATCCTCGTCGGCATCCTCACCGTCGTCCTCGTCGGGCTCGTCGGTGTCCGGGAGATCTGCGTCATTGTCGATCTCCTCAGCTGCTCCCTCACCAGCTTCGTCCTCGTATTCCTCCAGGGGCTCAGCTTCGGCCGGGATCACATCGGTATCGTTGGCATCGGACTCGTCAATCTCAGGCTTCATGCCATCCTTCAGGGCGTTGCGCTGGATCACATCCCGGAAGAAGTACTGCTGCCAGTATGTAATCATCTTGATCAGGATGTTCTCGATCTTGGTGCGCAGGGTCTTGGAGATCGTGAAGGTGCCGCCAGTAACCTTGGTCTGAAGGTTGCCGTCCTCGAAGATCCATGTCATGGATGCGTCGGGGCTACGGTAGCCCACCTCTTCCACATTCTCCAGCATAGACATCTGAGCGCCGATGCCGCCTGTGGATTTGACGGTGAAGATCATGGGGTAGGTGTCCTTTTGAAAACGGAAAGTCAACTCATGCTCGTTGCACAAGCCCTCCATTTTCTTCTTTTGAGCTTCATACATAGAAATTTCGCTCATGGTAATTACTCCTTTTCGGTAAAATTTTTACAGGAGGATCAGATTCCCGTTCCAGGATCTGTCCACCTTGTATCGCTGAAGGTCGTCTTTCTCGGTAACATATTTTCTGCCAAAGATCTCCTTCATGTTGCACCAATCTTCCCATGGGAAGCGGTACACATTGCCGGTGGCAAAACCGATCACCACATAGCACCGCGCACCGAGCAGCTGGTGCTTGTTCATGTAATCGGTCTGACCTTGGCTCACTCGTTTCTGCTCCATCTTTTCTGTCGATGTGAATTTCGCTTCAAACATCACAGATCTACCGCCCTTGATGGTGCCTTTGTAATCAGGCTGGGCTTTCTTTTCGTAGCAAGCGATAAACTTGCCATTGCCCAAATCTTTGACCGGCTTCATCGGCTCCGGTGTTTTTTCGATGCACGCAAAACCACGCTCGTCATAGTAGGCAAAGCTTTGATTGAGCAGGCTTTCAAATTCCTGGCCCATCCGTTTTGCCCGTAGACCTAACCACTGGCGCAGAGGATCCTTTTCGTGGGGGAGATCCATTCTTACTGCCATAACCGGAACCACCGAGGGAAATACTTTCCGAAGTACTTGCCCGCTTTGAAGAAAATAACTGCCTGGAAGAATGCGAGTACCGGGATGGCCCATGCAGCAGCCACCAAACCGGCTCTCATTCCAAGCCCAACCACGATCACACCTGCCAGCACCTTCAGCTCCTGCACGATCAGGCGCCGGGTTGCCATTGCCTTGCGGCGTGCAGCCTTAGCCAGATCCCGCTGCTGCTTTTCAGCGGCCTTTGCGTTCTCGGTTGCCATCTGCGCAGCTGCGTTTCTGCGCTGAGCAGTTTTTGCGTTTAATCGTTGCAGATCCAGGACCTCTTCCTCGATGAACACCGCCCGCACGCCGGCGTTGTTCTTGACCGCTGCATACATACCATTTCCGTTCACGGTAAAACCTCCTATTTGTAATCAGTCTGCTTGTAGCAGTTTTCTTATTGCTTCCTGTTTTGACTGTTCCGCTTCCCATTCTCCAATTTTGGGTGGGGCTTCCAAGCGGCCAAAGGTGCTGTCGGTCAGTTCTGCCACATAGGTCTTTAACCCTGCCGGCAGCTTCTCCCAATCTCTCTCCCGTTGACTCGTCACCCGGTAAGATCTTTGGAAGTTCGATGCGACAACGGATTGTACTGTTTCGGTGCCCATCATTGCCCAGTCACGAAGCTGTGAAGCTCCGCCAACCGCACGCTGCACCGCAGGTGGTAGCTTGGCAAACTCTTCGTCAGCTCCGTAGGCGCTGTTTTTAAGTGCCTTTGCAACCAGCCCCCAGGCTTCCTGTTCGGTCATTTCGTCCGGCTTCATCAGCTCTGCGATCTTGGCTTTAATGACGCCGACCGGTGGCATAAATCTGTTGGTATCGGACACCATGTGCGCCATAACCGCCGCAGACACCAGCTGATACGGCTCGTCTGCGAATGCCCTCGACCACAGATCAATGGTTGCCTTTATGACATCATCGGATTTATTGCGGAAGTTTTCAGGGTAGTTTATTTGCAGAACAGCCATAACCGTTGCCGTTTCTGCCTTAGTCATTGAACTCGCCCCTTTCGATCATTCCCATAATGCGATCCGTACCGGAGGACGGGGCTATATGAGGATCAGACTTGATGCCCCACCGATCACGATGGCACTTCCGGACGACCAAATTCCAGTCCGTCCATTTATTGCGGTTGCTGTTCGACTGGGCGGATTCATCAACATAGCGAATGCAGCGCTCCAGTTCTGCGTGACCGAGATCCCGGAGTAGCCGATCATACTCTGCATCAGTTAACTTGACCCATCCGTACTCACCGTACTTGTGCCGGGGTTCTTCCGGTTTCTTGGGTTTCGGCTCCTCAGGTATGTAGGGCTCCTTAACTGACTTTCGGCGGTTATAGAGTTCTGCCAAGTACGCCCGGAAGCTTTCGCTTTTGACCTTGCGGATCTCGGCCAATAGTGGCTTGTCAACCTTTTCTGATTCGTGCCACTTGTACTTGTACCAGTTGCACACAAGCAGTTCCTTGGTTGAAGCATCATAGCGGATCACATTGTGAACGCTGTCCAGGCGCTTCAGTAGGTGCAGTACTGCATCCTCTGTATAACCGATCTCCCGGGAAATCGTCTTAACGCTGACCTCATAGCAGCCACAAAGATTTGTGTGCATATTGGTCATGCAATACAGGAAGCCGTAGCGATCCTCCGGGGTGAAACTGTCCACCACCTTGGGATCTGTCCAAAAAGACATTTCAACGGGTCTTGTAATTGACATGTGTTCACCTCCTTTGGCTCAGCTGCCCCGAAGGGCAGCACCCAGTTCTTAAAATGGCAGCTGGGAATCGTCGTCCTCAATAACATCAAAATTGGATTGGGGGTATGTGGGAGGGTTGGCATAACCGCCGTAGCTGCCTCCGTTCTGCGCCGGTGCGCTGTTGGAGGTGTCGCCACCTTCCTTTTTACTGTCGCCAAAGTAACAGTTATCCGCCACCACTTCGGCAGATCTGCGCTTGTTTCCATCCTTGTCCGTCCAAGGTCTGATCTGGAGCCTGCCGGACACAATGATCATTCTGCCCTTGGTGAAATACTTGGACACAAATTCGCCGGTCTGCCGCCAAGCAACGCAGTCGATAAAGTCCGTTTCCTTTTCTCCGCCATCCTTGCCGGAGTAGTCACGGTCAACAGCGACAGTGAAACTGGCCACTGCAATTCCGGATCCTGTTCTGCGCAGTTCCGGATCACGGGTCAAGCGGCCCATAATAGTGATGTGATTAAGCATCCTCGCTCACATCCTCCGCAGGCTCCGGTTCAGGCAGAAGCCCGTCCGCTTCGATCTTGATAGCGGTGCATCTCGCCATAGCGTGGAGATCCCGGGCAACCTTGATCGCTCTCAGTACGGTTTCCACCTCGTACTTATCGTTCTCAATGGTCGCTTCCAGGACATCTCTTTCGGTTTCCGCCCGGATCAGCTGCTCATAAAAGGACAAGGGAATGACAACCATTTCCTCTTCGAGCAAAATACCCTCTTCGGGGGTATCGTATTTGCACTTACACATTTGGATTTCTCCTTTCGACATAAATGATTTGAATAAACTTAAATTTTTCATTGTCTGCTCCACTCCTCTTTGTACCGGGCCAGTTGCTCCGGGGTGTCGGTTTCAATGCCCAGCTCCCGGGCAACCTCGACAGCGCCATCAATCAGCCGAGCCATTTCCTTGCTGTCCATATATCGTGTCCGTTTGTAGACCAGGTAGCACCGGAACAACTTGCCGCCTTCCTCCCGGGTGTCAAAGCACTTAGTGTACGGATGGACCGTATCAACATCCACAGACACAGGCAGCTTGAACCCTACCGTTAGGCCATCTTCATCTTTTGCCAATGCGCCGTATTCGATAACCAAACTCTTTTTTACAGATTCTTCGCTGCCACCACGCACGGTAGCAATTTTGTTGACCAGTACATGGAAGTATGCGTTGGCTGACTTTGATCGTTTGTCCCGGTGCTTCTTGATCTCAATGTCAAGATCCTGGTCTTTCAGCTTTTCGTAGTCCTCCCGGAAGTCACGATCTACCTCAACGGTAATTCGGTATTTCCGGTTTAGGCCGATAGACATATCGACCAAGCGCCCTCGCATCGGTCCTTTCATCGTGCCTCCCAGTGCTTCTTATAGGTTTCGATGTGCCCGGTAGCCATGAGCCAGTCAAGGAAATTCGCAATAACCATTTTGATGTCCTGCGCTTCATCCCGGCGATAGGTTTCCGGCCACACATTGCTGCCGTTGCTGGCGAGGTATGTAAAACTGTTCGCTTCCGGGACCAACTCAAAATACATAGGGTGCTGCGTACTGGTGAAGAATTTGCCGCTTTCGTATTTGCCGGTGTACTTGACATCGACGATCTCTCCGGCTTTCAGCCAATCGAGCCGCCCATGGAGAACAAAGGTAACTCCGTTTACGGTAATTTCCTTGTTAATCTTCATCTGCGGGACACCGCCGCGCACACGATCTGCCACCTGCTTCGCCGCATCATACCAGTTGTGCGTTTTGTCGTGGAAGCCGTTTACAATATCGTCAACCAGGTTCTCAAACTCGATGCCTTTAGCCATAGCTTCGGTGGTTTCGGTAGGCTCCCGGCGCAAGACCTTTAGGAAGTCGCCCATGGGATCCGATTCAGTGGTCGCATCCTCATAGGGATTTTCCTTAAGGCAGTACATCCATGACGAAAGCAAGGAGTGTGTCATGAGATAACGAGCCACTTAACCCACCTCCGGCAAGCAGAGTTCCGATACATGGAAGAGATAGCCAAACCAGCCGATCTTTCCATAAAGCACCTCATTGTCGAGTGGCACCTTACCACCACCCATGCCAATGCGGAAAGCATAGTTCATTGCGGCCGGATTTCCATCAGAGTTCATCCACGACTGGCCGGAAACATTTTCCCACCAATCCTCGATGTGAAACTCGAGGTCTCCCAGGGATCTTCCCGAGGTCAGGTCAATGCCGACATCCGGCTTTGTCTTGACAACCATGCCTGCATAGGGGGATTTTTCTCTCGGCTTTCCAACTTTCTCCATCACTTATCCTCCTTGGGCTTGGGGGTGTACTGCTTCAGCACCTTATCCCACATCAGATCCAGCTCCTTGACCTGCTTATTGAAAGCAGCACCAAGTTCCTTCTCAGAGGTCAGTGCGTGCTTGATAGCCTTAATCCCGTGCAGTGCAGCTGTTGCGGTGTCTGCATCGACTACCGTTGCAATCAGCTGATAGCCCTCGGTCATTGCGGCATCATAGGCAGCTTTGTCCTCTGCGGCTTTCTCCGCTTCCTGCGCAGATACGGCATTGTACTTCTCGAACAGCTTGGTAAGGAAATCGTTGGGTGTGCCGGGGGTCAGTTCGGGGATGGGGTAAACGCCGTGAATACCACGGGTGCCCTTGGCGAAGTAACGCTCACAGTTGGAGAAGCCGATAGTGCGCTGGTTGCCACGCATTTCTACGAAGCCGCCCAGGTCCATAACCTCCCACACGGAGTTCTTGGAGGATCCTTCTGCTTTGATCCGCAGTTTGGTATCGTCGCCATCCTTTTCCTCAACAGTGTGGAACACGATTACGATGTGCTTGTCCAGCTGATAGATGATGTGATCGAGGAAGCGCTGGAACTCTTTGCCGAGCCAACCATAGCCCTGCAAGGACAGGCTTCCGTCTTTCCGTCCATACTTGGGGTCGATCCGCATACCGTACTGGCCCATGATGGCAAGCAGCTTACCGCCAGTGTCAACGACGATGGTCTTGTAGTCCGCAAGGCTGTTTCTCACCGCCTGCAATTCCATTTCGGTACAGCCAAGGCCAAGATCCTGCCGCAGCTCCTTGTAATCCCGGGGCTGTGTAATGCCTTTCGCAAGGTTCAGCACCTCACGATTGATACGCTCTGCGGAAAGGTCCACATCGACATACAGCGGATCCGGGGAAGAGAGCGCCAGAGTGGTCTTGCCAATGCCGGGGAAACCAGCAATCAGGATACGGACTTTCTTATCTGCAAAAGTCAGCTTTTCAGGTTTAACGATCATAGGGTAATATCTCCTCTCAATTTGAATGTGCGCAGCAACCAGCCGCACAGGGTATTGATTTCTTCATCCGTCAGACCGACTATGTTCGGTCCTTCGTCTTTCAGAATTACGATGGTGCCAACGATGGGGTGTCCGTGTGCCAGAGTTCCATATAGGAAGCTCCCAACACCGCTTATGGGTAATCCTTTTCGTAACCCCTCATCGTCAACGAACATACACAACGGTTTAGGAAGTAGCCGGGGATGGCAATGCTCAGGCCAGCCGCCGATAACTTTCTTGACTTCGGAAAGGTAGTCCTCTCCAAAATCCTTAATGGAGATCTCGTTCTCCGTGGTAATTACAATGCCTTTCACTTGACCTCACTTTCCGGGAAGCACTCTTGGACTTCCCACGCATCTTTGAAGTCACCGCATTCATCACAGCACACGATAGTGCCGTCTTTTACGATCACGGTTTCGCATTCCTTGCCGCAGACCGGACAATGCGGATATACCGGCTCTTTGCCATCCGGGGTGCCGGTGGTTTCCATATTCCGGATAACAGGGTGATCGGGGATGTTCATTCGGCATCCTCCTTTGCTTTTAAGTACCGCCGCACAAGATCAGTAAGCAGATCCTGCATAGTTGCGTATCCGTCTGCCTTTAGGTGCTGTTGCAACGCCGCATAGTCGTCGTTCTCCAACCGGGCAGATATACGACAGGTTAACCTGTGGCGTTCTCTCCGAGCCAGCCTGCGCCCCTCCAGAACCTCTGGGGCAAACCGCTTATACAACGCATCCATGGCATCCGGACGGATGGATATGCCGTAGGAGCTGCCATTCTCACATTTGCTCTGTACGGTCTTATCGAATTTGGGATACAGTTCACGGACAACCTCGACCATATCTTTAACCGGCAGCTGCTTTTGCACCCGGAGATCTCTCAGATCATTGTCCGCCAATAGGTGTCCCTCCTCTCGGAGATTGACTTTTGTGACGCCCCTTGATAAGATGAAATGGGTCTAGCGCCTGAGGTCATTCCCGATGCAGCGGGGGTGGCCTCTTTTCTTTCATTCCTGCGGCAATCACAAAACTCACCAAAATCCAGATGTGCACGACAATAAGGGCAAACTTTGTATTTCATTTTTATCCCCCCCTTTTTTTGGTTTACTCTCTGCTCGTGCCATGTTGCCCATCGGCAATTCTCTGGCGAATATGGTCCATCGGAATCAATTCGGTCAATAGTAAGATCTTCACGATACCCGCTATTCAGCGCCCACTCTCGAAATGCCGCAAAATCATTTAACCATTCGTCGCAGATTGTGACGCCCTTACCACCGTAATAGCAAAAGGTCTTTGTTTTTTGGTTGTAGCACCGAGTCTTCATCGAAGCCCAAATTCTGTAAAGCCGAGTACCTGTCCCACCATGGGTTCTGTTCATGGCAATGGTGTGTTCGCTGTTGTAGCATCCACAAGATTTCGTGTGCCCACTCGAAAGCCGTGTTCCCATCACTTCACAAGTACTCCCACAATCGCAACGGCAAAGCCAAAACCTCTTTCCATGCTCTTTTCTGCATGTACGTTCAATAACCGTTAGTTTGCCATATCTGTCGCCAATGTTGATAGGCGGATAAATTCGGTTGACAATCGCTGAAGCATTTTCTCGTCGTAAACAACCACAGCTTTCTGTATGACCGCTGCGGAGTGATGTTCCCGCTACAACAGTTGTTCTGCCGCAATCACATAGACAGCAGTATAATATGCGCCTGTCGTTTGTACGCCCTGCCTCTGAGGTAACTGTCAACCGACCAAATCGGTTCCCGACCACTTTGTTTTCCTCCTTTCGTAAAGCTATCCAACAGTTCAAGACCTGCGTCGCCGGTATGTATCGCCGATTATTCTGGTCACCGGTCGTGCAGGGTGTGTCAATCGTGCCAAATACGCATTAATGGCCTCCTCGGTAATCCAGACTTTTCCACCCGGCTTGCGCTGTATGTAGGCCAAGTGTCCGCAGGCTCTCTCTGCATCCAGGGTAACTAGCGAAATACCAAGCTTTGCAGCAGCTTCCTTGCGGGTCAGTAGTACGCCCATGTTCTTTGCTCCTTTCCTGCAAGCGGTTCATCAGCTATGAACTCTTCGCTTAAAAAAATAAGTGCCTACATCTTCACAAGGGATGCCGAGCAGGTTCATGGCCTTGTCCATTTCCTCCTGCTTCCAGCCGACTTTGCTTGTCATTTTCAAAGAAACAGTGCGTTCAGACAGACCCATAGCCTTTGCAAATTTACCGTTGGTGCCAAACACCTCACGGATCTTGCCGCTGAGCTTGCTGTAATCATACGCCATGTGGTTTTCCTCCTTTCTTGAAAGTTCATAGGTTATGAACCTGTTAGCAATATAACACACTAAATTCAAAAATGCAATAGGCAAGTTCAAAATTTGAGAACTTTTTTGTTTTTGCTGTTGAACTTTTATTCAAGATGGTGTATACTATTGGCATATTAAGAGGGAGGGCAAAGATATGAAGCCTTACACAACAAGCGAACGTCTACAGCAAATTATGGATAAGCGGCATATCCGCCAGGCCGATATTGTTCGTGCTGCACAGCCATTCTGCCAGCGGTACGGTGTCAATCTTGGTAAGAACACTCTTAGCCAGTATGTGTCCGGAAAGACCGAGCCCGGACAGGAAAAGCTGACAATCCTCGGTCTGGCTCTCAATGTTTCCGAAGCATGGCTTATGGGCTACGATGTTCCTATGGAAAGAAGCGTAACGCCCACCGCTGAAAACAGCGATGGGCGTAAGGCAGAGTATATTGAACTCTTTGATATGCTGAACGAAGAACAGCAGGCATTTATCATTGCTTCGATAAAAGGTCTTTTAGCTGTTCAATAATCGCATCCTGGGCAGACTCCGACAGCTTGGCAAACAATTCCGCTGCCAAGATCTCCTTCAGGCTGGGCTTTGGCTGATCCTGCTTCATAGGCTTTTCTCCTTTCGTGGGTACTGCCGGCAAGCCCATTATATCACAACCGCTTATGGATTTGGTACAAGTGAAATAAAATAACATATTTAGTAATTGGAAGTGTTTTTATGCCACAATGCTGGAAATGTAAACGGCAAGGACTATTCCTTGATCTAGGGTCGAAATCCAAACTCTGTATTGATTGCCTTGACATCGCCTGTGATGCCGCCGCCCAAACACTGAAGAAGCTTTCCCAGGGTGGATCAGCAAGAACAGAAATGTTACAACAAATCGACACCATTAAAGCAGCCAGCGTCGCCGAAGAAGCCATCGCCGACACTGACGGAGGATCCTTTTCTGAATGGGATGTTTCTGTACATTCATCCCCCGACCAACTGAACCGCATACGACGATCTACCTCAGTCAAAATCATCAGCTATGATCCCGAAACACAAACTGCCGTTGTCGCCGGATCGGGAAGCAGCACATATACAACCACCTTCAGTAAATGTTCCTGCGGTGACTTCATATCCCGCCACCTTCCCTGTAAGCATATGTACCGTTTGGCAGCTAAGTACGGCGGTGTTGATTTCTCCAAATATCTTTAATCGGAGGTACTTATGAAAAAACTGATTTGTATTCTTCTTGTCTTTGTAACACTATTCGCCTGTTCCGCCTGTTCCAGTAGAAGGGACGGCATAAGCGATGATGCTTATGAATACGGACTTGCTGCCCTTGAAACCGCAGATGAATTCATCGACGGAAAGATTGATGCCGATACCGCACAACAGAGGTTAAATCATGCAAGTGACATGGTTGATAATTGTGAGGGAGAGAATGATTTTCTTGTAGCCGGTGCAATTTTCCGAACTTCATTGTCCATTTGGCTTAAAGACTCTGGCTCCGGAACTATGGCCACCGTTAAAGAAAATCGAAATGATTTAGCTGATCTACTCGGCAAGTAAATGGAGAGTTCCTCGCGCGCGTACGTGCGTGCGCGTCATACGCGTGCGCGCGTAGCTATTCTATTCTAATTCTAATCTAATGCTAACCTATAGCTAAAACTATGATAATCTCTTGATTAGAGATCCTAAAATAGAAGGAGCCGCCCACGGTGCGCCAACACCACGAGCGGCTATATGCAAAATACGATCATCTCACCGATCTGCATCCTTGCCTTGTTATTATAGCACAAGCCGGTGAAGGGTGCAAGCTGAAAAGGAGGCTCTATGGCTCGCCCCAAAAAGCAACTACCACAATATAGTACCACTACGATAAAGGGTGTTGAATATTACCGGACAAGGATCAAAGATTTAGATGGTAAGCGCATTTCTCTATACGCCAGAACTCCTAACGAACTGGCTGACAAGGTCGAAGAAACAAAGAGACAGCTCGCTGAAGCAACTTTTCGCATTCAGAACCCTACTGTGGAAGAATATGCAGATAAGTGGCTGAAAATGCATAGTGCTCACATCCGGGAAACCACACTCAGCGACTACAGTTCAAAGGTAAAGAACTACATCATCGCACCTCTTGGCGATAAGTATATGGCTGAGGTCACACCAGATGATGTAAAAACCGCAATCCTAAAAGCATCGAAGCAATCTGCTTCTGTTTACAGATCGGTTCAAATGCTGTACAAAATGATCTTCGAATCTGCGACCAAGAGCCATATCATCAACGATTCCCCCTGTGACGATCTTAATCCAAGAGGTGGCAAACCGCCGAAAGAGAAGACAGCCCTATCAGATAAGCAAATCGCTATACTCTTGGATGCTATTCGGGATCTTCCACCATACCCCTTTATTATGATCGGTCTGTATGCGGGTCTCCGCCGTGAAGAGATCCTCGCCCTACAATGGGATTGCGTAGATCTGGAAGGTATTGCTCCAGCTATCCGAGTACGCCGGGCGTGGCACATAGATCACAACCGGCCCGTAATTACAACTGAGCTTAAAACCAAAGCAGCAAAGAGAGATATTCCAATCCCTCCGCAATTGGTCAAATGCCTGAAGGAAGTCAAGGCTGTATCGAAATCTGATTATGTCATTGCCAACGGGGAGGGTCAGCCCCTGTCCGGCACGCAATGGCAGCGGCTTTGGAAGTATATCACTACACGGTCTACAGAAGAAAGGGTTTACTACCGCTACAAAGACGGAGTAAAAACAAAGCACCTCGTGCAGCCGGTTCTCGGTGAAGCCGCAGCACATAATGGAAAGGTGATTTATAGCATCGACTTCCACGTGACACCGCATCAGCTCCGACACACCTATATCACCAATCTCATTTTGGCCGGTATTGATCCCAAGACAGTCCAGTATCTGGCCGGGCACGAACACTCCCGGATCACAATGGACATCTATTCACACCTGATTTACAATAGGCCTGAAGATCTGATCCAGAAGGTTAACCAAGCATTTAAGGGCTAATTTGTGGGCTAACTTTTTGTTAAACATTGAAAAGTTATTGCAAATAAACATCATTTCTGCGTGCAGATTATAGAAGTACGGTCTGAAGGCTGCACGTCGCGCTCCCCAGTTCAGCAAGCGCTGATTTCCCTGTGTTTTTTCAAAAAACCCAAGAACCGCAATGGTTTTTGGGTTTTTTCTTTTAACAGAGTTTGACGGAATTAAACCGAAATAAACTGATTTCTTTGAGGTTACTTTGAGGTTACCACAGGTAATTTAAGGCTTTTGAGGTTACTTTTGAGGTTACCATAGGGGTCACTTTTTTCTATTTCATATCGCAAGCTGCCCGACAAAAAAAGGGCTGCCTACGGGATCATAGCGATCTCGCAGACAGCTCTCTTTGCTCCGTTATAACGTAATGCGTTATTTTCTAACAATTTTCTACTCACTTAGAATGAAATTGCTAGAATAAACCGCAAAGGAGCATGGCTATGATTAGGATTTTACTTTCCACCCGGCTTGGCGAGCGGAGGTGGACGCAAGCAGACCTTGCCAGGGCAACAGGTATCAGACCGTCAACGATCAACGATATGTACCATGAGATTGCCGAGCGTGTAAACCTGGAGCACCTTGACCTGATATGTGAAGCGTTGGGATGCGACCTATCAGATCTTATTGTCCGGGAGCCGAACAAGGATGTTCGGACTAAGACACGCACGGGTGGGCCTGTACATAGCAAAAAGTAGACATACTCCAAGACCCGGGTGCTCATGCATCCGGGTCTTTCCTTTATCACAGGCCGACCTCGTTCCCGTCAATCTCAAACCTGATCTTCACGGATCCGCCCAGAGCCTTGGCGATTGTTTCCCATTCCTCGACTGTCAGTTTGCCGGTGTTCAGCCGCTTGTTGAGCAGCTGCGGAGACCAGCCAAGCCGTCTTGCCAATTCGGAATTGGTTATACCGCAGTATGCAACTGCCATTTCGATAATTTGTCTTGCGGTCATAAAACGACCTCCTTTCGTACATTACTATAAACCATTTAGTTTGGTTTGTCAAATAAATTTTTTCAAATTTATACGAAAAGTTAAAGTAAAGGGTTGTCAAATTAAACCGTTTGGTTTATAATTATAGACAGAAAGGAGGTCAAAGCGGTGAATCAAAACACAAGCGAGGTTGAATACATGACCAATGAACAATACGAAACCCAGTTGCTGATAACAGTAAGAACCCTGCGAATTATCGCAAAAGAAACCAAAAGTATCGAAACCATCTTAGAAGCCCTCGACACCATCGAGGAGACAATAAAAAAGCCACCCACGAGGGGTGGCTTTTTATTGGTGGACTTGAGGAGATTCGAACTCCCGACCCCCACAATGCGAATGTGGTGCGCTCCCAGCTGCGCTACAAGCCCATTGATTCTCGCTTGCATTATAGCGCTGCCATTTTGTCTTGTCAAGTTTTCCCCGTCAATTATTCTGCTGAATACACATTGCTGGGTAGCAAACCGGACTGCATAAATATGCATATATGTCAAAAAATGTCTTGACATACGGATAAATTCTTGATACCATAGCCACATGATTTTAATATTTTAAAAGCGCTTGAGCAGAAAGAGTAGCCAGGAGAAAAGCTCCAGAGAATTGCCGGTCGGTGCAAGGCAACAGTAATATCCTGTGTGAAGTTCACTCTGCAAGCTGTGTGTTGAAACCAAGTAGGCACAACGGGTGCGACCGTTACATCGCTAAGACTTTTAAGCCTATGAAGGTGCTTCCCGTGAGGGCAGCTACGAAAGCAGAGTGGTACCGCGTTATTTTTAACGTCCCTGTTTTGTGCAGGGACGTTTTTTGATTTGTATTTCACGGCCCTTTGGCCGCGTAAATAAAATTCGCAAGATGAAAAAGGAGACAATCATTATGAAAAAGCTCATTTCTCTCGTATTGGCACTTGTTATGTGCGCTACATGCTGCCTGGCATTTGCAGGCTGCGGCAGCAGCAAGGATTCCTTTACCGTTGGTATCTGCCAGCTGATGGAACACGATTCTCTGGATCAGGCCACTCAGGGCTTTATCGATGCTCTGACTGCTGAGATGGAAGCTGCCGGTAAGACTGTTGAATTTGACACCGAAGTGGCCGGTGAAGCCAACCTGTGCACCACCGTGGTCAACACCTTCACCGCTAAGAAGGTCGACCTGATCATGGCAAATGCTACCCCTGCCCTGCTGGCTGCTGCAAACGCAACCACCTCTATCCCCGTTCTGGGCACTTCCGTTACCGATTATGACGACACCTTTGCTGGCAATATCCCCGCTAACGTTTCCGGCACCTCCGATGCCGTTCCCTTTGACGAGCAGGCACAGATGATGATCGATACTCTGGGTCTGGTTTCCGGTGATGTGGTTGGCGTTCTGTACTGCACCAATGAGTCCAACTCTCTGATCCAGTACGAGGCCGTCAAGACTCTGTTCGAGGCTGAAGGCATCGTTGTAGAGGCCTACACCTTCTCCGAGACCACCGAGCTGCAGGCACTGGTCACCTCCATGGCTGCCAACTGCAAGGCTGTCTACGTGCCTTCCGACAACACTGTTGCACAGAATGACTCCATCGTTGGCACCATCTGCAGCGAGCAGAAGGTCCCTGTTTACACCAGCTACGGCGGATCTGTCTGCTACGCAAGCCTGGCCATTGATTACTATGACCTGGGCGCCGCAACCGGCGTAATGGCCGCACAGATCCTGCTGGAGGGCAAAGAGCCTGCCGACATTGAGATCGCTACTCTGACACCCTCTGTGGTTTACAACGAAGAGCTGTGTGCTCAGCTGGGAATCACTGTTCCCGAAAACTAATTCTTAATTGAGGTAAACAATGGCTTTCTTGTATGCGTTGCCCGGTGCGATCGCCGAGGGCTTGATATGGGGATTGGTGGCCATAGGTGTCTACATCTCCTACAAAATTCTTGACATCGCGGATCTGACCGTTGACGGCTCGATCTGTACCGGTGCGTGTGTCTGTGCTGTGCTGATCAGTCTGGGTGTGCCTGCCTGGCTATCTGTTCCCATCGCCTTTCTTGCAGGTGCGCTGGCAGGCATGATCACCGGCTTGTTACATACCGCATTGGGAATTCCTTCGATCCTTGCCGGTATTTTGACACAGCTGATGCTTTACTCCATCAATCTGACGATTCTGGGCGGTAGATCCCTGATCGCTGTAGATCACCGCTCCAACGTTCTGCTGCTGCACATGAGCAACAATCCCATGGCGATCCTTTCCGCCGGGTTGTTTGTGGTTTTCACGATCGTTGCGCTCTGGCTTTTCTTCTATACAGAAGTAGGCCTGACGCTGAAATCCACCGGCGATAATCCCCATATGAGCCGCGCACAGGGCGTGAATGTAAATTTCAACAAGGTGTTGGGCCTTGCCATTGCCAATGGTATCGTTGCCATGGCAGGTGCTCTGCTTGCTCAGTACAAAGGCTCTGCAAACATCAATGACGGACGCGGCGCCATCGTCATTGCCCTGGCTGCTATCTTCATCGGTCTGTCTGTTTCCACTAAGATCAAGCCTAACCTCGTCGTCAGTCTGATCGGTGTTGTAGGCGGCGGCATCGTATACTACATTGTTTACAATTTCGTTATCCTGATGGGTCTGAAGACCGATTATCTGAAAATGCTCTCTGCCATTATTGTGGCATTGTTCCTGGGTATCCCCTACTTGAAAACCAAGTATTTCCAAAAGCACAAATCCCTGCATGCGCCTGCGGATGCTGTGGCAGGAGGTGACGCAAATGCTTAAGATCACTGACCTGCAGAAGACATTCAACCCGGGCACCATCAATGCAAAAACCGCACTGGACGGTGTAGATCTGTATTTGGAGGACGGTGACTTCGTAACCGTCATTGGCGGTAACGGCGCCGGCAAGTCTACCCTGCTCAACGCCATTGCAGGTGTATGGAAGCCGGACTTCGGTACTATCGAGATCGACGGCCAGGATGTGACCAATATGCCCGAGCATAAGCGTGCGCAATTCCTGGGCCGTGTGTTCCAGGATCCCATGATGGGCACCGCGCCCGACATGGAGATCGCGGAAAACCTGGCGATCGCCGCGCGTCGCGGTACTAAGCGCAAGCTGAAATGGGGTTGTCGGAAAGCTGAGCGGGAAACCTATAAACAGCTGCTTGCCGATCTGGAGCTGGGCTTGGAAGACAGACTGTCCAGCAAGGTGGGTCTGCTCTCCGGCGGACAGCGGCAGGCGGTCACACTGCTGATGGCCACACTGCGTCGCCCCAAGCTGCTGCTGTTGGACGAGCACACGGCTGCCCTTGACCCAAAAACCGCAGCCAAGGTGCTGGAGTTGACCGACCGGATCGTCCAGGAGAACAAGCTGACGACCCTGATGATCACCCACAACATGCAGGATGCCATCGATCACGGCAATCGGCTTATCATGATGAATGAAGGAAAGATCATCATTGACGTATCCGGTGAGGAGAAAGCCAAGCTGACCGTTCCGGACCTGCTGGCGCTCTTTGCACAGAACAGCGGCAGGGCCTTTGCCAATGACCGCGCGATCCTCTCTTAACTAAAATGAGCCACCGTCAATTTGACGGTGGCTCATTGTTATTTTTCAAGCAGTTTCTTTGCCAGTGTCTCGGTAACTGCCGCGCAGCGTTTGGCTGCAATGTTCTCAAACGTAGGGTAATCCATTTCCGCAGAATCATCGGCCTTATCAGAGATGGCCCGCAGGATCACAAAGGGCACCTGATTACGCCATGCAGCATGGGCAATGGCAGCGCCCTCCATTTCAGTACAGATCGCCCCGGTATTGGCGATGATCTGTTCTTTGACAGCCTTATTGCAGATAAATTGATCTCCACTGGCGATGGTGCCGATCTGATTATGACCAGGGTTGACCGCTTCCGCAGCCTGCATCGCCAATTCTACCATCACGGAATCTGCCGGGAAAGACCACACAGGAAGTCCAGGCACCTGTCCAACACGATATGCATCATTGATCACACTGCAGTCAAAATCATGATACACTGCCTCCCTGCTGATCACCAAATCGCCAATATCCAAATCTGCACACAGAGATCCTGCCACGCCGGTATTGACCACACGGGTCACCCCAAAGCAGTCGCACAGGATCTGCACGCACAGCGCAGCATTGACCTTGCCAACACCGCACTGGACAACAACCGCGTCCAAACCAGCCAACTTTCCCTCACAGAACTCCATACCTGCGCGGGTGGTGATATTGCGGTCTGTCATATGCTCCTTGAGAGTCTCCACCTCAATGGTCATAGCGCCGATAATTCCGAGCTTTCTCATGTGTTTATCTCCTTACTCCGGATACACCAGCCGTGTATCGTCAATATTTTCCAGCAGAGCTGTATAACGTGCGCCCCAGTACTTAGCCATGGGCAAATTCATATCCAGATAGTTACCGCAATCCTTCGCGCTGGCACCAGGTACATCACCGGTAAAATCACGGATAAAACGAAAACAGTCTGTTATCAGCGGAAGCACATCCCGGGAAGTATGGTCGCCCGCAAGCAGCAGATAGAATCCGGTACGGCAGCCCATGGGTCCAAAGTAGATAACGTTATCCCGCCATACAGGCTCGTTACGCAGATAGGTTGCGGCCAGGTGCTCGATGGTATGCACCTCCGCAGTATTCATGACAGGCTCCTCGTTGGGGCTGGTCACACGCAAGTCAAAGGTGGTAACGGTTTCTGCACCGATCCTGTCCTTACGGGATACGTACACGCCGGGCTGTAGTTTTATATGGTCAATAGTAAAGCTGGTAATCTTCTCCATAGTAACTCCTCATAATATTTTCTGCCTTTTATTATACAGCAAAGTATCTTTTTTGCAAGTAATTATACAGTTACATGGAATATGCTTGCTTTTTTATGAAAAACAGGTATAATAATTACAAAACATTACAAAGAAAGGTGGTATCCGCGATGGATGAGCCCCGTAATGACATGCCGCGCCCGGTAAACCCCCGCAGAAGAAAAAAGACCAAGTTTCAGATTTTCAAAGAAACCTACCTACCCTTTATAATTGTTGGCCTTGCACTGGTTTTGATTTTGATCTTCATTATCGGTGCGATTACCCGCGGTGTACAAAAAAACCGCGCAGAAAAGCAAGCTGAGCAGGAGGCATCCATCGCGCTGGAGCAGGAGCAGGCTGCACTTGCTATGGAGGAGCAGACCCTGCTTACGCAGGCTGCTGTCCTGGCTGCAGGTTATGACTACGATGGAGCAATCGCTTTGTTAAATACGTTCACTGGCGATCTGAGCCAATACCCCATGATCAACGCCCGCATTTCTGAATACGAACTGGAAAAAAGCCAGTTGGTTGCATGGGATGACCCCAGCAAAATTCTCAATCTGTCCTTTCAGATGCTGATCGAGGATATGCAGATGGCACTCAATCACGCCACCCATGCACAGTCCATCAACAAAAACTTCATTACTACAGGCGAGTTTTCTCAGATCCTGCAGGAGCTGTATGACAATGGCTACATCCTGGTAAGTCCTGAGGATTTTATCAATGCTGATAACACCACCAAATCTCTCTATCTGCCTGCAGGCAAGAAGCCGCTGATGCTGACCCAGACTAACGTGAATTATAACCTGTATCTAATCGACAGCGATGGCGACAAGCTGGCCGATGAAAACGGCGGCGGTTTTGCAAGCAAGCTGATTCTGGACGCAAACGGCGACATTACCTGTGAAATGGTCAACAGCAGCGGTCAGACTGTCACCGGCGCTTTTGATCTGGTGCCGATCCTGGATGCTTTTGTGGAAGAACATCCCGATTTCTCTTACCAAGGTGCCAAAGCTGTCCTTGCACTGACCGGCTACAACGGTCTGTTTGGTCACCGTACCAATGCCGAGGCGATTGAGCAGTTTGGTCAGGCAGCCTATGACGAAGCTGTCAGCAATGCCAAAGCAATTGCCGCCAGACTCCGGGATACCGGTTATGTACTGGCCTGCTACACTTACGAAAATATCGCTTATGGCGATGCCGGCACAACCGACATCGAGTGGGATCTAAACAGGTGGAATAACGAGGTCGTTCCTATTTTAGGACAGATCGACATTCTGGTATATGCGCAGGGCTCTGACATTGCCAGCGGTAAAACCTACTCCGGCGAAAAATATGAACTGCTTAAAAACAACGGATTCCGTTACTTTATCGGCTTCTGTGAAGGAAGTACCGGTTGGTTCTATGCAGATACCGATTATGTCCGTCAGGGACGCATTCTGGTAACCGGTGCAAACCTCGCCCACAACTCCGACTGGTTTATGGGTATGTTCTACGCATCCAACATTTTGGATCCTGCCCGCGGCAGCGTTCCCAACTAAATATCAAGTAAAAAGCGCGTGCTTTGGAAGCACGCGCTTTTCTTAGTTGTTGCCGCGAAGCTCGATGATCTGGTCACGCAGAATGGCTGCATACTCGTATTCCATCATACGGGCAGCTTCCTTCATCTGTTTCTCCAGGCGGGCAATCTCCTTTTCCTTTTCCGCCTTTGTCATCTTCACGCCGGAACGGCCTTTGCGTTCTGCCGTGGGCGAAGAGATCTCGATCAGGTCGCGCACAGATTTGATGACTGTCTTGGGGACGATACCATTGGCCTTGTTGTACGCATCCTGGATGCCACGGCGGCGTTTTGTTTCGTCGATAGCTGCTCGCATAGAGGGTGTAATATTGTCTGCATACATGATGACAAGACCGTCCGCATTTCTGGCTGCACGTCCGATGGTCTGGATCAAGCTGGTCTGGGAACGCAAAAAGCCTTCCTTATCCGCATCCAGGATCGCCACCAGGCTGACCTCCGGAAGATCAAGGCCCTCACGCAGCAGGTTGATACCAACCAGAACGTCAAATTTTGCCATACGCAGATCCCGAATGATCTCCATCCGTTCCATGGCACCAATGTCCGAATGCATATATCGCACACGGATCCCGGCCTTTTGCAAATAGACGGTCAGATCTTCCGCCATCTTCTTTGTCAGTGTAGTGACAAGCACCCGCTCATCCCTTGCCATTCTGGTGTTGATCTCCCCTATCAGGTCATCTATCTGCCCTTCAATGGGTCTTACCTCCACATTGGGGTCTAAAAGTCCCGTAGGACGAACAACTTGCTCCACTGTCTGCCCAGACCGGGTCTGCTCATATTCAGCAGGTGTGGCAGAAACATAGATGATCTGATTGAGTTTCGAATCAAATTCGTCAAAGTTTAACGGGCGGTTATCATATGCCGAAGGCAGGCGGAAACCGTAGTTGACCAGCGCATCCTTGCGGCTTCTATCGCCGGCATACATGGCACGGCACTGCGGAAGTGTCACGTGGCTCTCGTCCACAAACAGCAGGAAGTCATCCGGGAAATAGTCAAGCAATGTTGTAGGCGGTGTCCCCGGTGCTCTGCCCTGGATCACCCGGGAATAATTCTCAATGCCCGTACAGAAGCCGATCTCCGTCAGCATCTCAAGGTCGTAGGCGGTCCGCTGGGCGATCCGCTGCGCCTCCAGCAGCTTGTCGTGGGCGCGGAAATATTCTACCTGTGCATCGCACTCCTTGCGGATCTCCTGCATGGCCCGTTCCATCTTATCCCGGGAGGCTACATAGTGACTGGCCGGATAGATCGCTACGTGATCCACGTACCGCTCCACCATACCGGACACGGCGTTGATCTCCGAGATCCTGTCGACCTCATCCCCAAAGAACTCTACGCGAATGGCCCGTCCTGCCCAGTATGCAGGATACACCTCAAGGGTATCGCCTCTGACCCGGAACTTATTACGGGAAAAATCAATATCATTGCGTTCATAGCGGATCTCCGTCAGCTTTCGCAGGATCTCGTCAAGGGGACGTTCTTGGCCTACGCGCAAGGACACCACCATGCTCTTATAGTCGATCGGGTCACCCAGGCCGTATAAGCAGCTGACCGAGGAAACTACGATCACGTCCCGCCGTTCAAACAGCGCAGATGTCGCACTGTGGCGCAGACGGTCGATCTCCTCATTGACTGCAGAATCCTTCTCGATATAGGTATCCGTATGGGCAATGTAGGCCTCAGGCTGATAGTAGTCGTAGTAGGATATAAAGTATTCAACTGCATTATTGGGGAAGAACTCCCGAAATTCCGAGCATAGCTGGGCTGCCAGGGTCTTGTTATGGGCCAAGACCAAAGTCGGTCTGTTAACCTTTTCAATGACCGATGCCATGGTGAAGGTCTTGCCGGAGCCTGTAACACCCAAAAGAGTCTGCTCCCGCAGGCCAAGCTCTACGCCTCTCGCCAGCGCTTCTATGGCCTCCGGCTGGTCGCCGGAGGGTTTAAAGGGAGAGACCAGCTGAAACTTATCCGGCATACCATTGCCTCCTTTACGAATAATTAAGGTTTACAGCAGCCTGCGGGTGTATAATCCTGGTCAATGAGGGTTTGCCTGTCACCTTCAAATGTATCCCGATTCTCCGCAGATATACCGTCTGCCTGGGAACAGGTATCCAAATGGAATTTTTTTGAGTTTGTATTGAGCACATAGCGGCCACTGTCCTGATCGGACTGGGTCTGATCTGTTTGATCATCTGCCAGGCTGCTTTGCCCTGTGGCATAGTCGATCACAATACCAGGCTGATTATTATACACATACACGTTAAAGCAAATACCGTCACCATCGTCTTCCATCGACATAGCTTCCAGCTGCACGCCCCGTGCAACCAGGTTGACTCCGTCATACACCGGGGTCACCCGGTAAAGCACATGATTGCGGGTTTCCTTCACATAGTCTGCGATCATATTCTCGAAAGGCAGCATGCCTTCTACATTCATATAACGCGTGCCGGTGATCAAATTTCGTTCATTGGCATTTTCTCCCGTCAGCTGAAAACCGATCAGATGACAGCGGTTATACAGGTTCTTACCATCAACAATATCGTACTGCGCCTGTACCCAGCCGGAGGGCTTGACACTACTGATGCTTTCTCGATCCTCGGTCGGCATCAGATCCCAGCCCGCGCAGGCCATGGCTTGGGTACATCTGTCCAAGTTGTCCAATGGGGCGTAGTATTCATACGAATCGGTGGTATAGTCTTCTTCAGTAAATTCCGGCTTGTTTTCATTGATGGCAACATAAGGATCTCCGCTGAAAGCCGGAACAGTCATCACAGACTCGCTGTATACGATTTTTTCGCCGAACAGCTGGTCCTTGGCAAAGTAAAATACAACTGCCAGGATCACCAGGATGATCGGAATGATCGCTTTTAGTTTTTTTCCTTTCATCTCGTGTATACCTCCTCTGTGATGGTTTCATGGGAATTCCCCGGAAAATCCGTCTTTTTACACAGCTTCCAATCTGCCAACAGCTGCGCCGGCAGCTTCACATCTGACGGATAATGCCGGTTCCAGCGGTAAACGGTGATGGATGACGCTTGTGGAAGATGCCCAATAAAATCCAAGTTCTCCACAAAGCAGGTATCCCCCGCTGCCGCCTTTTGCAAAAATGCCTCATCCGCACACACTTCCATATCTGCAAACAGCTTAGCAGAACAATGATCCATCCACAGGCTGCCTGCGTGCTGCTCGAAAACACGTTGACAAACTACTGCATCTGAACTGAGTCGCCGGTTATTAAACAGCATGCCGTTTCTGTCATCCAGGCAAAGTATAAAATGCATACAATTCTCCTTATCAGCGAACCGGGCGGTAGTAGCCGGATTGCACCAGGGATATGAAATCGCCATCTGCAACGATGATGTGATCCACCAGGATCACGTCAACGGCATCCAATGCCTTTGCCACCCTCTGTGTTGTCTGAATATCCTCCGCAGAAGGAAACGCCAGTCCGCTGGGATGATTATGGGCCAGCACAACCGAGGTGGCATTACTAGACAGTGCCGCATCCACGATCTTTCGCATAGAAATACTGGCTGCGTTGACAGAGCCCTCGCTGATCTCTCTGCAGCAAAGCACCTTGCACTTGGCATCCAGACACAGCAGAAATACCGTTTCGTTCAGTCTGCCTGTAAAATGTGACAACAGCAGCTCCCCATAATCCGCTGTGGTCTCCACGACCGTTCCGCTGAGCTTACGGTTTACTAAATAATACCGTACCGCCGCCCCCTGCAGATTCAAATATGTAGCAATGTGATCGGAAACGCCATCGACCTTTTTCAGTTCCGCATATGAAGCATTGAGCACATTGCAATAGGAGCCAAAATAATCCAGCAATCTGTGTGCAAGTTCATTGGTATCTTTCCGCGGAACGCAGTAGAACAGCAGCAGCTCCAATGCATTGATCTCGTTAAAGCTATCCAGACCCTCTTCCAAAAAACGCTTGCGGACACGCTGACGGTGCCCGGTATGAATGGATTCATTGTTGGCCATATTGTCACCCCAATGTTTATTTTTCTTGCAATTTCGCTAAAATTCGCTACAATAGAAAGGGTAATAGAATTCTGTGTTTTGCACATCATAAGCCGAAAGGAGGCGCGTCATGGATACTTCCAATCATTTCAGTCTTTTGGATATGATCGAGCATCCCGCTTTTTGCGTACGCCACGGCATCATTATCCGTGCCAATAAAGCAGCCAAGCACAAGCTGTTCGAAGTGGGCGAAAATGTCATGACATTTCTGCCCAAAGATGGCGCTGCCTATGAAGCGTTTACAGGTGGCTGCCTGTACCTGAACATCACTTCCGCCCACGTTACCTGTGGTGCTTCCGTGACCAGGATCGAGGATTTTGATCTGTTCGTTCTGGATACAGAGGGTGCAAAATTGGAGGCCTATGCATTGGCCTCTTTGCAGCTAAAGATGCCCCTGTGCAATATTGTCAACATTCTGGAAGAATTGATCGTTGGCGATAAGCAGTATGAGGCACAATCCGGCAATCTTCGGCAAAATGTTTACCAGCTCAGCCGTATCATCACTAACATGGCAGATGCTGACTGGCTGCGACAGGACTCCAACGTAAGACTGGAAGCAACCGAATTTGCCGGTCTGTTCTGGGAGATCATGGAGAAGATGGACACCATGGTGGAAGCTGCAGGCTGCCATCTGGAATTCCAGAATCTGACCGAGCCTGTTACTGGCCTTGCTGATCGGGATCTGCTGCAACGGGCGATCAGCAACATTCTGTCCAACGCCATCAAATTTTCTCCCAAGGGCAGTGTGATTCGCGCCAGTCTTTCCCAAAAAGAGGATCACCTGTATTTTTCTGTGACCGATCCCGGCGATGCACAGGAGGCCCGCTGCAACGTCTTTACCCGCTACCTGCGGCCTGCAGTTATCGAGGATAAGCGACACGGCCTGGGCCTGGGTATGGCGATCGTCCATGCAGTAGCCACGGATCATGGCGGCACCGTTCTTGTGGATAGCCCGGAAAGCGGCGGTACACGTGTCACCATGTCGATTTCTCTGCGGCTGCACAGTTCTTCCATGGTGCGTACGCCTGTGCAGCTGCCGGGCAACGATTACGCCGCAGGCCTGGATTCCACGCTTTTGGAATTTGCCGATGTCCTGCCCCCGACTGCATTCAAGAACATCAAAAAGTGACCCTGCTTCCCCGGTCTTTTACAGACCGGGGATTTCTTATAAATATCGTTTCAAATACTGGCCGGTATAACTGTCAGGCTGTTCCGCCACCTGTTCCGGTGTGCCGAAAGCAACCACATGACCGCCTTCGTCGCCACCCTCAGGGCCAAGGTCGATAATATAGTCGGCAGTCTTGATCACATCCAAATTGTGCTCAATGACGAGCACCGTGTTTCCTGCGTCAACAAGCTGCTGCAGCACTTCGATCAGCTTGTGCACATCGGCTGCGTGCAGGCCGGTAGTGGGCTCGTCCAGCACGTAGATCGTGCGGCCTGTGGAAACTCTTGACAGCTCTGTTGCCAGCTTTACACGCTGGGCTTCGCCGCCGGACAGGGTCGTGCTTGACTGTCCCAGCTTCACATAGCCAAGCCCCACTTCCACCAAGGTCTGCACCTTGCGATGGATCTTTGGAAGATTCTCGAAAAACGTCAGTGCTTCCTCTGCGGTCATATCCAACACCTGGGAAATATTCTTTCCCTTGTATTGCACCTCCAGGGTCTCGCGGTTATACCGCTGTCCCCTGCAGACCTCACAGGGAACGTATACATCTGCCAAAAAATGCATTTCGATCTTGACAAGGCCGTCACCATTACAGGCCTCACAGCGGCCGCCCTTAACATTAAAGGAAAAACGGCCTGGACCATAACCGCGGATCTTCGCGTCGTTTGTAGAGGCAAACAGGTCGCGGATATCGTTGAAAAGTCCGGTATAGGTTGCAGGATTGGAGCGGGGTGTGCGGCCAATGGGACTCTGATCAATATCGATCACCTTGTCCAAATGCTCCAGTCCTTCAATACAACGGCAAGCACCGGGGCGGGTACGTGCATGGTTCAGCTTACCAAGCAGCGTCTTGTTCAGCACTTCGCCTACCAGACTGGATTTACCGGAGCCGGATACGCCGGTCACGCAAGACAGTGTGCCCAACGGGATCGATACGTCAATATTTTTCAGATTGTTCTCTGTTGCGCCACAGATCCGCAAATGTTGACCGTTGCCTGCACGTCTCGCAGACGGAACGGGGATCTTTTTAACCCCGGACAAGTATTGACCGGTAACAGATCGCGGCTCCGCAAGCACATCATCCATCGTGCCGGCGACAACGATCTCGCCGCCATGGCTGCCCGCGCCGGGGCCAACGTCCACGATATAATCCGCTGCGCGCATGGTATCTTCATCGTGCTCCACCACGATCAGCGTATTACCCAGATCCCGCAGGCGTTTCAGCGTCTGCAGCAGCTTGTCATTATCCCGCTGATGCAAGCCGATGGACGGCTCATCCAAAATATAGAGCACACCCATCAGAGAAGAGCCTATCTGGGTTGCCAGTCGGATCCGCTGGCTCTCACCGCCGGACAATGTGGAGGCTGCCCGGGACAGAGTCAGGTACTGCAGGCCTACATCCTTCAAAAACTGCAGGCGTGCCTTGATCTCCCGAACGATCTGCGCTGCCACCAGAGCCATGTTGCCCTCAAGCTTCAATTCCTCCATGAATTTCAGCTCCTGGCCAATGCTCATGCGGCAAAACTCCATGATGCCGATACCACCCACGGTCACCGCCCTGGCGATCTCTGAAAGGCGCTCACCGTGGCAGTGGGGACAGGGTGCTGTTGCCATACACTCTTCCAGTTCCTTCCGGGCCGCATCGGACTGGGTCTCCCGGAAGCGGCGGCTGATGTTATTCAGAATGCCTTCGAAGGGCTGCTCCAGGACACCCATGCCGTTGCCCCGGTTATAGGTCATGCGCAGCTTTTCGCCCTTTGTGCCGTACAGGATCACGTCCATGGCTTCCCGGGAAAGCTCGGAGACTGGCGCTGTCAGCGAAAAATGATACTTTTGTGCCAATGCCTCAAAGTACATACGGAAAATGGAATCCGTGCGGGCACTGCTCCAGCCGGAGGCCTGGATAGCACCGTCAAAGATGGATTTTGATTTATCAGGAATCACCAGGTCTTCATCCGCCACCAACTGAAAGCCCAAGCCGGTGCAGCTGGGGCAAGCGCCGGCAGGATTGTTGAAGGAGAACATGCGGGGCTCCAGCTCTGTTAAGCTGATGCCGCAATCCTCACAGGCGTAATTCTGGGAAAAGGTCAGCTCTTCCTTGGTGTCCGGCAGTTCTATGACCACCAGGCCGCCGGAATGGCTGCAGGCTGTTTCAATGGAATCCGTCAAACGGCGGCGCTGACCCTCCCGGATCACCAGGCGGTCCACCACCAGCTCAATGGTGTGCTTCTTATTTTTTTCGCAGCTGATCGGCTCATTCAGATCATACAAAATACCATCCACGCGGACACGGGCAAAGCCGGACTTCCTGGCATCCTCGAACACCTTGATGTGCTCGCCTTTTTTACCACGGATGATGGGCGAAAGGACGATAAACCGCGTTCCCTCTCCCATGGCTTCGATCCGGTCCACGATTTGGTCAATGGTCTGGCGGCTGATCTCCTTGCCGCACTTGGGACAATGCGGAATGCCCACTCTGGCCCACAGAAGACGCAAATAATCGTAGATCTCCGTCACCGTACCAACAGTAGAACGGGGATTCTTAGAGGTGGTCTTCTGATCGATGGAAATGGCGGGAGACAGGCCGTCAATAGAATCCACATCCGGCTTGTCCATCTGTCCCAAAAACTGACGGGCGTAGGAGCTGAGGCTCTCCACATAGCGGCGCTGGCCCTCGGCGTAGATCGTATCAAAGGCAAGGCTGGACTTACCGGAGCCGGAAAGGCCCGTAAACACCACCAGCTTATCTCTGGGAATGGTAAGATCAATATTTTTCAGGTTGTTTTCTCTGGCACCCTGAATACGGATCGTATCGTTCATAGCATACTCCTGCACAGAAATTTTGTACCTTATAGTATCCCACATCTCCATGGTTTTCACAAGCATAAATTCAAACAAAATTTCGCTTGCCTATATAGTTCAGACCGCCCACAAGGGGCGGTCTGCCGCTCAGTTATAAGTTGCGAAAACCGAATTCCAATAATCGAAGACCGCGCCGATCCCCACCACAAACTCACGTATGTAGTTAAACGAGTAAGCCGCACCTTCCGTATAAAGCCAATCCTCGCCCAACAAAAACATTATCTGGGCATCCTCATTTAAATAATAGGTAATACGGTATTTCCAGCGTGATACATCCGGCAGTTCCGTTAATTTCTCCGTGCTCTCAAATGGGTAGGCACCGTGAAATATAGGATCTTTCGTCATCCGATACTCGGAAATACTACCATCTTTCTCCCGGCGTTCTATGATTGTTTTAACAGAGTTTGTCATGATTCTTTGTACGGAAGGCTGCGGTGAATCTTCCTTGGGAATTATCACAGAAACAATTACTCCAATGATCCCAGCACAACACAGTATCAACAGAATTAGACATGCAATGAGACCATTATCATATTTCTTATTTACCATATCCCCACCATCCCCCTAATACGAAATTTTATAGAAGTATTTACATCTTAAATTTATTATAAATACTTTTTTATTAATTGTCAATATTATTTATTCTCGATAATTATTGACAATGATTAATATTTGTAGTTTAATACTATTAATAATGATTGTCAGTAGGTGATTCATCTGTGAAGAAAGATATTGAAACTTGTATTGCAGAAGTCTCCGCGGGTTTTAAGCGAGGTACTGCGGAAATGCTTTTGCTTGCCCTGCTCACACAGAAGGACTACTATGCTTACGAGCTTTCAAAAGCACTAAAGGAATGCAGCCATGAGCAATATGATATTCAGGGGCCATCCCTCTACACCGTTCTGTACCGCATGCAAGACCGGGGTTTTGTTTCCACATGGTCAGAAAAAATAGGCCGCCGGACAAGAATCTACTATCATCTTCTTCCTGCAGGTAAGGCTTATCTTGAACGGGTTTTACAGGAATATCGGCGCGTAAGCAACGGCATTGCAGCTGTATTATCTCAGACAGAATTTCTTTCAGACAATGCTTCTGAAACAAAATGATAGGAGGTTGCAATCAATGAAGTCAGATTTTTCCAAATACTACAAAGATATCAAAAAAGCCCTTCGCTGCTCTCCAAAGGCTAAGCAGATGATCCTGCAAAGCGTTCAGGCAGATGTTGACGAATATATAGAAGCAAATCCAGAAGCAACTCTCACCGATATACAAAACCATTTTGGTGCACCTAATGCATACGCACAGGAGTGTATTGCTTCGATGGACAACAGCGAAGTGTATCGCGCCATAAAAAGTAAAAACCTTCGCAATCGTGTTTGGCTGTACACCGGAATTGCCGTTGTGCTGATCGTGGCTGTTTTCGCAATCGGAATTGCAATTACCAATAGCCAAAGTGTCGGTCGCCAATATTCTGAAGAAATTTATGATATCGTAGTCGAAACTACATAACAAAACAGGGGAATCCATTATGAAACGGTTCGTAAGTTTTCTCTTATGCCTATGTGTAATCACAAGTGTCCTTTGTACAATACCGAATGTATGCAGTGCTTCTGCATTGGAAACAGAGACAGCTGATGAAAGGATCATCAGCCAAACGGTTACAGAGCTTCCTGACGGAAACTCTGTATTGATCACAATTTCAGAAAGTCCCACTGCGACTTATGCTACCAGTTATACAAAATCCGCTTCAAAATCATATACCCTAAGAAACAGCGATGGCGAAGCATTATGGCAGTTTTCCATTCGGGGAACTTTCCGAGTCACGACCGGTGTCAGTGCAGTCTGCACCAACGTCACTCACAGCTACAGTATTACAGACGATGCTTGGCACTATGTCAGTGGATCTTCCTACTACACTGGCAACAAAGCTGTTGGAAATGCTGAATTTAATAGAAAATTACTCTTGATAACAGTTGAAACCAGGCAGTGCCAGGTAACTTTAACATGTGATACCAACGGAAATCTGACCTGATCTATCCCGCGCAGGTACATACGCTTATGTATCTGCGCGGGCTTTTATATTTTGCGCTTTATTGTCGTAATGTTGTACACATTACCGCGCATTGATATTTTTTTTGTTAGTATTTCTCCAAGTTCGGTGTTGCTTTTTTTTACTTGTTAATGGTATAATATGTATACAATGGCTCATAGTTTGAATATGGGGCATGTAATAGACATAAAGCGAGGTATTCTTTGATGATTGCGTACGGAGATAACATTAAAGTATTCTGCGGTAATTCCAATCCCAAGTTCGCTGAAACCATTTGCAAGGAACTGGGCATCACCCTTGGCAAGGGTACTGTCCGGACATTTGCTGACGGCGAGGTAGCTGTTTCTCTGGAAGAAACTGTCCGCGCCTCCGATGTGTTCCTGATCCAGTCCACCTGCAAGCCTGTCAACGATCATCTGATGGAGCTGCTGGTTATGATCGATGCATGCCGCCGGGCATCCGCCGGTCGTATCACTGCCGTTATCCCTTACTTCGGCTACGCCCGTCAGGATCGCAAGGCCAAGAGCCGCGATCCCATTTCTTCCAAGCTGGTCGCCAACATGCTCACCGCTGCCGGCGCAAACCGGGTGCTGACCATGGACCTGCACGCAGCACAGATCCAGGGCTTCTTTGATATCCCCGTGGACCATCTGCTGGGCAACCCCACTTTCGTTGATTACTACCTCGATAAATTCCCCGAAGATCAGTTCAACCACGATGATTTCGTCGTCGTGTCCCCCGACGTAGGCTCCGTGGCACGTGCCCGCGCCTTCGCCGCCAAGGTGCACATGGGCCTGGCCATCGTCGATAAGCGCCGTCAGAGAGCAAATGTCTGCGAGGTCATGAACGTGATCGGTGACGTAAAGGACAAGATCTGTATCCTTTACGACGATATGATCGATACCGCCGGCTCCCTCTGCAACGCAGCAAACGCCCTTGTGGAGGTCGGCGGCGCAAAGGAAGTCTATGCCTGCGCTACCCACGGCGTGCTGTCCGGCCTCGCCTTCGAGCGTATCCAGACCAGCGTGCTGAAGGAGGTCGTGATCCACAACACCATTCCGCTGGCTGAAGACTGCCCCTGCGACAAGATCAAGCAGCTGGATGTGGCACCCATCTTTGCCCGCGCCATCTCTCACATCCACGGCGGTACTTCTATCGCCGATCTGTTCTAAGCTGTGTTCGGCCGCAAAGCAGAAGCCTGGTTGATCGTAGGTCTGGGCAACCCTGGCAAGCAATACGAGCGTACCCGTCACAATGCCGGCTTCCGGGCCATTGACGAATTGGCTAAGGCCCTTGGCTGCAAGATCGACAAGGGTAAGTTTCAGGGGTTTTTTGGACAGACTACCTATCAGGGGAAAAAACTGTATCTGCTCAAGCCACAGACCTTTATGAATCTGTCCGGCCGCAGTGTGCTGCAATTGAGTGCTTACTATTCGATCCCGCCCCAGCGGATCATCGTTTTGTTTGACGATGTCTCTTTGGACCCGGGCAGGCTCCGTATCCGTGCCGAAGGCTCGGCAGGCGGACATAACGGCATCAAGTCCATTATCCAGGAATTGGGCAGTCAGGACTTTCCGCGGGTCAAGATCGGTGTAGGTGCCAAGCCCCACGCCGAGCAGGATCTGGCAGACTGGGTGCTGTCTTCCTTCTCCGCCAGTGAAGAAAAGGCATTGTCTGCAGTGCTGCCCCATGCCGGTGAAGCCGCCCTGTGCATTCTGGAACAGGGTGTACCGGAGGCAGCCAACCGTTTCAACGGCTTCAGACCATAAATATAATACTGTTTCAATCACGGAAAGGGGGGTATTTTCCCCCTTTCCGCGTTCCTACGTGGAGCGAAAAAACGTATTTTTTGAGATTTTGTGAGGTATTCCATGGAAAAATTGCTTTCTGTACTGCGCACAATACCGGAATATGCTGCATTGCTTGACAGCGTAATTGTTGGAGAGTCTGCAGCTGTCACAGGCGTTGGCCAGATCAACCGCAGCCATCTGATCGCAGGCTTGCGCGCCCATACCTCACGGCCTATTGTGGTGATCTGCCACGACGATATGGCGGCAAAACGCCTGCAGGAGGAGCTGCAGGCCTTTTTAGGAAAAACAGCACCTGTACTGCCAACCAGAGAATTGACGCTGTATGACAGTGCAGTGGTTTCAAGAGGCTGGGAACAGAAGCGGTTGCGGCAGCTGTATGATCTGCATGGCGGTAGTACCGATCTGCAGATCATGTCCTGGGAGGCTATGAGCCAGCGCACGATGCCGCCCTCTGTGCTGATGTATTCTGCCTTTACGCTGGAGGTCGGCAAATCTTATGAACTGAATGATCTGCTCAGCCATCTTACCAGCTGTGGTTACAGTCGCTGCGGTATGGTGGAAGGCCCCGGACAATTTGCTGTCCGCGGCGGTATTTTGGACATCTTCTCCCCTGCCGCTGATTTGCCTGTTCGTGCGGAATTCTTTGGCGACGAGCTGGACACCATGGGTTACTTTGATCCGGACACCCAGCGCCGCACAGAAAACGTAAGCACCATTGTAGTGCTGCCTGTGGGCGAGACCCAACCGAAGCTCCATGAAGGCGGTGTCGAAGGGCTGTGCCAAGATTTGCAAAGTCTGATCGCCCGTCAAAAGCGCAGAAAAACCCCAAATGAAGATTTGATCAAAACGCTGGAACGGGATCTGGAAAAGTACGAAAACGGTCGGATAAACCCGGCCTCTGACCGGTACATGGCACTTATTTACAGACAGAATGCGACTGCCATGTCCTACCTTCCCAAGAATGCGACAATCGTGCTCTGCGATCAGAACAATCTGCATCGCAGTGCCCGTACCCGTGTGGAAGAGATCGGTATGCAGCTTGACAGTCTTCTGCAAGCCGGTCTTGTTGCCGGAGAGCTGTGTGACTATGTATGTCAATGGGAGGATTTCTGCAGCCAGCTTCAGGATCAATGCGTTGTCTACCTGGATTCCTTTGCCGGAACATCTTATCCCGAGGAGAATCCCCCTAAGCAGCTTTTACCCATAAACGCCAAGCAGCTGCCCGGTTATGGGGGCAGTATGGATACGGCAGCGGCCGACCTTGCACATTATCAGAAGATGGAATTTTCCAGCCTGGTCCTGTGCGGCAGCCGCCGCCGAGCAGAGCTGTTACAGGAAACGCTCCACAGCAAGGGTCTTTCCGCCATGCTGTGCATCCCCTTGACCACCATGCCAAAACCCGGGCAGATCCTTTTGGCCGAAGGGACGATCCCCTTTGGCATGGAATATCCCAACGCCAAGCTGGCAGTCCTTACGGAGGGACAGCTGATCGCAAAGAGCGCTCCCCGAAAAACGGCAAAGAAATCCGTTACCAACCGGCAGAAGCTCAACTCCTTCACCGATCTGACCCCCGGCGATCTTGTTGTCCACGAAAACTACGGTATCGGCCGCTTTGTGGCTATGGAGCAGATCAAGGTTGACGGTGCTGTCAAGGACTATGTGAAGATTGCCTACCAAGGCAGCGACACCCTCTTCGTGCCCGCCACCCAGCTGGATCTGGTCAGCAAATATATTGGCGGAGGCGGCGAGGACTCCAATGTGCGTCTGAACAAGATCGGTACCGATGCCTGGCAGAAAACCAAAACCAAGGCACGGAAAGCCGCCAAGGACATGGCCGGACAGCTGATTCAATTATATGCCGCCAGAAAGCGCCAGGAAGGCTTTGCTTTTGCAGCCGACTCTCCCTGGCAGCGGGAATTTGAAGATAACTTCCCCTACCCGGAAACAGACGATCAGCTGCGATGCATCGCCGAGATCAAGAGTGATATGGAGTCCCCTGTTCCCATGGACCGTCTGCTTTGCGGAGATGTAGGCTTCGGCAAGACCGAAGTCGCGATGCGTGCCATTATGAAAGCGATCATGGACGGCAAGCAGGCCGCGATCCTAGTACCGACCACCGTGCTTGCCCAGCAGCATTATCAAACCGCTGTTGCCCGTTTTCGCGGTTTCCCTGTAAATATCGACGTGCTCAGCCGCTTCCGTTCCGCAGCTTCCCAGAAGCGCACCCTGCAAAACCTGCGGGCAGGTCAGGTGGATCTGATCATCGGCACCCACAAGCTGCT
>CAYVCR010000001.1:0-8246 GCA_964450205.1 uncultured Oscillospiraceae bacterium | reverse complement strand
CTGGGGCTTCTGATCGTGGATGAAGAGCAGCGATTCGGTGTCAGTCATAAGGAACGGCTGAAGGAGCTTTCTAAGGGCGTGGACGTTCTGACTCTTTCCGCCACCCCCATTCCCAGAACGCTGAATATGGCATTGTCCGGCATCCGGGATATGTCCACCATTGAAGAGCCGCCTGCCGACCGTTATCCGGTGCAGACCTACGTGATGGAACACAACAATGCTATTTTGGACGACGCCATCCGCAGAGAGATCGAGCGGGGCGGTCAGGTCTACTATCTGCACAATCGTGTTGAGACCATTGATCAGTGCGCTGCTGCGCTGAAACGGAGGATCCCCGGTCTTAGTGTCTCCGTGGCCCACGGAAAAATGAGCGAGGATGAGCTGAGTGATGTGATGCATGCCATGGCAGACGGCGAGATCCAGGTATTGGTCTGCACCACCATCATCGAAACCGGCCTGGATATCCCCAACGCCAACACACTGATCATCGAAAATGCAGACCGCTTCGGTCTGAGTCAGCTCCATCAGCTGCGCGGACGTGTTGGCCGTTCCACCCGTCACGCTTATGCCTACTTCACTTACCGCCCTGACAAATCCCTGACAGAGGTTGCCGAAAAGCGACTTTCTGCTATCCGCGATTTTGCAGAGTTCGGCTCAGGCTTCAAGATCGCTATGCGTGATCTGGAGATCCGCGGCGCCGGTAACCTGCTGGGCGCGGAGCAGTCCGGCCACATGATGTCTGTGGGCTACGACATGTATCTAAAGCTGCTGGATGAGGCGGTTTTGGAGGAACGGGGCGAAAAGCCTAAAGCACCTGATTGCACAGCAGACCTGAATGTCACTGCCAACGTGGATAAGGACTACGTATCCAGAGGCGAGGAGCGCATGGATCTTTACCGTCGTATGGCTGCGATCCGCTCTCAGGAGGATGCGGATGATCTGCTGGACGAGATCGTGGACCGCTACGGCGAGCCGCCCAAAGGTGTTCTCAACCTGGTTGAGATCGCTTTGCTGCGTGCCAATGCCCGAAAGGTCGGTATATGTGACATTCGTCAAAAAGCAACGGATGTGCTGTTTACACTGACAAATCTGAACTTTGAAGCTGTCAGCGCCATGTGCGCAGAGGCCGACTATAAAAACCGCATTCAATTTGTTGCCACTGCCAAAGAGCCGACCCTGCGATTGCGGTTGGCTGCGGGCGTTGACAGTCTGCGGCAGGCAAAAGTATTCATTGACCGCTACGGAAAATGTGTAAACAGTTTGTAACTTGTATTTACCGGATATTATGCTACAATATGTCTAAACTCAGATGATATTGAAAGGAGCGATATGTCTTGGCGAAGAAAAAGCAAAGCTCTGAAAAACATGAAGCTGATCTGGTTAAAACTTATCATCAGATCTCCGGAAAACCCAAAAAATCCGGCAAAAAAGTCTTTTCTACTATTTTGATCATACTGGTTTGTGTATGCTTTTTGGTCGCCGGTGCGCTGGCGGTGTATCTGTTCTTTTTCAGTGAGGTTACCCCTGGTCTGATCCTCAGCAATGTTTCCGTGCTGGAGGTCAATGTGGGCGGCATGTCCAAAGGTGATGCACTTGCTGCACTGCAGTCGGCATTTGATGAAGACTATTGCAGCAAGTCTATGGTCGTTACCATATTAGATCAGAGTATTGAGATCACTTCAGATAGTGTTGGCATTACGTTGGATGCAGAAGGCGCTGTGGAAGCGGCGTACGATATTGGTCGTACAGGCTCGCAAGTCAACCGCAAG
Source organism: uncultured Oscillospiraceae bacterium (assembly GCA_964450205.1). Lineage (GTDB taxonomy): Bacteria > Bacillota > Clostridia > Oscillospirales > Oscillospiraceae > Faecousia. The sequence goes on along the minus strand of CAYVCR010000001.1, from coordinate 6,477 downwards.
CTGGAGCAGACGCAGGCGGCCCTTGGCGGGATCAAAATGGATATGGCACCCTATCTGACCATCAACGAAAATGCATTGTTGGAGGCGCTGGACGAACTATCTGCGCGCTTCCCTGCGGAAGCAGTAGACGGCAGTTGGGAGCTTACCGGTGAACGTCCTGATCTTACTACGGAAGAGGAGCCTGCTGCCACCCAAACGTTGACAGTCAGTGCAGGTACTGCCGGCTATGAGATCGATACACAAGCACTTTTGGCACAGGTCAAGCAGGCTTATGCCGCGTGTGATTTTGAAGTGGAATACACCTGCAAGGTTACAGATCCCAATCCTGTGGATCTGGACAGTGTATATGACGAAGTGTGCGTAGAGCCTGTAGATGCCGAGATGGACAAAGATACCTTTGCGGTATCTGCCCACGCATATGGTTATGTATTCGATTTGGAGAAGGCAAAAGCACTGCAAGAACAAACCCCTTCAGGCGAAGCCTTTGAGGTATCTTTCTCCCCTGTGGCCCCCACCCATACCAAGGTTGGCCTGGAGGCGATCCTGTTCCGCGATGTGCTTGGCTCTTATACCGCGTATTCAGCCAGCGACCCTGCGAACCGCGATGTGAATTTAAAGCTGTCTTGTCAGGCAATCAACGGAACAGTGCTTATGCCCGGTGATGTTTTCTCCTACAACCCGGCGCTTGGCGAACGGACTGCCGAGGCCGGCTGGAAACAGGCCGACGGTTATGTGGGCAGCGAAACCATAAAGACCTATGGCGGCGGAATCTGCCAGGCTTCCTCCTGTTTGTATCTGAGTGCATTGCTGGCCGATCTGGAGATCGTAGAACGGACAAATCACGGTTTCATTTCCTCCTATATGCCCTACGGAATGGACGCTACAGTCAGCTGGGGCGGTCCAGAGTTCCGCTTCAAGAACTCTACTGAATACCCCCTGCGTATAGAAGCCTGGTCCTCCGGCGGTGCTGTGACGGTTCGTCTTGTGGGTACTGATACCAAGGACTACTACGTAAAAATGACCTATGATGTGTTGTCCACTGATCCATATGAAACCGTCTATAAAGAAATGGAAGCGGATAACGAAAATGGCTACAAAGACGGTGATGTGATCACCTCCGGCTATACCGGCTATAAGATCCGCACTTACCGCTGTAAGTACAGCAAAGAAACCGACGAGCTGCTGTCCAGCGAAGTCGAGGCCACCTCCACTTATGATCGCCGTGACAAAGTAGTCTGCAAGATTAAGAAAGAAGAAACCACAGAGCCTTCCACGGGAGCGCCTACTGAAGCACCGACGACAAATCAAGCTCCCACCGAGGAAACGACAACTCCCGGTATCGACGGTCCTGTGACCGAAGACGGCTAAACCTGTAGAAAGCGAGCAGTTTTCTGCTCGCTTTTTATATCAATTTAACAGCTGCAAGCATTGCTTGACAAAATCAAGGAATCTGTGCTTTACGTTTCTTCTGTGATATTATATAATACCGGTAAAGGAGGGAACGCTATGGACATCAGCAATAATATCCAGTTTCACCGAAAGCGACTGGGATTATCTCAAGAAGAGCTGGGGCAAATGCTTCTCGTTAGCAGACAAACCATTAGTCTGTGGGAAAAGGGACAGACTATGCCCACCATCGACAACCTACTGCGTTTGAAGGAGATCTTTGGAATCACGCTGGACTCCTTGTTCGGTGATGATGTGCCAGCAGAAGAACCGGAAATCCCACAGGAGGTTTATGATCTTTCCCTCGAACATGATGACATCCGGGAACTGCGCAGATTCTGCTGCAAACCGTATCTACACAAGATGATCCTTTCTCTTGTTGTGGCAATCGTTATTTTTCTGCTAGCAGTCGGAAACACGGACGAGTCCTTAGTCGGTACGTGGCTTGGGTTATTATTTTGCGTGATTGTTGGTACAATACTGCGCTACTTTAAGAATCGCAAGGCAGCTGTAACTACTTGGAAACGATTTGAAAACACTTCGTTTCATTACCGACTGTTTGAAAATTACTTTGAAGTTAACCGTTTCCAGAACAACGAGATGATCAGTACTTCCAAGCATTATTATAAAGATATCTCGAAATTTTACCAAACTAAGCATTTCCTGCTTCCGGAACACAACGGCAGCATCTATTTTTTCCAGAAAGACGCACTCTATAAGGATTCCCGTTTTTTTTCGCATTTGTCAAAAAATCCTGCAACAAAAATTCAAAGGGGTAACATTGTCATTTGGAAAACGGTCTCCCTCATTCTGTTCATAGCCTCGCTGGCGTCCATTTTTATGGGTATAGGTACATTTGCTGTTCTCGAAGAGGTCAATCATCTGTTCACGCAGAATATGTGGGTAATGTTTTTGTACACGCCCATACCCGTGGCATCCGTGATTTTTGGTTTTATTGCAAAAGCAAAGGGTTACCCATATAAAAAGAATGTGATCGCAGGTATCGTTATGACTGCTGTGCTGTGTCTGTACGGATGCTTTACCTTTATTTTTGCCAGATTATATAACGATAATCCCATCGGTGTCGAGCGGATAGAGTACTATTTAGACATTGACATTCCAGAATACGACCATATTGCCACCCAAAACATAGGCGTTGGCAACGATGCTACCGACCCAACTTACATATGGTATAATTCCAATGCTTACTTTGACGTTGACGGCACTCAGGAACTGGTAGACCGTATTCAGTCAGATGACCGTTTTTTGAATGGCATGCCCAATGAGCTGACGGGTCTTGCCAGCTACATGTCCCTTCTGTCCAGCTGCGACTATGTATTGTTTTACAATGTAGATACAGGACAATGTAATGCCTATCCTGAGGAAAGCGGTATTTATCGAATGATTAGTATTGCCCTTTACCGCGATGATATGTGTCTAAATATCATAGAGTATAATTTAGATTACAAAGCTGATTAAAAAACCGAGCCTGCACAAAAGCAGGCTCGGAATTCTAATTTTTGGGTTTGATATCCAAATGATAATCGATCACGCCGGCTTCACTTTGCTCGATCTCGATACCGTAGGACAAGTCGATGATGCCGCCGTCTGCTGACAGATCGGTTTTGATCTTTCTGGCACAGACGCTGAGCATCATGGCACCAAACTCCATTTGATACAGAGATTCATGACGGATCCCCTCCTGAAATATCATCTGGGAATTCAGCTTACCGGTACGGGTCAGGATCAGCTTTTTACCCTCCACAGAAAATGTGGTGGTCACACCCTGCATGCCGGTCAGGTCGCTTTCCTCATAGCTGATGATCCAGCCGCTGGCGGTTTGCTCAAGCGTGCCCTCCGTGACAAGCTCGATCACATCCGGCTCCTGCCCTGCGTAGCTTTGCCGTCCTTCGATAGACAGCATAACGGACTTCTTCATATCATGCCTCCAATGCCAGCTGCAGCAGCTCGTCGATCAGCTGGCTGTAAGGAATACCGCTGGCTGCAAACAGCTTGGGGTACATGGAAATCGAAGTGAAGCCGGGCAGTGTATTGATCTCATTAAAGACGATTCGGTTATCCTCATAGGTCACGAAGAAATCCACACGGCTCAGGCCCTGGCAGCCAATGGCCGTATAGACCTTCACTGCCAGCTCCCGTACCTGCTCTGCCACATCCTCCGGGATGCGTCCGGGAATATAGGCAACCGAGGTATCGGCAATATACTTGGCATCGTAGTCATAGAACTCAGCACCGGAGTCGATCTCGCCGCACACGGAGGCAACAGGGCTGTCATTACCCATAACGGCCACCTCGATCTCGCGGCCATGGATAAACTCCTCCACCAGGATCTTCTCATCGTACGCACCTGCCTGCAGCAGAGCCTCTCGCAGCGCCTCTCGGTCGGCAGCCTTGGATACACCTACAGAAGAACCGGTACCGGCAGGCTTGACGAACACGGGGTAGCTAAAGCTGCCCTCCAGGTCGTTCAGCACTGTATTCATGTGGTTATGCAGATCACTGCTTCTGACCAGCTTCCAGGCAGCCTGCGTCACGCCGGCGTTGTCCACAACCAGCTTTGTAAGGGTCTTATCCATAGCAACCGCAGACGCAGAAACGTGCGGTCCCACATAGGGGATGCCTGCCATCTGCAGCAGGCCCTGCATAGCACCATCCTCGCCGTTTTCGCCGTGAAGGACCGGGAACACCACGTCGATCATTTCCCGCACCACACAGTCGCCCTCAAAGCTCAGAAGGCCCTGACCTCTGACCGGAGAGATGGTAGCGCGGCGATTATCAGGATGGTCCTGCCAGGTCCCGGCAGGCAGCATGGAATAGTCCTTGCCGCCAAACAGGATCCAGTCGCCATTATTGGTAATGCCTACTGGGAAAATGTTGTACTTTTCGGGGTCCATATTATTCAGTACAGACTCCGCAGAACGCAGAGAAACCTCGTGTTCGGGGCTGATGCCACCAAACAGCACACATACACTTAACTTTCGCATATGGATTTCCTTTCTTATTTCAGCAATGCTTCGCCGGCACGGAAAATATCACCGGCGCCAACAGTCAGGATCACATCTCCCTCTGTGGCGATGGTGCGCAGGTACTCCGTCACCTGCGGCAAGGTCTTACAGTAGACGGAATTGGGAATCTGCTCCACCAGATCCTTGGAGGAGATACCGACCGTATTCCGCTCCCGGGCTGCGTAGATCTCTGCGAGCACCGCACGGTCTGCCTTTTTCAGTTCGCGAACAAAATCGCTGAACAAGGCCTTGGTGCGGGTATAGGTGTGGGGCTGAAAAGCAATTACAATCCGCTTATAATCCATAGTACGAACTGCTTCGATCGTAGCCGCCAGCTCATCGGGGTGATGGGCATAGTCATCGTAGACATCCGCTCCGTTATACCTGCCCTTGAACTGCATACGCCGCTCAGCACCGCAGAAGGTAGCCAGTCCGCGGCAGACTGCTTCTCCGGGAATGCCGAGCTTCCAGGCTGTCGCCGCCGCCCCCAGCGCATTGAGCGCATTATGGCGGCCCAAAACCTGCAGGTCCAAATGACAGTATACTTGGCCGTCACAAACAACATCAAAGTGCCGCCAGTCAGGGCAAATATTCTCCGCATGGACCCGGTTGGTCTCTTTCAAGCCAAAGCTCAGATAGTCCAAGCCCTCCAATGTCTGGACCACATGGGGGTCATCACCATTGGCAATAATACCGCCGGTAGACAGCAGCGCAAATTGCCGGAAAGACTTCTGAACATCTGCCAGATCCTTAAAATAATCCAAATGGTCGGCCTCTACATTTAAGATCACAGCCAACGTGGGGAAAAAATTCAAGAAAGAATCGCAGTACTCGCAGCTTTCCAAGACGATAATATCTCCCTTGCCGACCCGGTGACCGGAACGAAGTAAGGGTAAGTATCCGCCGATCATAACCGTCGGATCGGTTTCCGCCGCCATCAGAATATGAGTAACCATGGAGGTCGTCGTGGTTTTACCGTGTGTACCTGCAATACAGACCGCATTTTGGTAAGCCTGCATGATCACGCCCCAGGCCTGTGCACGCTCGAACATAGGGATTCCTGCGCTGCGCGCTGCGGCGATCTCCGGGTTGTCATTATGCGCGGCTGCAGTACGAATGATGCAGTCAGCCCCTTCAATGTTGGCTGCACTGTGTCCGATACTGACATGAATACCGTTGGCAATCAACTCATCCGTCGATACGGAAGCATTCATGTCCGAACCGGTAACCATCATGCCCATACCCTTCAGCACAAGGCCCAGAGGACGCATGGATACGCCACCGATTCCCACCAAATGCACATGTTTACCGGGAACCAAATATTGCTTCAGTTCCTCGTTTCTATTTTCCATTCAGGTATTCCTCCCGAAGTATTATTGTAACCTTAGTATTATATAATATTTTTGGCCCGTTTACAACTATTAAAATGCCCAAAAAACGGTGTTTTCCCGGTCAAATAGTATACTAACAGCCGTAAATACGATACATTTGTACGGCTCTGGTGCATACAGCGGCATTCCTGTTACATAGGATATGCCAAACCTTATTATTTTGTGAATATACAGCGCAGCTGTGTATAATATACATCCTTGAAGTATGCAAAAATTCAGAAATCCTTGCATATTTTTGTTCGTTATACCCTATTTAATGCGGGTAATTACTACAAAATTGTACGATTACGCACTTGACTATGAATAATATACGCGTTATAATACAACCTATAATTCCCCTAAACATCAAGGGAAAGAAATGGAGATTTGAAAAATGAAAAAGATTATTGTTTTTGCTTTGGTGCTGGTTCTGGCACTGGGTATGTTCGCAGGCTGTGGTGCCAGCGACAGCTTGACCATTGAAGAAGGCAAGCTGATCATGTCCACCAACGCCGCCTTCCCTCCTTATGAAATGACCGATGATGCCGGCAACTATGTTGGTATTGATGTGGAAGTCGCTCAGGCCATCGCTGACAAGCTGGGTCTGGAGCTGGTCATCGACAACATGGAGTTCA